>NZ_CAXAQI010000007.1:0-324609 GCF_963970695.1 Pseudomonas sp. EL_65y_Pfl1_R83 | reverse complement strand
CTCCACAAGCACCCACACGAATTGCTTGATTCAGTTGTTAAAGAGCGGTTGGTTAAGATCTTTCGTCTCAACCGAGGCGCGCATTCTACAGCAGCCTCATTTGCTGTCAAGTGATTATTTTCAGAAGTTTTCGAAGAATTCTTCAACAACTTCAACCACTTGCGCTTCCGATCTCTCGTTAGCGGGAGGCGAATTCTACAGCGTTACACGCTGCTGTCAACACCTCTTTTTCCCCGCTTTCGACCGAGAGGATCGAAACGTTAATAGAGCCAAACAACACTGCTCTACCAACTCCTTCTGGGCTTCGATGAACTAAAGCAACTCGCTGTCGAATTTCGCATAACTCTTTGTTTACCAAGGAGTTTTCCGTTTCGACTGCGCCGGAAGTGGGGCGAATTATAGACAGATATAAATCGCCGTCAACACTTAATTTCAGGTTTATTCGGATTTAAGCGTAATACGCGCAAATGCCTTCTTTCCAGCCTGGCAAACGTGAGTAGCACCCAGCTCGCATATAAAGGTGCGGTCTACAACCTCACCATCTATACGCACACCACCGGAACCCAACAAATCACGCGCAACCGCCGAGTTCTTCACCAAGCCCGCCTTATTAAGGACAGCAGCGATCGGCATCGCCTCGACAGCGGACAGCTCAATCTCCGGCAGATCATCCGGCAGCTCGCCATCCTTCATACGATTACCCGCCGCACGGTGAGCACTGGCCGCAGCCTCTTCACCATGGAAGCGCGCAACGATCTCTTCCGCCAGCTTGATTTTCACGTCACGCGGATTAGTGCCTGCTTCTACGTCAGCACGCAGCGCATTGATCTCATCCATCGAGCGGAAGCTCAGCAACTCGAAGTAGCGCCACATCAGCGCATCAGGAATCGAAACCAGCTTGCCGTACATCACACCCGGCGCTTCCTGGATACCGACATAGTTGCCCAAGGACTTGGACATCTTCTTGACGCCATCCAAGCCTTCCAGCAACGGCATGGTCAGAATGCACTGAGCCTCCTGCCCATACGCACGCTGCAGTTCACGCCCCATCAAGAGGTTGAATTTCTGATCAGTGCCACCCAGCTCAACATCAGCACGCAACGCTACCGAGTCGTAGCCCTGAACCAGCGGATAGAGGAACTCATGAATGGCGATCGGCTGGTTGGTGGAGTAACGCTTGTCGAAGTCATCACGTTCAAGCATGCGCGCAACGGTGTACTGGGAGGTCAAGCGAATGAAATCCGCCGGCCCCATCTGATCCATCCAAGTAGAATTGAACGCCACCTCGGTCTTGGCCGGATCAAGAATCTTGAACACCTGTGTCTTGTAGGTCTCGGCGTTATCAAGCACCTGCTCACGAGTCAACGGCGGACGCGTGGCACTCTTGCCACTTGGGTCACCGATCATCCCGGTGAAATCACCTATAAGGAAGATGACCTGATGCCCCAGCTCCTGGAACTGACGCAGCTTATTAATAAGCACGGTATGACCCAGGTGCAGATCCGGCGCCGTCGGATCAAAGCCAGCCTTAATACGCAGGGGTTGACCACGCTTGAGCTTTTCGATCAGCTCAGCTTCGACCAACAGTTCTTCCGCACCACGTTTTATCAGCGCTAGCTGTTCTTCAACCGACTTCATAACAGACCCGCAAGGCTCAGATTCAAAAGGGAACCAACCATACAAGATCAGGGACTAATTACAAGTTTTGCCCTGCGAACGGACACCGTTCAGCAAGCCCAGCGTTCGCGAGCTTGCGCCACAGATGATTTGGTTATATTTTATACAGTTATTTCATCTTCATCATGTCATTCATCTTTTCCATTTCATCTTCAAAGTCAAAATTACCTATGACCACTGAACCGTCTAAAGCGCCGCCGCTTTACCCGAAGACCCACTTGCTCGCCGCAAGTGGCATCGCCGCCCTTCTCAGCCTGGCACTCCTGGTATTCCCTTCCAGTGACGTAGAAGCCAAACGAACATCCCTGAGCCTTGACCTGGAAAGCCCAGTTGAACAACTGACACAAGATCAAGACGCTTCCGATGCGCAACAAGCCACAAACGCCCCCGCCGGCTCACCCTTCGCCCAGATAGAAAACAGCCCGAAAGACACACAGCAAGCTGGCGAGACGCCGACTGTAGAGGTGGCCAAGAGTCCTCTGCACCGCGAAATCATCGTAGGCAAGGGCGATACACTATCGACACTGTTCGAGAAAGTCGGCCTGCCTGCCGCTACCCTCAACGACGCACTGGCCAGCGACAAACAAGCCAAGCAATTCACCCAGCTCAAACGCGGTCAAAAGCTTGAATTCGAACTGACCCCCGACGGCCAACTCAACAAGCTCCACAGTACCGTCAGCGACCTTGAAAGCATCACGCTGACCAAAGGCGCCAAAGGCTTTGCCTTCAACCGCATCACCACCAAACCGGTGACGCGCTCGGCCTACGTTCACGGGGTGATCAACAGCTCCCTTTCGCAATCTGCCGCCCGCGCCGGACTGTCCCACAGCATGACCATGGACATGGCCAGTGTTTTTGGCTACGACATCGACTTCGCCCAAGACATCCGTCAAGGCGACGAATTTGATGTGATCTACGAGCAGAAAGTCGTCAACGGCAAAGTTGTGGGCACTGGCAACATCCTCTCCGCGCGCTTTACCAACCGCGGCAAGACCTACACCGCCGTGCGCTACACCAACAAGCAAGGCAATAGCAGCTACTACACCGCCGACGGCAATAGCATGCGCAAGGCCTTCATCCGTACACCGGTAGACTTCGCTCGCATTAGCTCGCGTTTCTCCATGGGTCGCAAGCATCCAATTCTGAACAAAATCCGCGCCCACAAAGGCGTCGACTATGCCGCGCCACGTGGCACGCCGATCAAGGCAGCAGGCGACGGTAAAGTGCTGCTGGCCGGCCGTCGTGGTGGCTACGGCAATACCGTGATCATCCAGCACGGCAACACCTACCGTACGCTGTATGGCCACATGCAAGGCTTTGCCAAGGGTGTGCACACTGGCGGCACCGTGAAGCAAGGCCAAGTGATCGGCTATATCGGTACCACTGGCCTCTCTACCGGGCCGCACTTGCACTATGAGTTCCAGGTCAATGGCGTACACGTCGACCCGCTGGGTCAGAAGCTACCGATGGCCGACCCGATCGCCAAGGCCGAGCGTGCACGGTTCATGCAACAGAGCCAGCCATTGATGGCACGCATGGACCAGGAGCGCTCCACCCTGCTGGCTTCGGCGAAGCGTTAAAGTATGGCGCTCTACTTAGGCGTGATGTCCGGGACCAGCCTCGATGGACTGGACATTGCCTTGATCGAGCAATATCCGGCGATCAAGCTGATCGCCACGCACTACATTCCCATGCCGGAAACCCTGCGCGCCGAGCTGCTTGCTCTGTGCGCCAGCGGCCCAGATGAGATCGCCCGTTCAGCCATTGCCCAACAGAACTGGGTGAATCTTGCCGCTCAAGGCATTCACACTCTGCTCAAGCAACAAAACCTCAAGCCTCAGGACATTCGCGTAATTGGCAGCCATGGCCAGACCATCCGCCATGAACCCGCCCGGGGCTTTACCGTGCAAATCGGCAACCCAGCCCTGCTCACCGAGCTGACGGGTATCACCGTGGTCAGCGACTTCCGCAGTCGTGATGTTGCCGCCGGCGGCCAGGGCGCCCCACTGGTGCCCGCATTCCATGAAGCACTGTTTAGTGACCACACCGGTAACCGCGCAGTATTGAATGTAGGAGGTTTCAGCAACCTCAGCCTGATCGAGACCGGCAAACCTGTAGCCGGCTTCGACTGCGGCCCGGGCAATGTCCTGCTCGATGCATGGATACACCAACAACGCGGCGAACACTTTGATCGTGATGGGCAGTGGGCGGCGAGCGGCAAGGTAGAGGCTCAACTACTCAACGACCTGCTCAGTGACCCATTCTTCGTGACCAAGGGCCCTAAAAGCACCGGGCGCGAAGTGTTCAACCTGGGATGGCTGCACCAACACCTCAGCCACTTGCCCGCGTTCGAGCCTCAGGATGTGCAAGCCACGCTGCTGGAGCTGAGCGCCCTGACCATTGTCGATTCCCTACGGTCCGCCCAGCCCCAGACAGAAACGCTGCTGGTGTGTGGTGGCGGCGCTCACAACGCCACGCTGATGAGTCGGCTGGCCGCGTTGTTGCCATCAACCCAGGTCAGCAGCACCGCCACCTACGGCGTGGACCCCGACTGGGTCGAAGCCATGGCCTTCGCCTGGTTGGCCCATTGCTGCCTTGAAGGCATTGCCGCCAACCGCCCCAGCGTCACCGGTGCACGCGGGCTTCGGGTACTGGGCGCGATCTACCCTGCCTGACCGCCTCCAGAATCCGCAGACAGCAAAACGCCGCTTGGCCTATCACAGCCAAGCGGCGTTTTAACATGCCCTGTCGATCAGATCGAGAACGAAGACCCGCAACCACAGGTGGTGGTAGCGTTAGGGTTCTTGATCACGAAACGCGAACCTTCCAGACCTTCCTGGTAATCCACCTCGGCTCCTGCCAGGTATTGGAAGCTCATCGGGTCCACGACCAAACTCACGCCCTCGCGTTCAACGATGGTGTCATCATCGGCTACATCTTCATCGAAGGTAAAACCGTACTGAAACCCTGAACAACCGCCGCCCGTAACAAATACGCGCAGCTTCAAGCGATCATTACCCTCTTCATCGACCAGGCTCTTCACCTTGTGCGCAGCACCGTGGGTGAATTGCAAAGCCGTGGGGGTGAAGGATTCAACGCTCATGCTAATAATCTCCCGGCGTACCGCCGCCATATGCGTAATGGCAGGCATTATCCGCTTCTCCTAGAAAAGCGGTCAACTATTATGGGAGCAGCGGCAAGCTTCGAGCTACTAGCTTCAAGCTTGCCGCTGATGACTTGAAGCTTGCCGCTGCCCTTAAGGCAGCATGCCTGCGTGGGACAGGCCCAGCTTCTCATCCAGGCCAAACAAGATGTTCATGTTCTGCACCGCCTGGCCCGACGCGCCCTTGACCAGGTTATCGATCACCGACAGCACCACGACCAGGTCGCCATCCTGCGGACGATGCACAGCAATCCGGCACACATTGGCGCCACGCACGCTGCGGGTTTCCGGGTGGCTGCCGGCTGGCATAACGTCGACGAACGGTTCGTTGGCATAACGTTTTTCGAACAGCGCCTGAAGGTCTACCGAGCGATCAACCACCGTTGCGTACAACGTAGAGTGAATGCCGCGAATCATCGGCGTCAGGTGCGGTACGAAGGTCAGGCCCACGTCTTTACCGGCCGCGCGACGCAGCCCCTGGCGGATTTCCGGCAAGTGGCGATGCCCTTTTACTGCATAGGCCTTCATGCTTTCTGACGTCTCGGAATAAAGCGAACCGACCGCCGCGCCACGGCCAGCACCGCTCACGCCCGACTTGCAGTCTGCGATCAAGCGCGAAGCGTCCGCCAACCCAGCCTCCAGCAATGGCAGGAAACCCAGTTGAGTGGCTGTTGGATAGCAACCGGGTACCGCGATCAAACGCGCTTGCTTGATCTGCTCACGATTGACTTCCGGCAGGCCATAGACAGCTTCCTCCAGCAGTTCAGGCGCACCGTGAGGCTGGCCATACCACTTGGCCCATTCATCAGCGTCCTGCAAACGGAAGTCCGCCGACAGATCGATCACCTTGGTGCCCGCCGCCAGCAGCTCACCAGCCAAGGCATGGGCAACACCATGAGGGGTGGCGAAGAACACCACGTCGCAGGCGCCCAGGGTCTTGATGTCCGGAACGCTGAACGCCAGGCCATCGTAATGGCCTCGCAGGTTCGGATACATGTCGGCCACGGCCAGGCCGGCCTCGGATCGGGAGGTGATGACCACAACCTCAGCTTGCGGATGCTGAGCCAACAGACGCAGCAATTCGACACCGGTGTAACCCGTGCCGCCGACGATACCGACCTTGACCATAAACCTGCCCTCAACGAACCACTGGAAAGCCGTCGATAATAGGGGCCGTATCGTCCTGCGACAACCGTCAACGTGACGTACGGGCGCATGAGCCACTACTATCTTCAGTTACCGTGAACCTGGGAATAACTAGAAATGCTCTATCTATGGATCAAAGCCTTCCACATTGTCAGCATCGTCTGCTGGTTTGCCGGGCTGTTCTACCTGCCACGCCTGTTCGTCTACCACGCCCAAAGCGAGGACACCGTCAGCAAGGAACGCTTCAGCGTCATGGAGCGCAAGTTGTACCGCGGCATCATGAATCCGGCGATGCTGGCCAGCCTGGTATTCGGTATTTGGCTGATCGCCCTCAACCCCGGCATCTTTCAATCGGGCGCCTGGATCCACGCCAAGCTGACCCTGGTGGTGTTGCTGATCGGCTACCACCATATGTGCGGTGCTCAGGTAAAACGTTTCGCCCGTGGCGAGAACACCCGCAGCCATGTCTTTTATCGCTGGTTCAATGAAGTACCCGTTCTGATATTGCTGGCTATCGTAATTTTAGTCGTGGTCAAACCGTTCTAACTTCAATTACTCGGGGTACCTCCAATGTCGCTGCCCGCTCTGCTTGAACAACGTATGCGCCTGCCCGTCGTGGTTGCGCCGATGTTTCTGATTTCCAACCCGCAACTGGTCCTGGCGTGCTGCCGCAATGGGGTGGTCGGGAGCTTCCCGGCGCTTAACCAACGCGAAAGCAGCGGGTTCAAGGCCTGGCTGGAGGAAATCGAAGCGGGCCTGGCAGCGCTGGACAATCCTGCGCCCTACGCCGTCAACCTGATCGTGCACAGCAGCAACCCGCGCCTGGAGGCGGACCTGGCGATCTGCGTTGAACACAAAGTACCGATCGTCATTACCAGCCTGGGCGCTGTGAAGGAACTGGTAGACGCCGTGCACAGCTACGGCGGCCTGGTGTTCCACGACGTCACCACTCGGCGCCACGCTGAAAAGGCGGCCGAAGCCGGCGTGGATGGCCTGATCGCCGTAGCCGCGGGCGCCGGGGGCCATGCTGGCACTTGGAGCCCGTTCGCGCTGATCGCCGAGATTCGCCAGTTCTTCGACAAAACGCTGCTGCTGGCCGGCTGCCTCAACCACGGGCACGAGATTCTCGCCGCCCAACTGCTCGGCGCCGACTTGGCCTATTTCGGCACTCGCTTTATTGGCACCACTGAAAGCCATGCCCCGGATGCCTATAAAGAGATGCTGCTCACATCGCGCGCCGCCGACATCGTGCACACTCCTGCTGTCTCCGGCGTCCCCGCCAGCTTTATGCGCCAGAGCCTGGAAAACGCCGGCTTCGACCTCGCCGCCCTGCAAGGCAAAGGCGAAGTCAACTTTGGCTCCAAGCTCAAACCGTTGAGCGACGAGGCCAAAGCATGGAAGACTGTATGGTCTGCCGGCCAAGGTGTCGGTGAAATCGATGATTTGCCAAGTGTCGATGAACTGGTTGCGCGCCTCGATGCCGAATACCGCAAGGCACGCGAACAGGCAGTTCAACTGCGCTGGCCTCGCTGACCCAACCGCAAGGCCCGCCGATTGAGCGGGCCTGCACAACCTCCCTGAACAAGTGACAAGGAAGCCCGCATGAGCGACAACCGTTTCAAGATTGTGTTTGATGGGGCCTTGCTCCCGGGCGTCGAAAGCACCACAGCAAAACTGAACCTGGCCGAGCTGTTCAAGAGCGAAGTTGAAGCCATCGAGAAGCTCTTCACCGGCCGCCCTGTTGCGCTCAAACGTGACCTGTCGCGCCCGGATGCGGAAACCTACCTCACCGCGCTGAAAAACGCCGGGGTCGACGCACGCATCGAAGCCGAACAACCCGTAGCCTTCAGCCTCGCCGAAACCCATGAGACGGATTCCGGAGCTTCCGACTTCTCCCGCCCGGACGCTTCACCCTATGCACCGCCGCGCGCTGCCGTAGGTGAAAACCTGCCGGAGTACTCCACCCTAAAAGTCTTCACTATCCACGGGCGCATCGGGCGACTGCGGTATCTCGCCTGGACACTCGTGTTGACCCTAGCGATGCTGGTCGCGGGTGGCATCATCAGCACCGTCAGCTTTGCGGTCGCCACCGCCTCGCCAACCGCAGGTACCCTCCTTGGGGTGTTGCTGGGTCTCGCGTTGTTTGTTGCGCTGGTGTGGGTCAGTGTACAAATCGGTGTGCAGCGCCTGCACGATCTGGGTTGGTCAGGCTGGCTGTACTTCCTCAACCTGGTACCGCTGGTGAACAGCGTCTTCCCGATCCTGTTGCTGGTATTGCCAGGAAATGCAGGCGCCAACCAATACGGCGCACCACCACCCCGCAACTCCACAGCGGTAAAAGTCCTGGCCACGCTGTGGTTGGCGTTTATCCCAGTCATGCTCGCCATCGTGGTGACCCTGGGCATGAACGGTTACCTGAACCAACTCGAAGCCAACATGGACAGCAGCTACGAAAGCAGCTCCATCACCGCCGATGAAGATGCCGACCAAGCCACGGCCGTAGAAGAAGACGAAGCGCAAAGTGCTGACGAAGCGGGCGAACCTGTAGACTCTCCAGAACAGTAAAGAAACGCGCCGGCCTGTGATGCCTTTGTCACAGGCGCGGCGGTGTTGCGATGGAGAAAGGCATGACCCGTTACGCTCTGATCACCGGCGCCTCCAGCGGCATCGGCCTGGCCTTGGCCGAAGCGCTGGCCCGTCGCGGCCGCAGCTTGATTCTGGTGGCCCGCCAGCGTGATCAGTTGGAAAGCATTGCAATCGAATTGACTCAACGCTTCGGTGTCGAGGTGCTGTTCCGGGCCTGCGACCTGGGCGAGCCACTGCGCTTGTCCGGCTTCCTGCTGGAGCTTGAAGAAGGCGAACGGCAGATCGACTTGCTGGTGAACTGCGCCGGCATCGGCACCAGCGGTCCCTTCCTGGCTCAGGACTGGATGACCGAGCAAGACCTCATAGAGGTCAACATCCTGGCCCTGACTCGTATGTGCCATGCCCTCGGTAACACCATGGCCCTGCAGGGCGGCGGGCAGATTCTCAATGTAGCGTCCGTCGCGGCATTCCAGCCAGGCCCGTGGATGAGCACCTACTACGCCAGCAAAGCCTACGTACTGCACTTTTCCGAAGGTCTGCGCGAAGAGTTGAAGACCTGCGGCATCAAGGTCTCGGTCCTCTGCCCCGGCCCGACACGCACTGCATTCTTCGGCACCGCGCAAATGGACACCGCCAAGCTCGACCGTAGCCAACAACTGATGAGCCCCGAAGAAGTGGCGCTTTATACCGTGCGCGCCCTGGAAAAGAACAAAGCCATCATCATTCCCGGCCGACGCAACCGCTGGATCGCCTTCAGTCCACGTTTCAGCCCCCGATGGCTGACCCGCAAGATCGCCGGTGCCATTAACAAGGCCTATTGCCCGCGCTGAACGGCTGAGTACACTCACCCTGCACATTCATAATGGAGAAACAGCTGTGGATACTCTGTTCACCAAGATCATCAACAGAGAAATACCCGCGAAGATTATCTACGAGGATGACCAGGTCCTGGCCTTCCACGATATTGCACAGCAGGCACCCGTGCATTTTCTGGTCATTCCCAAGAAACCTATCCGCACGTTGAACGACCTGACAGAAGACGACAAAGCCCTAGCAGGTCATATTCTGTTCACCGCCCAGCGCCTGGCCGTTGAGCAAGGCTGCGAAAAAGGTTTTCGTGTGGTGATGAACTGCAATGAAGACGGCGGGCAGACCGTTTATCACATCCATATGCACGTGCTGGGTCAGCGCCAGATGAACTGGCCGCCGGGCTGATCGGCCCTCGAACATGGGTCGTGACCCAGGCTGCGACCCCATGCCCTTGACGCGGCGCAAACGCTTCCCCCTCTCTTGCGGTAAACTGGCCGCCGAGATTCTTCCCGGAGGTCAGCATGACTACCCAACGTCACTACTCGCCGATTGACCGTTTGTTGCTGCAAGCCGACACGGCCATGCGCACGCTGCTGCCATTCAGCGGCCAACCGTATCGCCCCTCGCCCGCCATCGTGCGCCCCGACGCACAGATGAGCGAGACCGAGACCCGCCACGTCGCCGGCCTAATGCGCATCAACCACACCGGTGAAGTCTGTGCCCAGGCGCTCTACCAGGGCCAGGCGCTGACTGCCAAGTTACCGCAGGTACGCGCCGCCATGGAACATGCCGCCGAAGAGGAAATCGATCACTTGGCCTGGTGCGAACAACGCATTCGCCAACTCGGCAGCCATCCCAGCGTGCTGAACCCGCTGTTTTATGGCTTGTCGTTTGGTATCGGCGCTACTGCCGGGCTGATCAGCGACAAGGTCAGCCTGGGTTTTGTCGCGGCGACCGAACGTCAGGTGTGCAAGCATCTGGATGAGCATCTGGAACAACTGCCGGCCGAAGACGAAAAGTCCCGGGCGATTCTTGAGCAGATGCGTATCGATGAAGAACACCACGCCGAAAGCGCACTGGATGCTGGCGGTTTCCGCTTCCCGGCGCCGGTAAGGTTAGGCATGAGCCTCTTGGCCAAGGTCATGACCAAAAGCACCTATCGTATCTAAGCGTATAAAATCCAAAAAAAGGGCGCCGTCACAGCGCCCTTTCTTTTTGCCGATTGAGCGATCAGCCCAATTCGATGATTTCGTAATCATGGGTGATGGCCACACCGGCCGCGCCGAGCATGATCGACGCCGAGCAGTACTTCTCAGCCGACAGCTCGATAGCACGCTTGACCTGGGCTTCCTTCAACGCCCGGCCCTTCACCACGAAATGCATATGGATCTTGGTGAATACCTTGGGATCTTCAGTGGCGCGCTCGGCTTCCAGGAAGGCTTCGCAGCTTTCCACGGCCTGGCGGGACTTTTTCAGGATGCTGACCACGTCGAAATTGCTGCAACCGCCTACGCCAAGCAGGAGCATTTCCATCGGGCGTACGCCCAGGTTACGGCCACCGGCTTCCGGAGGGCCGTCCATGACCACCACATGGCCACTGCCCGACTCTCCGAGAAACATGGCTTCGCCCGCCCATTGGATGCGTGCCTTCATCGCCCAGACTCCACTGCTAAAAAAGGGTCGCCAGCTTAGCACAGGGCCCGCACGCGTCAGCGTTTCACGCAAAAGCGATCAATAGCAGGGTTTGCGCCAAAAATGGGCTAATCGAGACAGGATGTGTCTGTTAAGCTGGCGCCAAATGGATGGCTCTTCGCCACCATTCATGCAATGTGTATCAATGCCGATACCGACGAATACAACGACTCCAACTACCTCGCGCAGTTTTTTCGGGACACAACCATGGTTGCCCTTACTCCCATATCCAAGATCAAGAATCTCGACAAACTGTTGATGCACTGCCAGCGCCGTCGCCATCCGGCCAAGCACAACATCATCTGCGCCGGCGAACGTTCAGAAACACTGTTCTTCATTATCAAAGGCTCGGTCACCATTCTGATCGAGGATGAAGACGGCCGTGAGATGATCATCGCCTACCTGAACACCGGAGATTTTTTTGGGGAGTTGGGGCTGTTCGAACAAGCCGGTAAGGAACAGAAACGCAGCGCCTGGGTACGTGCCAAGATCGAGTGCGAAGTCGCTGAGATCAGCTACGCCAAGTTCCGCGAACTGGCCCAGCAGGATCCCGACATCCTCTACGCCCTCAGCGGGCAGATTGCCCAGCGCCTGCGCGACACCACGCGCAAGGTCGGCGACCTGGCATTCTTTGATGTGACCGGCCGAGTAGCCCGCTGCCTGCTGGAGTTGTGCAAACAGCCCGACGCCATGACTCACCCCGACGGCATGCAGATCAAGGTCACACGCCAGGAAATCGGGCGCATTGTCGGCTGTTCACGGGAGATGGTCGGTCGCGTGCTCAAAGACTTGGAAGAGCGCAGCCTGGTGCACGTCAAAGGCAAGACGATGGTGGTGTTCGGCACCCGTTAACCCGGCAGGACGCTGGCCAGCATTTGACGATACAAGGTATCCAGCCGGCTGATCGCATCCGGTGCTGGGAAGGCTTCGTGCAGAGCGATATGGCTGTCGGCGCGAACCCGCTGCTCGAGACCGCAGGCTTCGTTAAAGCGGTTGACCGCCGTGATCAACGCATCGCGGTCGTTATCCAGCAACAAGGCACCGTGCACCAACCCCACCGGGCGGCCACCGCTTTGGCGCCAGCGCTGCGCGGTGCCGACCATTTTTCGACCGTTGAGGTTGACGTTGTAGCGACCGTCGCAAAATGCCCCGTCGATTTCGCCGACAGAGGCGTCGCCACCCAGCTCGATCAGCAAGTCGCAGATCGGCTGGCATAAACGCAAGTAGCCGGTTTCGATGCGGTTCTGATCGCCCTCGCTGCGCGGTGGCGCGTAGACCAGTGCGATATTGACCGTGGCACTTGATTGCGGCACCGGCTCACCGCCGGTCTCGCGTAGCAATACAGGCCAACCGGCGGCGGCCGAGACCTGGCTGGCGGTTTCGAACGCCGGTAGCCGACTTAAACGACGCGGCATCACCAAGGCTTGATCGCTGGGTTGCCAGAACAGCAGGCCGAATTCCTGCTCACCGGCGCAAACGGCTGCCAGCAAGGCTTGCTCGGCGGCCAGCCCAGCTTCAACAGTCATCGACACCGGCTTAACCATCAAACACCTACCTATCTGAATAAACACAAAACCCAATGTGGGAGCGGGCTTGCTCGCGAATGCGGTGGGTCAGTCACTGAATATGTGTCTGATGTACCGCATTCGCGAGCAAGCCCGCTCCCACATTTAGACTGCATTTCAAATCCTGACCGTGTTCAAGTCAGTCCAATGTCGAACCACTGACCGCCGCACCACGCTCCGGGAAGAACAGACGCTGTAACTCCGCCCCCGGGTTTTCGGCACGCATGAAGGTCTCGCCCACCAGGAACGAATACACACCACTGATCTCCATCAACTCCACATCAGCACGGTTGACGATGCCACTCTCGGTGATCACCAATCGGTCGCGCGGAATTCGCGGCAGCAGGTCAAGTGTGTTTTCCAAGCTGACTTCGAAGGTGTGCAGGTTACGGTTGTTGACGCCCACCAGCGGCGTGTCGAGGGTTTTAAGTGCGCGTTCCAGCTCATCGCCGTCGTGCACTTCCACCAACACATCCAGGCCGACGCTTTTGGCCACGGCCGCCAGTTCGGCCATCTTCACGTCATCCAGGGCGGAAACGATCAGCAACACGCAGTCAGCACCCAACGCACGGGCTTCGACGATCTGGTACGGATCGACCATGAAGTCCTTGCGGATCACCGGCAACTTGCACGCGGCGCGAGCTTGCTGCAGGAACAGGTCGGAACCCTGGAAGTAGTCGATATCGGTCAGTACTGACAGGCAGGTCGCCCCGCCCTTCTCATAGCTCTTGGCAATGTCTTCAGGAATGAAGATCTCGCGAATCACGCCCTTGCTCGGCGAAGCCTTTTTGATTTCAGCAATGACGGCGGGCTGCTTTTCCTTGGCCTGCTTGATAAGCGCATTGGCGAAGCCACGCGGCGCATCAGCGATCTTTGCCTGAGCTTCCAGTTCGGCGAGGCTCACGCGGGCTCGGCGCTCGGCGACTTCTTCAGCCTTGCGCGACAGGATCTTTTCCAGAACGGTCGGCACACTCATCCTTCATTCTCCATCTTGAATACCGCGGTGAATGCTCCCAGCTCTTCCAGCTTCTCGCGAGCCAGACCGGTGTGCAGCGCATCGTGGGCCAAGGCGACCCCTTCCTTAAGACTATAGGCATGGTCGGCTGCATAAAGTGCCGCGCCAGCATTCAAAACGATCATCTCAGCGGCTTTTTGACCATTCTCGGTCTTGCGACGCCCCAGGGCATCGCGAATCAGCTCGAGGGACGCCGCCGGGCTTTCCACTGCCAGGCCGTGCAGGCTCTGGCTCTTCATGCCCAAATCTTCCGGCTCGACCCAGTACTCGGTGACGTGGTCATCTTTGAGCTCCGCCACGAAGGTCGGTGCCGCCAGGCTGAATTCGTCCAGGCCATCTTTGGAATGCACCACCAGCACATGCTTGCTGCCCATGCGCTGCAGCACTTGCGCCAATGGCCGGCACAGCGCCTGGTTGAATACGCCCACCACCTGGTGCTTCACACCGGCCGGATTCGTAAGCGGGCCGAGCATGTTGAACAGGGTGCGCAGGCCGAGGTCCTTGCGCGGGCCTGCAGCGTGTTTCATTGCGCCATGGTGGGATTGAGCAAACATGAAGCCGATACCGACGTTATCGATGCAGCGCGCCACTTGGACCGGCGTCAGGTTCAGGTAGATGCCCGCGGCTTCCAGCAAATCGGCACTGCCGCTCTTGCCGGACACTGCACGGTTGCCGTGCTTGGCCACGGTGCATCCGGCCGCCGCGACCACAAACGATGCCGCCGTCGACACGTTGAAGATATTGGCACCATCACCGCCGGTGCCGACCACGTCGACCACGCCGTCGAGGGTCTTGAGCTCAACCTTGTCCGCCAGCTCGCGCATCACCGACACGGCGCCGACGATCTCGTCGATGCTCTCACTCTTCATGCGCATTGCCATCATGAAGGCGCCGATCTGCGCATCGCTGCATTGACCCGTCATGATCTCGCGCATCACATCGCTCATTTCAGCGGTGCTCAGGTCCAGATGGCCGACGATACGGCTCAGGGCAGTCTTGATATCCATGGAAAGTCCTTAGCGCGTGCCGCCGCTCTGCTTGAGAAAATTAGCGAACAGCTCGTAGCCCTGCTCGGTCAGGATCGACTCGGGGTGAAATTGCACCCCTTCGATATTCAGTGTCTTGTGGCGCAAGCCCATGATTTCATCGACCGAGCCGTCTTCCAGCTGGGTCCAGGCGGTCAGTTCCAGGCATTCCGGCAGGGTTTCACGCTTGACCACCAGCGAGTGGTAACGGGTCACAGTCACCGGCAGGTTAAGCCCATGAAATACGCCCACATCATGATGGAACACCGGGCTGGTCTTGCCGTGCATCACCTGGCGCGCGCGCACCACGTCACCGCCAAACGCCTGGCCGATAGACTGGTGGCCCAGGCACACGCCCAGGATCGGCAGCTTGCCGGCGAAATACTTGATCGTTTCGAGGGAAATACCCGCCTCGGTCGGCGTGCATGGGCCTGGCGACACCACGATGCGCTCCGGATTCAGCGCAGCGATTTCAGCCACGCTCAGTTCATCGTTGCGCACTACCTTGACCTCGGCACCGAGTTCACCCAAGTACTGCACAACGTTGTAGGTAAAGGAGTCGTAGTTATCAATCATCAGTAACATGGGGAAACCTCAAGAATTGGGGGTCTGTTCAGCCAGCGCAACAGCGCGGAACATCGCGCGGCGCTTGTTCAGGGTTTCTTCCCATTCGAGGGCCGGCACCGAGTCGGCGACAATCCCGCCACCGGCCTGCACGTGCAGCTCCCCGTCCTTGATCACGGCCGTGCGGATCGCAATGGCCGTGTCCATGTTGCCGTTCCAGGCGAAATACCCCACGGCGCCGCCGTAGACACCGCGCTTGACCGGCTCCAACTCGTCGATGATTTCCATCGCACGGATCTTCGGCGCGCCCGACAAGGTGCCCGCCGGCAGGATCGCGCGCAGTGCGTCCATCGCCGTCAAGCCGGCTTTCAGCTCACCGGTGACGTTGGACACAATGTGCATCACGTTGGAATAACGCTCGATCACCATCTTCTCAGTGAGCTTGACCGAACCGATTTCCGAGACACGCCCGGTGTCGTTACGGCCCAGGTCGATGAGCATCAGGTGCTCGGCAATTTCCTTGTCGTCGCTCAGCAGGTCTTCTTCCAGCGCCAAATCCGCCTCTTCAGTCGCGCCACGTGGGCGCGTCCCGGCGATCGGGCGCACGGTGATCAAGTTGTCTTCGACGCGCACCAGCACTTCCGGCGAACTGCCCACCACGTGGAAGTCACCAAAGTTGAAGAAGTACATGTACGGCGTCGGGTTGAAGCAGCGCAGCGCGCGGTACAGGTCAATCGGCGCAGCCTTGAAGTCGATGGACATGCGTTGCGACGGCACCACCTGCATACAGTCACCGGCAAGGATGTATTCCTTGATGGTATCGACGGCGCGCTCGTAGTCATCTTGGGTAAAGCTTGAACGAAAGATCGGGTCAGCGGCTGGCGGACGGCTGAGGTCCAGGCCGCGACGCGGAGTGATCGGCTGGCGCAGCTTCTCCAGCAGGGCTTCGAGGCTGGCAAGGCCGCTCTCGAAAGCGTCGGCCTGGGAAGGGTCGGCGAGCACAATCGCGTGCATCTTGCCGGCGAGGTTATCGAACACGACGACCGCGTCGGAGACCATCAACAGAATATCCGGTACACCCAACGGATCCGGGTTCGGGCACTTGCCCAGGCGTTTTTCCACGTAGCGCACACAGTCGTAACCGAAGTAACCCACCAAGCCACCGTTGAAACGCGGCAGACCCGGGATGGTCGGCACGTTGTAACGCGCTTTGAACGCCTCGACGAACGCCAGCGGGTCTTCAACATTGTGGCTTTCGATCTCGACGCCATCATGGGTAATGCTCACATGATGGTCGTGCACACGCAGCACGGTGCGGCACGGCAGGCCGATGATCGAGTAACGGCCCCACTTCTCGCCGCCCTGTACGGACTCGAGCAGGTAGGAATTGGGCTCGTCGGCCAGTTTCAGGTAGATCGACAGCGGCGTGTCGAAGTCGGCCAGGGTTTCGCAGGCCAAGGGAATGCGGTTGTAGCCGGCAGCGGCCAAACGCAGGAATTCTTCGCGGGTCATGATGTGCCTCGTGGCTTGAGGGTCTAACAGTCAGGTATGCAAACGTGCCGCATGGCGCGGCCAGGATCAGTCAGGCGCGCCAACGCCAGCGGGCCAGGGCCTTGATGACTTTCATCCAGAGTTTGCGAGTGACCACCACGATGGAATTTCCAGAAGGGGACGGATCGGTATCAGGCAACGTTATCTCAGCGCTCGCTCCCAAGCAACCGGGGATTAGCAGGCGCAGGTCATCAATTACCAATGAAGGCGACTCTTCGGCAATCGGCCGGCCATGGTTGTAGCCGTAACTGAGGGCCACACACTGCACGCCAGCGGCCTTTGCCGCCTGCACATCGCTGCGCGAATCACCGACAAACAGCGACTGCGAGGCCGGGATATTGGCCATTTTCATCACGAAAAACAGTGCCGCCGGGTCGGGTTTTTTCTGCGGCAAGGTATCACCACCGATGATCCAGCGGAAATACCGGCCAATTTTCATCTGGTCCAACAGCGGCGCGACGAAGCGTTCCGGCTTGTTGGTGATGAGGGCCATTTCCACGCCCTGCTTGCTCAGCCACTTGAGGGTGTCGCGCACGCCGGGGTAAACCACGGTCAATTCGTGGCCGTCTTCATAGGCGGCGTTGAACAGTTCCAAGGCGTGTTCGGCCTCGACCTCATCCACCCCTTCGGCATCAATGTTGTCGGCCAAAGCCCGGCGTACCAGCATCTGCGCGCCGTTGCCCACCCACTCGCGCACCGACTCGATCCCGGCGGGCTTGCGTCCCAGTTTGAGCAGCATCTCGTCCACCGCCGCCGCCAGGTCGGGCACCGAGTCGATCAAGGTACCGTCCAGATCGAACATCACCAGCCGTGGCAATTTGCCGGGGAACAGTTGCTCAAAGCCGCTCACGGACGTGCCAGCGCCAATTCGGCGCGCATCTTGGCGATGACTTCCTGGTAGTCCGGCGCGTTGAAGATCGCCGAGCCGGCCACAAAGGTGTCGGCGCCAGCTGCTGCGATTTCGCGGATGTTATTGACGTTGACCCCGCCGTCGATTTCCAGGCGAATGTCACGGCCAGAAGCGTCGATCAGTGCACGGGCTTCGCGCAGTTTGTCGAGGGTGCCGGGGATGAACTTCTGCCCGCCGAAACCTGGGTTGACGCTCATTAGCAGGACCATGTCGACCTTGTCCATCACGTATTTGAGCACGTCCAGCGGGGTGGCAGGGTTGAACACCAGGCCCGCCTTGCAGCCGCCTTCGCGGATCAGTTGCAAGGTGCGGTCGACGTGCAGCGAGGCTTCCGGGTGGAAAGTGATGTAGGTCGCGCCGGCTTCCACGAAGTCACCGATGATGCGGTCCACCGGGCTGACCATCAGGTGCGCGTCGATCGGCGCAGTGATGCCGTACTTGCGCAGCGCGGCGCAGACCATCGGGCCGATGGTCAGGTTGGGCACGTAGTGGTTGTCCATGACATCGAAGTGCACAAAGTCGGCACCGGCGGCCAACACCTTGTCCACTTCCTCACCCAGGCGGGCGAAGTCGGCGGAGAGAATCGATGGAGCAATGACGAAGGGCTGCATGACGCACCTTTTTTGAGCTAAATCACGATGGCGCGCATTGTATACCTCATGCTTTGCCGCGCGCACCGTGACCTGGCTCAATGACTAGTACGCGGCCCGATAGATTTTCTCGATATCGGCTGCGCTGAGCTTGCGCGGGTTGTTGCGCATCAGCCGCTCAATGCCCGCCGCTTCCACGGCCATGGCCGGGATAGCGTCCTCGGGCACCCCGAAACTGTGGAGCCCCGCCGGGATTTCGACGGCGGCACACAGCCGCGTCATAGCCTCGACGGCTTGGTCGGCGGCATCGTTGACGCTCAACCCCGTGACATTCACGCCCATGGCCTGGGCAATGTCCTGCATGCGCTCCACGCAGGCAAACTTGTTCCAGTGCATTACATAGGGCAGCAACAGCGCGTTGCTCACGCCATGGGCGATATTGAAACGTCCACCCAGCGGGTACGCCAACGCATGCACCGCGCCGACCCCGGCATTCCCAAAGGCCATCCCCGCCATCAGGCTAGCGGTGGCCATGTCGTCGCGTGCCTGCAGGTTGGCCGGGTTGGCGTAGGCCTTGGGCAACGCGTTGGCAATCAGCTTGATCGCGCCAATGGCCAATGCATCGGTAATCGGCGAGGCGTTCAGCGACAGGTAGGATTCGATGGCATGCACCAGCGCATCCACGCCGCTGGCGGCGGTGACGCTGCGCGGGCAGGTCAGGGTCATTTGCGGGCTGATCAGCGCCACATCCGGCAGTAGATAATCGCTGACGATGCCCTTTTTCAGCTGCGCGACCTTGTCGGAGAGGATCGCTACATTGGTCACTTCCGAGCCGGTGCCGGCTGTGGTGGGAATGGCGATCAGCGGCGGCCCCTTGCGCGGTACCTGATCGACGCCGAACAAGTCCGCCAGGGCGCCGTGGTAGCCGGCATAGGCGGCCACGCTTTTGGCAATGTCGATGGCACTGCCGCCGCCCAGGCCGATCAAGCCGTCATGCCCGCCGTCGCGGTAGACGCGCATGCAATCTTCGACAATGGCGATTTCCGGGTCCGGCAGCACGCGGTCGAAAATTTCGTAGCTGCGTTCGCTCAGGTGTTCGAGTGCCAGCGCCACGGTGCCGGACTTGACCAGCGCGGCGTCGGTGACGATCAGCGGGTTATCCACATCCAGTCGCGTTAGCTCAAAGGCCAGTTGTTCGATGGCGCCCGCGCCGGTCAGCAGTTTATGGGCGATCTTGAATGAGGAAATACTCATGTGCGCGGCCTCCTATCGGTGGTGGGCTGGCACAAGGATAGCTGGAGATTTTGGGTTGCCTAGCATTCAGCGACTGAATGGTCATTTCTGGTTCAACACAGGACCATGTGGGAGCGGGCTTGCTCGCCCCCACATTTTGATCGCCGTTGGCTTCAGACTTGGGCAGTGCGCAGTTTCTCGCTGCGCCCACGCAGCCATTCCAGGGTCAGCAGCAGCAAGACCGAGAAGGCAATCAACAAGGTCGCCGCAGCAGCAATCGTCGGGCTGAGGTTTTCGCGGATGCCGCTGAACATCTGGCGCGGCAGGGTCGCTTGCTCGGGGCCGGCGAGAAACAGCGTGACCACCACCTCATCAAACGAAGTGGCGAAAGCAAACAGCGCCCCGGAAATCACCCCTGGTGCGATCAACGGCAAGGTCACCCGGCGAAACGCGGTCAATGGCGAAGCACCGAGACTGGCCGCCGCCCGCACCAGGTTGTGGTTGAACCCCTGCAAGGTCGCCGACACGGTGATGATCACAAACGGCACGCCCAACACCGCATGCACCACGATCAGCGAGAAAAAGCTGTTGCCCAGGCCCAGTGGCGCAAAGAACAGGTAACTGGCCACACCAATGATCACCACCGGCACCACCATCGGCGAAATCACCAGCGCCATTACCAGCGCCTTGCCGGGGAAATTCCCACGGGTCAGGCCAATCGCTGCCAAGGTGCCGAACACCATGGCCAGCACCGTGGCCGACGGGGCAACGATGACGCTGTTCTTGAGTGCACGCATCCATTCAGCCGAGGCGAAGAAGTCCTGGTACCACTGCAGCGAGAAGCCTTGCAGCGGATACACCAGGAAACTGCCACTGTTGAACGACAGCGGGATGATCACCAGCACCGGCAGTATCAAAAACAACAGGGTCAAGCCGCAAAGGATCCGCAAGCTGTAGAACCAGACCCGCTCAACGGGCGACATATAAGGGCTCAGCATCGCAAGGTCTCCTTAGCTCAGGCGCAGGCGACTGGCGCCGACCAGCTGGTTGTAGATCAGGTACAGCACCACGGTGGCCAGCAACAGCAAGCCACCCAACGCCGTCGCCATGCCCCAGTTGATGCTGGTGTTGGTGTAGAACGCCACGAAGTAGCTGACCATCTGATCGTTCGGGCTGCCCAGCAGTGCCGGGGTGATGTAGTAACCAATTGCCAGGATGAACACCAACAGGCAACCGGCGCCCACGCCGGCGTAGGTCTGCGGGAAGTACACGCGCCAGAAGCTGGCGAACGGATGACAGCCCAGGGAAATCGCTGCGCGCATATAAGTGGGCGAAATACCCTTCATCACGCTGTAGATCGGCAGGATCATGAACGGCAGCAGAATATGCACCATGGAGATGTAGACCCCGGTGCGGTTGAACACCAGTTCCAGAGGTGTATCGATCAGGCCCACGCCCATCAGTGCACTGTTGATCAGGCCGCCGGATTGCAGCAGTACGATCCACGCCGCTACTCGCACCAGGATCGAGGTCCAGAACGGCAGCAACACCAGGATCATCAGCAAGTTGCTTTTGCGCGCCGGCAAATTGGCCAGCAAATAGGCCAGAGGATAGGCCAGCAGCAGGCAGAGGGTGGTGATCACCAGGCCCATCCAGAAGGTGCGCGCAAAAATGTCCAGGTAGATCGCCTGGTCTGGCGTGGCCGGCGCCACTTCGCCGAGGTCGTCGATGCGGTGATCGACGGCCGCCAACAAATAGAACGGCGTCAGGCTGCTGGTATTGCGCCGGATCGCCTGCCAGTAAGCGGGGTCGCCCCAGCGTTCGTCGAGGTTTTCCAACGCTTCTTTATAAGAGGCCGGCGTTTCGCTGAACGGCAGCGCCCGCGCGGTTTTGGTCAGCAGGCTGCGGTAGCCGGCCAGTTCCATGTTGAGGCGCTTGGACAGGTCGCCCAAGGTCTGGTTTTTGCGCGCTTCGCCCAAGTCCTCACTGAGGGCCTGATACACCGGCTCGCCCGGCAGACCACGACCATCCCAGGCCGTCACCGCCACCACCGTGCGCGGCAAACCGCCCACCACTTCCGGGTTGCCGACGCTTTTGACCAGCAGTGCGACAATCGGCACCAGGAACACCAGCAGCAAAAACAGCACCAACGGCGCAATCAAGGCCTGGGCCTTCCAGCGGTTGAGCCGCTCGGCACGCGCCAGGCGCTGCTTGAGGGTAGGGCTATTGACCTCGTTCGAGGGAACGGCGATGGCCATGGCTGACTCCGAAAAACTGAAAAAAGACTACACCTATGGCTGGGCTCTGATTTGCAGTGAGCGGGCTTGCCCGCTCACTACAACAAACCTATCCACCACAGCAGGCGGTGTTACTTGGCAGCCCAGGAGTTGAAGCGCTGCTCGAGCTGCTCACCGTTATCCGCCCAGAAGCTCACGTCGATCTGCACCTGGTTGGCGATGTTTTCCGGGGTGGTCGGCATATCCTTGAGGATGTCCTTGGCCAGCAACGGTACGGCTTGGGTGTTGGCCGGGCCGTAGGCGATGTTTTCCGAGTAGATCTTCTGCTGCTGCGGTTGCACCGAGAACGCAATGAATTTCTTCGCTGCTTCGGCACGGTCCTTGGCCAAGCCTTTAGGAATGGCCCATGCGTCGAAGTCGTAGATGCCGCCGTTCCACACCACTTTCAGGTTGCTTTCTTTTTGCACAGCGGCGATGCGGCCGTTGTAGGCCGAGCTCATCACTACGTCACCCGAGGCCAGGTATTGCGGCGGTTGTGCACCCGCTTCCCACCACTGGATCGACGGTTTGAGTTCGTCGAGTTTCTTGAACGCACGGTCCTGGCCATCTTTGCCGGCCAACACTTTATAGACGTCCTTCGGCGCGACGCCGTCTGCCATCAAGGCGAATTCCAGGGTGTACTTGGCGCCTTTACGCAGGCCACGCTTGCCCGGGAATTTCTTGGTGTCCCAGAAGTCTGCCCAACTGGTGGGTGCCGTGGAGAGCTTGTCGGCGTTGTAGGCCAACACGGTCGACCATACGAAGAAGCCTACGCCGCACGGCTGGATCGCACCCTTCACGTAGTCGGCGGTGTTGCCGAACAGTTTCGGGTCCAGCGGTTCGAACATGTCCTCGTCGCAGCCACGGGACAGCTCCGGGGATTCCACTTCCACCAGGTCCCAGGACACGCTCTTGGTGTCGACCATGGCTTTGACCTTGGCCATTTCACCGTTGTACTCACCGGCGACGATCTTGCCGTTGCCCGCGCTTTCCCACGGTGCGTAGAAAGCTTTGACCTGGGCCGCCTTATTCGCGCCACCAAAGGACACGATCGTCAGGTCCGGGCCTGCCATGGCCTGTGTCGCGCCCATCAAGCTCAAGGCCAGGGCTGAATATTTAAGGGATCTCAACATTGTTGTTCTCTCCACGTGCAGGGTTGGTGAAGCCATGGGGGCGATCAGTTCGCCTCTAGAAGTGGGTCGAGTGCGCGAACGTGCTCGACTTGCCAGCCAATCGGTACCACGTCGCCGACCGCCAATGCTGGGTCCAGCTCGGCAATCGGTTGTTTCACAAAAAAATCGGCTTTGCCGCAGACTTCCAGGCGCACACGCACGTGGTCGCCCAGGTAGATGAATTCCGCCACGCGCCCGGAGAAGCGGTTGACGCAGCTTTCGCTGGAACCATTGAGGCTGACGCGTTCCGGGCGCACCGACAGGGTCACCGGGCCGCCGATCTGGCCGACGTTGACCGCCAGTGCCTCGACCTTCTCGCCACGTGCCAGCTCCACCACGCAGCGCTCGCCGGTGTGGCTGTGCAGACGACCATTGAGGCGGTTGTTCTCGCCGATGAAGTTGGCAACAAAGGTGTTCTTCGGTTCTTCGTACAAGGTGCGCGGCGCGGCGATCTGCTGGATTTCGCCCTGGTGGAACACCGCCACGCGGTCAGACATGGTCAGCGCTTCGCCTTGGTCGTGGGTCACGTACACCACGGTCACGCCGAGGCGCTGGTGCAGGTGCTTGATCTCCATCTGCATGTGTTCGCGCAGTTGCTTGTCGAGGGCGCCGAGGGGTTCGTCCATCAGTACCAGTTGCGGCTCGAACACCAACGCACGGGCCAGGGCCACGCGCTGTTGCTGGCCGCCGGAGAGTTGCGCCGGATAACGCTGGGCGAAGGCGTCGAGCTGGACCATGCTCAGCACGCGTTTGACCCGCTCGCTGACATCGGTCTTGCTCAAGCCGCGCACCGACAGCGGGAACGCCAGGTTCTCGGCGACGGTCATGTGCGGGAACAGCGCGTAGTTCTGGAACACCATGCCGATGTCGCGCTTGTGCGGCGGCACATTGTTGATGGAGCGTCCGGCCAGCTGGATCTCGCCTGCCGTCGGCGTTTCAAAACCGGCCAGCATCATCAGGCTGGTGGTCTTGCCCGAACCGGAAGGCCCGAGCAAGGTGAGGAACTCGCCCTTGCGAATCTCCAGGTTGAGGTCTTTGACGATCAGGTTCTCGCCGTCGTAGCTCTTCTGCACGCCACGAAAGCTGACCAGCACATCATTTGAATCCACCTCGCTCATACCCGCACCTTTGTGTTTTGGACTGCTGTGAGACAAGCGTAGTCCAGGCGCGAGCCCCCCGGAAATCGGGGGCCAGGAGAGAATCGCATCAGCCGGATGGAAGGTTTGGGGTAGGGATTGCCCTACAACGATGGCGGGGATGGGACAGTGCAACGGCGCGATACGCCGGAAATGGCTTCAGCGCATCTCACCGGTAGTCGCAAACAGGCATGTCATCACAACAACTTGTGCTCCATGGCGTACTTCACCAGTTCAGCCAGCGAAGTGATATGGAGTTTTTGCATCAACCGCGCCTTGTGGGTGCTGATGGTCTTGCTGCTCAACGCCAACTGCTGGGCGATGTCGTTGACGTTGGCGCCCTGGGCCAAGCGTTCGAATACCGAGAACTCGCGCTCCGACAGCAACGAATGCAGCGGCCGGGTATCGGTGAGGCCCACTTCGAAAACCATGCGGTCCGCCAGGTCCGGGTCGATATAACGCCCACCGGCCGCCACCTTGCGAATTGCCGTGAGCAACAGCGCCGGGTCGCTGTCCTTGGTGGCATAGCCGGCGGCGCCGACCTTCAAGGCACGGGCGGCCATTTGCGCTTCGTCGTGCATCGACAGCACGAGGATCGCCGGCGGATTGTTCAGCGCACGGATGCGTGCAATCGCCTCCAGGCCGTTGACGCCAGGCATTGAGATATCCAGCAGCACCACTTCACACGGCACATGGCGCAAGGTCTCCAGCAGTTGCTCGCCATTGCTCGCTTCGCCAACGACCAACAGGTCTTTGGCCAGGCCGATCAATTGCTTGATGCCTTCACGAACGATGGTGTGGTCTTCGGCTACCAGTACGCGGATCACAGGGACTTCCTCTTGGTGTTATGCATCCAACGGCACCGTGACACTCAGGGTGGTGCCCTCCCCCAATTCGCTGTCCAGGCTCAGTTGCCCGCCCATGATCAGCACCCGCTCGCGCATGCCCACCAGGCCAAACGACACAGGGCGCCCCTGAACCTGGACGAAACCGACGCCATCATCGCTGATGGTCAGCCGCAAACCGGCGCCCTCGACGGCGAGGGTCAGCTCCACAGTATGCGCCTGGGCATGACGCATCACATTGGTCAGCGCCTCCTGCAGGATCCGGAACAGGCCAATGGCCTTGGCATCGCTGAGGGCCGGCAGGTTATCCGGGACTTGTACCAGACAGGGAATTTGCGTGCGGGCTTCGAAACGCCGGGCCTGCCATTCAATGGCCGAGGCAATGCCGGCATCGAGAATCGGCGGGCGCAGCGCCGTCGCCACATCGCGCACCAGCTGGAATAGCTGCGCGATCAGGCGCTTCATGCTGTTCAAGCGGTCGTGCAAACCGGGGTCGAGTTGCGCATAGCTCAGCTCGCACATTGAGGTCTCGAGCTTGAGCACCGTGAGCATTTGCCCAAGCTCGTCGTGCACCTCACGGGCGATCCGCGCCTTTTCTTCTTCGCGCACGGTTTCCAGGTGGGCGGACAGCTCGCGCAATTGCGCTTCACTTTGCAGCAAGGCCGTCAGGGTACGGCGTAGCTCAGTGACATCGTTGAGGTAGACCACCAGGTATTCGGCCTCGGCAAAACGCAGGAAGCTCAAGGACACGTTGGTCGGCAGGATGCTGCCGTCAGCACGCTGGCAATCGGTGGCGAAATTCTGCGGACCGTCTTCGCTGGCCCGCGCGCGCTTCCACAGGTTGAGCCAGCGGTCCATATGCAGGCTTGGATCAAGGTCAACCAGCGGCCGCTCGATCAGCGCACCGGGGCCGTAGCCGAGCATGCTCTCGGCCGCACGATTGGCGTAGCGCACATGGCTGTCCCAGTTGACCCAGAGGATGCCGACAGTGCTTTGGTCGATAGAAAATTGCGTCAACCGCAAGGCTTCGGCACCGGCGGCGCGGGCCGTGCTTTCTTCGCGGGCGGCCAGCAAGCCGTGTTCCAGCACACGCTGCTGGCGACGCTGCCAAAACACGACAGCCAGGCTGGCGAGCAGCAACAGCCCCAGCAACAGGCAGAGGTTTTGCCACAGCCCTGGGGATGCTGTGAGGTGTGGGTATTTAGGTTGCAGCCAGCGGCTGTGCAGTTGGTCAAGGTCGCGTGCGGGGATGGCGCGCAAGGCGCTTTCCATGATGCTGGCCAATTCTGGCCATTCCCGCCGCGTAGCCACCCGCAGCAATTGCGGCAGACCAATATCGCCCACCACCGCCAGCCCGGCGAATTCCGCTTCGCCGGACAGACGGCTCAATTGCGCTTCGTCCACCACCGCGTAGCGTGCCTGCCGGCTCACCAGCAACTGCAGAGCCTGGCGCTCCATGGGCACGCCTTGAAGATTGAGGCCGGGGTAGGTGCTGCGCAGGTAATCGGCCACAGCGCTGGGCATGCGCACGGCGACGCGGGATTGCTCATCGAGTTTCTCCAACTCCACGGCCCCACCGCCATCGCGGATACCGACAATGTGCTGCGGCACGCGCATATAAGGGTCGGTGAACAACCACAGACGCAAACCGGCAGGGGTTTGTTGCAGGCCGGGGGCGATGTCCACTTCGCCATCGCGTACGGCGGCTTCCAATTGCTCCTGGTTGGGGAAGTTGCGCCAGGTCAGCTCGATGTTCAGCGCCTTGGCTAACCATTGCATCAACTCGACATTGGCCCCGGACAGCCGCTGCAAACGCCGGTCGTATTGCGCGTAAGGTGCCTGCAACACCAGGCCCACCCGCAGCTCCGGGTGCTGGGCCAGCCATTCGCGTTGCTGTACATCGAGCTGCGCCTGGGGAACGGCGGGCGCAGGGGCGGCGTTTGCCATCAAGGCAAGGCACATACAGCCGATAACCAGCAGACAGCGAAAACCCATGATCCACGCCTCACATCACTGACAAACACTGACCAACCCATTAGGCTGCTGGAATCACTTCTGGCCGGGAATTAACGATGCCCTTTTTCCACCGTTCGGCACTGCCAGCATTGTGCCTGTCGCTGCTTTTTACCAGTGCCTTTTCTGTACAGGCCGCTGACGCCCCAGAGCCTGCCGCAGAAAAACCCGTCGAGCGCCAGCCTCTGCCTGAGCGCAGCCTGGCAGAAGCCAGCGCCCTGGAACGCAAAATCCCGCAACAGGAGCAGCAACAATTACAGGCCGGCAGCGATTCATTCCTCGCCCTGTGGAAACCGGCCAACAGTGCCGAACCCGAAGGTGTGGTGATTCTCGTACCGGGCGCCGGAGAGAATGCTGACTGGCCGCAAGCGATCAGTCCGTTGCGGCACAAATTGCCGGATGCCAACTGGGGCAGCCTCAGCCTGTCGTTGCCGGACGTGAGCGTGGACACCCTGCCGCCGCGTGTGATGGAAGCGCCCAAGGCCACCGTCGATGCCAGCAGCAAGGAAGCGAGCACCGCCGACAAACCCATCGAGCAGGCTGCCAGCGCTGAGGCCGAGGGCACTGACCCGGCAGTGGTTCCTGGGGCCGACGAGCAGGACAAGACCGATGCTTCGCGCATCTTTGCCCGCATCGATGCCGCCGTGGCCTTCGCCCAGACCCAGAGTGCGCGCAGTGTGGTGCTGCTCGGCCATGGCACCGGCGCCTGGTGGGCGGCGCGCTATTTGAGCGAGAAGCAGCCGTCCCAGGTGCAGAAGTTCGTCATGGTCGCGGCGCAGACGCCAACCGGGCGCCATCCGGACATCCAGCAACTGGCCCCCGGCCTGAAGCTGCCGACCGCCGACGTGTTCTATCAAGACGACCCTCAGACACGCAAAAACGCCCTGGCCCGCGCCCAGGCGGCCAAGCGTTTGAAGAATGACGGTTATAAACAGGTGTCGCTGAAAACCTTGCCCGGTAACAGCGCGGCTGAGCAGGAGCAGTTGTATCGACGGGTTCGCGGGTGGTTGAGTCCGCAGGCGACGACTGACTGAAACCGGATTGGCAACCCGGTCGAAATGTGGAAGCGGGCTTGCCTGCGATGGCGGACTATCAGTGCCAAAGGCATTGCTGACCCGCCGCTATCCCAGGCAAGCGAGCGCCCACAGTAGATCGGGTTTTCACGCAAAAATAATCAGCGGAAATCCCGCCGCTCGCGAATCAACGCATAAGCGCTATGCAATTCGCGAGTACGTTCGGTCGCCTCACGCACTTGCGCAGCGCTCGCGCCACTGCCGGCAACCTTGTCCGGGTGATGGCGGCTGAGCAGGCGGCGATAAGCCTGCTTGATCACCGACGGTTCGGTGGTGGCCGTCACACCCAGCACGCGCAACGCGTCCTGATAGGTAGGCCCCCGACTGACCAGCGGCTTACGCTCCGGTGTGTAGTCGGCCGCCAACGCCTGGAGCTGTTGCGGCGTCCAGCCCAGCCATTTGCCCCACAAGTCGATCAAGTCACGCTCGGCGTCATCCGCCTTGCCGTCTGCCCAGGCCATGCGCCAGCACGCACGCAATACACCTTCGGCCGCGTGGGGTTGCGCCTTGAGCACCCGCAGATAGCGGCGTACCCGGTCGGAGCCGGACTTGCCACGATTGAACGCTGCGATAGCACGACGTTGGGCTGACTCGGTCATGTCCAGCGAGCGCATCTCCTGGCGCGCCTGTTGAATATGGCCGTCCACCACGCGCCCATTGCTCTTGGCCAAACGCCCCAGCAACACAAACAACAGCTCGTCATTGCGCAACGCCGGGCGCCCGCCCAGCCGCTCGCGCAACTGCGCCCAGCTTTGCAGTTGCAGGCGACGGTCCAGCGCCTGCCCCAACAGCGCACCCAACAAGGCCCCCGGAATACTGGCTATGGCAAAGCCAGCCCCCGCGCCGATCAGCGTCCCTGGCCACAGCATGTTACTGCCCCGCTGTCAGCAGGGTTTCGACTTGCGCCAGGCGCTCCAGCGTACCGACATCAATCCAGCGTCCCGCCATGTGCTCCCCCGTTACCAGACCTTTAGCCATGGCCGCCCGCAGCAGCGGCGCCAGCTTGAAGGCACCCGCACTGCAACCCGCGAACAACGTGGGGTCGAGCACTGAAATGCCACTGAAGGTCAGGTTATCGGCACCGGCCGCAGCATCATGAAGCAAACCTTGATCAAGGTAGAAATCGCCACCTGAAGGGTGATGCGCCGGGTTGTCGACCATCACCAGATGGGCTAGGCCCTTGAGCGGTCGCTTGAGTGGGGTGAAGTCGTAGTCGGTCCAGATATCGCCATTGACCACCAGGAAGGGTTCGTCGCCCAGCAACGGCAATGCCTGGAAAATCCCACCGCCGGTTTCCAGCGGCTCGCCCTCGGGGGAGTAACGGATGCGCAAGCCAAACTGCGCGCCGTCCCCCAGATAACATTCAATCTGCTGGCCGAGCCAGGCATGGTTGATCACGATGTCAGTGAAGCCGGCCTTGGCCAGCGCCTCCAAGTGATACTCGATCAGACGCTTGCCGCCGGCCTGCACCAGCGGCTTGGGCGTGTGCAACGTGAGCGGACGCATCCGCTCACCTTTGCCAGCGGCCAGGATCATCGCCTTCATACGCTCACCTGCGCAGGTGGGCGCAGACTGGCCAGCAATTCACCCAGCTCGCTCAACTCCGAACGGTCCGCCAACACCGCGTCTATATAAGCAAAGAAGCGCGGCACATCGGCCAGGTAGCGTGGCTTGCCGTCACGATGGCAGATGCGCGCGAAGATACCGATGACCTTGAGGTGGCGCTGCACGCCCATCAGGTCGCTGGCACGCAGGAAGTCTTCGAAATCGGCCTGCACCGGGATGCCCAGTCTTACCGCGCGCTCCCAATAGCCGCGCTGCCATTCCCGCACGCGGGCCTGGGGCCAACTGAGGAAGGCGTCCTTGAACAGGCAGGTGATGTCGTAGGTCACCGGGCCGTAGACCGCATCCTGAAAATCCAGCACGCCGGGGTTCGGCTCGCTGATCATCAGGTTGCGTGGCATATAGTCGCGGTGCACCAACACCTTCGGCTGCGCCAGGGCACTGTTGATCAGGTGGTCACTGACGCGCTGCCAGAGCGCTTGTTGTTGCGTATCGAGTTCGATACCCAGATGGCGACGCACGTACCACTCCGGAAACAATTCGAGCTCACGACGGAGTAAGGCCACGTCATAGCTTGGCAATGGCGCGTCCATCGGCAACTGCTGGAACGCCAGCAAGGCATCGATGGCTTGGACAAACAATGGGTCGGCGTTTTTGTCGTCAATCACGTCCAGATAGGTTTTTCTGCCCAGGTCATTGAGCAAAAGAAAGCCTCGCGGCAAATCTTCTGCATAAATTTTTGGAACATTTATCCCTGACTTCGCCAGCAAATGTGCGATATCGACGAAAGGTTTGCAGTTTTCCTGGGGGGGTGGCGCATCCATTACCACGAATGTATGACCACCGCCTTCCCAACGGAAGTAGCGCCTGAAACTCGCGTCGCTGCTGGCCGCGGTCAATGTGGCCGGGGGTACAGCACCCCAGCCTTGAGCGTTGAAAAGGATCGGCAACTGCTCATCCAGCCAGACTTCCAGCTGTTGTAAACGTAGATCTTGCTCTGGCATTACAAGGGTCTCCGACGGCGCTAGCCGTCAAGCGGGGCATGCTTTATTATCACGCATCTTTTTCAGACCATCGAGAGGCGTGCGGCCCAAACCGCGGGCAGATGGCACGCAGGAAGCCCGGACTAATAAGATGGCATTGAAATCCCCCGCGTTTCGTAGAAAATTTCCGTTGCTGGTAACCGGCAGTCTGCTGGCCTTGCAACCCTTCGCCACCTCATTCGTGGTCGCCGCGGAACAGTATGACTGCTCAGTCTCTGCTTCGGGTGCCTGGGATTGCGCGCCGAAAACCGCCGCAGCCCCTCTGCCACCACGCCCGGTGCATGACGGCGCAGCCGTCAGCTCCGCCAACAGCACGGCGCAAGCCGAGGCTGGCGGCAAAGCCGAGGCCGTGCCGCAGACCGCACTGGTCACCGACTCCAAGGGCCGTGGCCTGCGCTCGCGCAGCGCCGACTACAGCCACCTGGACTGGGTACCGCGCGACAAGCTGACCGCAGCGCAGTTGGCCGAAACCGGCCCGTATTGCGGCGGTGCGTACATCGAGCCGATTCGTCCTGGCATGAACGACAAGACGAACAAGAGCGATGCGCCCACCTTCATCGGTGCCAAAGCCTCGCGTTACGAGCAGGAGTCGCAAGTCGCGACCCTGGCCGGTGACGTCGTCATGCGCCAGGGCAGCATGCAGATGGAGTCCGAAGAAGCCAGCCTGTACCAGGCCGAGAACCGTGGCGAGCTGAATGGCAAAGTCCGTCTGCGCGACAACGGTGCACTGATCGTCGGCGACCATGCCGAAGTGCAACTCGACACCGGCGCCGCCCAGATCGACAACGCCGAATACGTGCTGCACAAGTCGCGTATCCGCGGTAACGCGCTGTACGCCAAGCGTGCCGAAAACGCGATCATCCGTCTCAAGGACGGCACGTACACGACGTGCGAGCCAGACAGCAACGCCTGGCAGCTGCGAGGCAACAACATCACGTTGAACCCGGCAACCGGCTTCGGTACGGCGACCAACGCGACATTGCGGATCAAGAACATCCCGATCCTGTACACCCCTTACATCTATTTCCCGATCGACGACCGTCGTCAATCCGGCTTCCTGCCACCGAGCTTCAGCAGCGGCAGCGAAAACGGCTTTACCCTGGTTACGCCTTACTACTTCAACCTGGCGCCAAACTACGACGCCACGTTGTACCCGCAATACATGACCAAGCGCGGCATGATGATGGAAGGCGAATTCCGCTACCTCACCAAGTCTAGCGAAGGCCAGTTCGGCGGCGCGTACCTGAACGACGACAACGACGAGCGCAGCAAGCAGACCGATTACGAAAAAACCCGCTACATGCTCAACTGGCAACACAAGGGCGGGTTGGATTCGCGTGTAATGACCCAGGTCGACTACACAACGATCAGCGACCCTTACTTCTTCCAGGACCTCAAGTCCAACCAGGAAGGCGTCGAAAGCCGAGACTACGTCAACCAGCAGGGTTCCGTGACGTATCGCGGTGACACCTTCCAGGCTCGCCTGAACCTTCAGGCCTACCAGTTGGCAACGATCTCCCAGATCACCCCGTATGACCGCCTGCCGCAGATCACCTTCAACGGTCAGCTGCCATACCACCCTGGCGGCCTGAACTTCAGCTACGAGACCGAAGCCGTGCGCTTCGACCGTGACCTGGAGAACGGATTCTTCAAGGATCAGGATGGCGTAGCAACACGCCGCCTGGATACCTACGTCACGGGCCTGACCCGCGCGAACGGTACTCGCCTGAACGTAGCGCCGGCCGTCGAATACCCGATGAACTGGACCTACGGCTTTGTTACGCCGAAACTCAAGTACGTCTACACCAAGTACGATCTGGACCTGGACAGCATTGGCAAGAACGACATCATTGCCGCTCAAGCTGCAGCCACCCCGGCCAACCCGTACGCAGGCGGCACGTTCAAAAGCTCCCAGGACCGTGCGGTTCCGGTGGCCAGCGTCGACAGCGGCCTGTACTTCGACCGCAATACCAACTGGTTCGGCAAAGACTACCGCCAGACCCTCGAACCACGTGCGTTCTACCTGTATGTGCCGAACAAGGACCAGGCTGACATCCCGGTCTTCGACACCAGCGAGTACTCGTTCAGCTACGCGTCGTTGTTCCGCGACAACCGTTTCAGCGGCTCCGACCGTATCGGCGACGAGAACAAGCTGTCGCTGGGCTTGACCAGCCGCTGGATCGAAGACAACGGTTTCGAGCGTCAGCGCGTAGCCGTGGGCCAGGCGCTGTACTTCAAGGATCGTGAAGTTCAACTGCCGGGCATCCTCGCCGCCGACCGTGCCGATGCACAGTCGGACGTATCGCCAGTCGCCCTGGACTACGAGTTCCGCTTCAACCGCGATTGGCGCGCCACGGCCGACTACAACTGGGACACCGAGGAACACAGTCCTCGTTCCGGCAGCGCGATGCTTCACTACCAGCCGGAAGACAACCCGAACAAGATCATCAACGTCGGTTATCGCTATCGTAACGACCAGGTCGTCTACAACCAGCTGACCGGCAAATGGCAGTTCGGCGGTGACTACGGCCAGCCAGGCGACGCGAACTTCGTGAAGGATTACTACAAAATCCAGCAACACGACTTCTCGATGATGTGGCCGATCATTCCTCAGTGGAACCTGATCACCCGCTGGCAGTATGACTACGCTCGCAACCGTACGCTGGAAGCCTTCGGTGGTTTCGAGTACGACAACTGCTGCTGGAAACTGCGCGTCATCAACCGCTACTGGGTTTCCAACGACGAATACAGCCAGATCGCCCCGCTTAACGAAAAGGGTGACCACGGGCTCTTCCTGCAGATCGTCCTCAAAGGACTCGGCGGCCTGACCGGCGCCAAGGTAGAGAGCTTCCTCGACAAAGGCATTGAAGGTTATCGTGAACGTGAAAACCAAGCTTTCTGATTGTCTGCGCCCGCTAGTGCTGGGCGCGCTGTTCCTGGGGACCGCATCGGCACACGCTGCGGTTCAACAGCTGGATAAGGTAGTGGCCATCGTCGATAACGACGTGATCATGCAGAGCCAACTGGACCAACGCGTCAAGGAAGTCCAGCAAACCATCGCCAAACGTGGCGGTGGCGTGCCACCGACCAGCGTCTTGGACCAACAGGTTCTGGAGCGCCTGATCGTCGAAAACCTGCAATTGCAGATCGGTGATCGTTCCGGCATCCGTATTTCGGACGAGGAACTGAACCAGGCGGTAGGCACCATTGCCCAGCGCAACAATATGAGCATTGATCAGTTCCGTGCAGCACTGGCCCACGACGGTTTGTCCTATGAGGACGCCCGTGACCAGATCCGCCGTGAAATGATCATCAGCCGTGTGCGTCAGCGCCGTGTCGCCGAGCGGGTTCAAGTGTCCGAGCAGGAAGTGAAGAACTTTCTGGCGTCGGACCTTGGCAAGATGCAGCTTTCCGAAGAACTGCACCTGGCCAACATCCTGATCCCGACACCGGACAGCTCGAACTCCGAGCAGCTCAATGCAGCCGCCGCTAAAACCCAGGCTATTTATGATCGTTTGAAGGCCGGTGCTGACTTCGCCCAAATGGCGATCGCCCAGTCGGGCAGCGACAACGCCCTCGAAGGCGGTGATATGGGCTGGCGTAAGGCTGCTCAGTTGCCTCCACCGTTCGACCGCGAGCTGAGCGCTATGGAAGTGGGTGGCATTACTCAGCCAGCCCGTACCCCAGGCGGTTTCATCATTCTCAAGTTGCTGGAAAAACGCGGTGGCGAGACCTCGCTGAAAGACGAAGTACACGTTCGTCACATCCTGGTCAAACCAAGCGAAATCCGCACCGAAGCCCAAACCAAGGAACTGGCCCAGAAGATCTATGACCGCATCGAAAGCGGTGAAGACTTCGCCACCCTGGCCAAAAGCTTCTCGGAAGACCCGGGTTCTGCTCTCAACGGCGGCGACCTGAACTGGATCGACCCGAAAGCCTTGGTGCCAGAGTTCCAGCAAGTGATGGCCGATACTCCGCAAGGTGTGCTGTCCAAGCCGTTCAAGACCCAATATGGCTGGCATGTGCTGGAAGTCCTTGGCCGTCGCGCCACCGACAACACCAGCCAGGCCCGCGAGCAACAAGCACTGAACGTATTGCGTAACCGAAAATACGACGAAGAGCTGCAAACCTGGCTGCGTCAGATCCGCGACGAAGCCTACGTTGAGAACAAGCTGCCAGGCGCCGAGCAAACAGGCACCGACCAGGCTACTCAGTGAAACCCCAGCGTTTCGCGGTGACACCCGGCGAGCCGGCCGGCATTGGTCCTGACCTGTGCCTGCTGCTCGCCTCGCAATCCCAGCCATACCCCCTGATCGCCATTACCAGCCGCGACCTGCTCCTCGAGCGGGCCGCGCAACTGGGTGTGGCCGTCAATTTGCTGGACGTGGCGCCGGGTTACTGGCCCGACCTGCCCGCTCCCGCCGGCAGCTTGTATGTGTGGGACACGCCGCTGCAGGCCAAGGTAGTGGCCGGGCAACTGGACAAGGCCAATGCGGCGTTCGTGCTGGAAACCCTGACTCGCGCAGGGCAAGGCTGCATCGACGGCGACTTCGCCGGCATGATCACCGCCCCAGTGCACAAGGGCGTGATCAATGAGTCTGGCATCGCCTTTTCCGGCCATACCGAATTCCTCGCCGAGCTGACCCACACCGCTCAAGTCGTCATGATGCTGTCCACGCGCGGCCTGCGAGTCGCCTTGGTGACCACGCACCTGCCCCTGCGTGAGATTGCGGACGCCATCACTGCCGAACGTTTGGAGCGTGTGACGCGCATCCTGCATGCCGACCTGCAACAGAAATTCGGCATTGCCCAACCGCGCATCCTGGTCTGTGGGCTCAACCCCCACGCGGGTGAAGGCGGCCACTTGGGCCATGAAGAAATCGACATCATCGAACCAACCTTGGAGCGTCTGCGCCAAGAAGGCATGGACCTGCGTGGCCCACTGCCTGCGGACACTCTGTTTACCCCCAAATATCTGGAGCACTGCGACGCAGTGCTGGCGATGTACCACGACCAGGGGCTGCCGGTGCTTAAATACAAAGGCTTCGGCGCCGCCGTCAACGTGACACTGGGCCTGCCGATCATCCGGACGTCCGTCGACCATGGCACTGCCCTGGACCTGGCGGGCAGCGGCAAGATCGATACCGGCAGCCTGCACGTGGCCCTGGAAACCGCCTATCAGATGGCCGAGACCCGTATATGACCGAGCATTACCAACACCGGGCGCGTAAGCGCTTCGGGCAAAACTTCCTGCATGACGCTGGCGTGATCGACCGTATCCTGCGCTCTATCCATGCCAAGCCCGAAGACCGTCTGCTGGAAATCGGCCCGGGCCAGGGCGCACTGACCAAAGGTCTGCTTAACAGTGGCGGCCAACTGGATGTGGTTGAGTTGGACAAGGACCTGATCCCGATCCTCAACCAGCAGTTCGCTGACAAGCCGAACTTCAACCTGCACCAGGGCGATGCACTGAAGTTTGACTTCAACAGCCTCAACGCAGCGCCCAACAGCCTGCGGGTGGTGGGCAACCTGCCATACAACATCTCCACGCCGCTGATCTTCCACCTGCTGAACAACGCCGGGATCATCCGCGACATGCACTTCATGCTGCAAAAGGAAGTGGTCGAGCGCCTGGCTGCAGGGCCTGGTGGTGGCGATTGGGGTCGTTTGTCGATCATGGTTCAGTACCACTGCCGCGTCGAACACCTGTTCAACGTCGGGCCCGGCGCGTTCAACCCACCGCCGAAGGTCGACTCGGCCATCGTGCGCCTGGTGCCTCACGCCGTGCTGCCCCACCCGGCCAAGGATCACAAATTGCTGGAGCGCGTCGTACGCGAAGCGTTCAACCAGCGCCGCAAAACCTTGCGCAATACACTCAAGAACCTCTTGAGCACCGCTGAAATCGAAGCTGCTGGTGTCGACGGCAGCCTGCGCCCAGAGCAACTGGACCTCGCGGCGTTCGTGCGCCTGGCCGACCAGCTTGCCATCCAGCCTGCGCCAGCCGCGGGCTGAAGTCGGCCGTACCTGGGCCAGACACCATGTCTGGCCTAGTGCCCCGCTCTTGGCCTAGACTGACCCGCATCTGCTGTCCTCCGCTTTTGCTTTTAAGGCCTCTTGCATGTCCGATCCTCGCTACCAGATCGACGTCAGCGTCGTCACCCGCTTCCTGGCGGACCAATCGCAACCTGAACATAACCGCTTCGCCTTTGCCTACACCATCACGGTGAAAAACAACGGGCTGGTGCCGGCCAAGCTGCTGTCCCGCCACTGGGTGATCACCGACGGTGACGGCCAGGTCGAAGAAGTACGCGGCGCAGGCGTGGTAGGCCAGCAACCGCTGATCGACATCGGCGCGAGCCACACCTACAGCAGCGGCACGGTGATGACCTCCAAAGTCGGCACCATGCAGGGCTCCTATCAGATGAAGGCCACCGACGGTAAATTGTTCGACGCCATCATCCCGCCCTTCCGCCTCGCCGTGCCGGGAGCCCTGCACTGATGGCGACCTATGCGGTCGGAGACCTGCAAGGGTGCCTGGAGCCCCTCAAGTGCCTGCTTGACCGCGTGGCCTTCGACCCAGCGAAAGATCGCCTGTGGCTGGTCGGTGACCTGGTCAATCGCGGCCCCGAGTCCCTCGAGACGTTGCGCTACTTATATAGCCTGCGCGATTCCCTGGTGTGCGTATTGGGCAACCACGACCTGCATCTGCTCGCGGCCGCCCATAACATTGAGCGTCTGAAAAAGGGCGATACCCTGCGGGAAATCCTCGAAGCACCAGATCGCACCGAGTTGCTCGACTGGCTTCGCCGGCAAAAAATCCTGCATTACGACGAAGGCTGCAATATGGCCTTGGTCCATGCTGGCATCCCGCCCCAGTGGACACTGAAGAAAGCCCTCAAGTGCGCCGCCGAAGTCGAAAGCGCGCTGGCCGATGACACTCTGTACACCGCCTACCTCGACGGCATGTACGGCAACGAGCCGGTGAAGTGGGACAACGACCTCACCGGCGTTGCACGCCTGCGGGTGATCACCAACTACTTCACGCGCATGCGCTTCTGCACCGCCGAGGGCAAGCTGGACCTCAAAAGCAAGGAAGGCGCCGACACCGCATTGCCGGGTTACAAGCCCTGGTTCGCGCACAAGGACCGCAAGGCCCGCGACACCCAGATCATTTTCGGTCACTGGGCGGCACTTGAAGGCCAATGCGATGAGCCCGGCGTGTTCGCCCTCGACACCGGTTGCGTGTGGGGCGGCGCCATGACCCTGATGAATATCGATACCGGCGAGCGCCAGAGCTGCCAGTGCGAACCGCCCCAACCTATCACCGCCAAGCCCTAGGAGCCCGCCATGAGCGAATTCAAACGTATCCCTCCCGAACAAGCCCAGGCCCTGCGCGAGAAAGGCGCCGTAGTGGTCGACATCCGTGACCAGCCGACTTATCTGGCCGCCCACATCCGCGGCGCCCAGCACCTGGACAACGTCAACATCGCCGATTTCATCCGCGCCGCCGACCTCGACGCGCCCGTAATCGTGGCCTGCTACCACGGCAACTCCAGCCAAAGCGCTGCGGCCTATCTGATCAGCCAGGGCTTCTCCGACGTCTATAGCCTGGATGGCGGCTTTGAACTGTGGCGTGCGACTTATCCTGCGGAAATTTCTTCAGGCAATTCGCAATAATTTTTTTAACACCCCGCTACCCCGCGTGACGCTTGGGCTCGCGCCGTTTCTGACGAACGGCGCAGCCAAACTAATTGCGCATCGCGCCTTGACCTCTCCGATTCCGAACTATCCTTAAGCGCAGGCCATCCGAATCAGGGGAGAGCCGGTACACCGGCGTGCGGGTCATCGGTAGTGTTTCAGGGTGTTTGGGGGGAAAACAGTCATTGGCGTCTGCCAATGTCTGCCAGCATCGACTGATTGATCCGGCGTCGGCTCCACGTATCGAGCGAGGTGACGACGTCATGAGTATCTTTAGCCACTTCCAACAACGCTTCGCGTCCACACAGCAAGAAGAACTCACACTGCAAGAGTATCTCGAGCTGTGCAAACAGGACCGCAGCACCTACGCGTCTGCCGCCGAACGCCTGCTACTGGCAATTGGCGAGCCGGAGCTGGTGGAAACCGCCAACAACTCGCGGCTGTCGCGAATATTCTCCAACAAGGTGATCCGCCGTTATCCGGCCTTTGAAGACTTCCACGGCATGGAAGAGTGCATTGACCAGATCGTCTCCTACTTCCGCCACGCCGCCCAGGGCCTGGAAGAGAAGAAACAGATCCTCTACCTGCTCGGCCCCGTCGGCGGCGGTAAGTCGTCCCTGGCCGAAAAACTCAAACAACTGATCGAGAAGGTGCCCTTCTACGCCATCAAGGGCTCACCGGTCTTCGAGTCGCCCCTGGGCCTGTTCAACGCCACGGAAGATGGCGCAATCCTCGAAGAAGACTTCGGCATCCCGCGTCGTTACCTCAACACCATCATGTCGCCCTGGGCCACCAAGCGCCTGGCCGAATTCGGCGGTGACATCAGCCAGTTCCGCGTGGTGAAACTCTACCCGTCCATCCTCAACCAGATCGGCGTGGCCAAGACCGAACCGGGTGACGAGAACAACCAGGATATCTCGGCACTGGTGGGCAAGGTCGATATCCGTAAACTCGAAGAATTCCCGCAAAACGACGCCGACGCCTACAGCTATTCAGGCGCACTGTGCCGCGCCAACCAGGGCCTGATGGAGTTCGTGGAGATGTTCAAGGCGCCGATCAAGGTGCTGCACCCACTGCTTACCGCGACCCAGGAAGGCAACTACAACAGCACTGAAGGGCTGGGCGCGATTCCGTTCACCGGAATCTTGCTGGCCCACTCCAATGAATCGGAATGGCACACCTTCCGTAACAACAAGAATAACGAAGCCTTCATCGATCGGATCTACATCGTCAAGGTGCCGTACTGCCTGCGCGTCAGTGATGAAATCAAGATCTACGACAAACTGCTGTTCAACAGCTCCCTGGCCAAGGCCCATTGCGCACCCGACACCCTGAAGATGCTCGCCCAGTTCACCGTGCTGTCGCGCCTCAAGGAGCCGGAGAACTCGAATATCTATTCGAAGATGCGCGTGTACGACGGTGAAAACCTCAAGGACACCGATCCCAAGGCCAAGTCGATCCAGGAATACCGCGACACGGCGGGTGTGGACGAGGGCATGAACGGCCTGTCGACGCGCTTCGCGTTCAAAATCCTGTCCAAGGTCTTCAACTTTGACCCCCACGAAATCGCCGCCAACCCGGTGCACCTGCTTTACGTGCTGGAACAGCAGATCGAACAGGAGCAATTTCAGGCGGAAACCCGCGAGCGCTACCTGCGATTCCTCAAGGAGTACCTGGCGCCGCGCTACATCGAATTCATCGGCAAGGAAATCCAGACCGCGTACCTGGAGTCCTACAGCGAGTACGGCCAGAACATCTTCGACCGTTACGTGCTGTACGCCGACTTCTGGATCCAGGACCAGGAATACCGCGACCCGGAAACCGGCGAGATCCTCAACCGCGTCGCACTCAACGAGGAGCTTGAGAAAATTGAGAAACCGGCCGGCATCAGCAATCCGAAGGATTTCCGCAACGAAATCGTCAACTTCGTGCTGCGCGCCCGGGCCAACAACAATGGCAAGAACCCGACTTGGCTCAGCTACGAGAAACTGCGAGTGGTCATCGAGAAGAAGATGTTCTCCAACACCGAGGATCTGCTGCCGGTCATCAGCTTCAACGCCAAGGCCAGCAAGGAGGATCAGCAAAAGCACAACGACTTCGTCACACGAATGGTCGAGCGCGGCTACACCGACAAACAGGTACGGCTTCTTTCGGAATGGTACCTACGGGTCCGGAAATCGCAGTGAAGCAGCTGCAAGCTTCTAGCTGAAAGCCGCAAGAGAAAAGCTATTGAACCCGTGGTTTCGCGGAATTGATGGGCTTTGACTTGCGGCTTGTAGCTTACGACTTGAAGCTCCCCGGAGGGGCCTATGAGCTATGTGATCGACCGACGCCTCAATGGCAAGAACAAGAGCACGGTAAACCGCCAGCGTTTCCTGCGGCGTTACCGTGACCACATCAAAAAAGCCGTCGAGGAGGCCATCAGCCGCCGCTCCATTACGGATATGGAGCATGGCGAGCAAATCAGCATTCCCGGACGGGACATCGACGAACCGGTGCTGCACCACGGCCGGGGCGGCAAACAGACCGTCGTGCATCCGGGCAACAAGGAATTCACCACCGGCGAGCACATCCAGCGCCCACAAGGCGGTGGCGGCGGTAAAGGCCCTGGCAAGGCGGGCAATTCCGGCGAAGGCATGGACGAGTTCGTGTTCCAGATCACTCAGGAAGAATTTCTCGAATTCATGTTCGAGGACCTGGAGCTGCCTAATCTGGTCAAGCGCAACCTGACCGGCACCGACACCTTCAAGACCGTTCGCGCCGGGATCAGCAACGAGGGCAACCCTTCCCGCATCAATATCATCCGTACCCTGCGCTCGGCCCACGCGCGGCGCATCGCACTGTCTGGCAGCAGCCGCGCCAAACTGAGAGATGCCAAGGAAGAGCTGGCGCGTTTGAAACGTGAGGAACCGGACAACTTCGGCGACATTCAGCAAATCGAGGCGGAAATCGAGAAACTCAGTGCGCGCATTCATCGTGTGCCATTCCTAGACACCTTTGACTTGAAATACAACTTGCTGGTCAAACAACCCAACCCCAGCTCCAAGGCAGTGATGTTCTGCCTGATGGACGTATCCGGCTCCATGACCCAGGCCACCAAGGACATCGCCAAGCGCTTCTTTATCCTGCTTTACCTGTTTCTCAAGCGGAACTACGACAAGATCGACGTAGTGTTCATCCGCCACCACACCAGCGCGCGGGAGGTCGACGAGGAGGAGTTTTTCTACTCACGGGAAACGGGCGGGACCATCGTCTCCAGTGCCTTGAAGCTGATGCAGGAGATCATGGCCGAGCGCTACCCCGCCAACGAGTGGAACATCTACGCGGCCCAGGCCTCGGACGGTGACAACTGGAACGACGACTCGCCCATCTGCCGCGACATCCTGATCAACCAGATTATGCCGTTCGTGCAGTACTACACTTACGTTGAAATCACCCCCCGTGAGCATCAGGCCCTGTGGTTCGAATACGAGCGCATTGGCGAAGCCTTTGCCGACACATTCGCCCAGCAGCAACTGGTCTCGGCCGGCGATATCTACCCGGTCTTCCGTGAACTCTTCCAGCGCAGGTTAGTGACATGACCGCCAAAAAAGAGCATAAGCGCCAACCCATATCCACGGGCTCCGAGTGGACCTTTGAACTGATCCAGGCCTATGACCGGGAAATCAGCCGCATCGCGGCGGGTTATGCCCTGGACACCTACCCCAACCAGATCGAAGTGATCACCGCGGAACAGATGATGGATGCCTACGCCTCTGTCGGCATGCCGTTGGGATATCACCATTGGTCCTACGGCAAACACTTTCTCAGCACCGAGAAGTCCTACACCCGAGGCCAGATGGGCTTGGCGTACGAGATCGTGATCAACTCCGACCCGTGCATTGCCTACCTGATGGAAGAAAACACCATCTGCATGCAGGCGCTGGTAGTGGCCCATGCCTGCTACGGACACAACAGCTTCTTCAAGGGCAACTACCTGTTCCGCACCTGGACCGATGCCAGCTCAATCATTGATTACCTGGTGTTCGCCAAGCAGTACATCATGCAATGCGAGGAACGCCACGGCATTGATGCGGTGGAAGACTTGCTCGACTCTTGCCATGCGCTGATGAACTACGGGGTCGACCGCTACAAACGGCCCTACCCGATTTCCGCCGAAGAAGAACGCCTGCGCCAGAAGGAACGCGAGGAGCACCTGCAAAAACAGATCAACGACCTGTGGCGCACCATTCCAAAACGTGCCGGGAAAAACAGCGACAAGGACAATGCGCGCTTCCCCGCCGAACCTCAGGAAAACATCCTGTACTTTCTGGAAAAACACGCACCACTGCTGGAGCCCTGGCAACGGGAAATCGTGCGCATCGTACGTAAGATCGCCCAGTATTTTTATCCACAGCGCCAGACCCAAGTGATGAACGAAGGCTGGGCGACGTTCTGGCACTACACGCTGATGAACGACCTGTACGACGAAGGCCTGGTCACTGACGGTTTCATGATGGAGTTCCTCACCTCCCACACCAGCGTGGTGTTTCAGCCGGGGTTCGACAGCCCGTATTACAGTGGTATCAACCCCTACGCACTGGGCTTCGCCATGTACCGCGATATCCGGCGTATGTGCGAACACCCTACCGAAGAAGACCGCCGCTGGTTCCCGGAAATCGCTGGCACCGATTGGTTGTCCACCATCAAGTTCGCCATGAGCAGTTTCAAGGACGAGAGTTTTATCCTGCAGTACCTGTCACCCCAGGTGATTCGGGACCTCAAGCTGTTCAGCATCATGGATGACGACCTCAAGGATGACCTAGTGGTACCAGCCATCCACGACGAGCCCGGCTACCGCACCATCCGCGAAACGCTGGCGGCGCAGTACAACCTGGGCAACCGCGAGCCCAATGTGCAGATCTACAGCATCGATGTGCGCGGCGATCGCTCGTTGACCTTGCGCCACCAGCAACATGACCGCAAACCCCTGGGCGAATCCACCGAGGAAGTACTCAAGCACCTGCACCGCCTATGGGGCTTCGACATTCATTTGGAAACGCTGCAGGGCGACCAAGTGATGAAGACTCACCATGTACCGCCGCGCAGCGAGCATGGCGACAACGACTACGGCCGACTGGACCTGGCCGTCGTTCATCTCTGAAACAGCAAAGCCTCCATTGGCTAGGCACAGGCGGTATCCTGTGCGGCTAATGGAGGCTTTTTCATGAAAATCTACAAAGTCGGCGGTGCCGTGCGTGACCGCCTGCTGGGCATCAAGGTCACCGATGTTGACCGCGTCGTCGTGGGGGCGACCACCGAAGAGATGCTGGCCAAAGGTTTCAAACCCGTCGGCGCTGACTTCCCCGTGTTTCTCGACCCGAAAAATGGCGATGAATACGCCCTTGCCCGCACAGAGCGCAAGAGTGGCCGGGGTTATGGCGGCTTTGTGTTTCATGCGAGCCCAGAGGTGACGCTGGAAGAAGACCTGATCCGTCGCGACCTGACCATCAACGCCATGGCGGAAGACGATGAGGGTAATTTGACCGACCCTTATCATGGCCAGCATGATCTTGAAGCGCGCATCCTGCGCCACGTTTCCCCGGCGTTCGCCGAAGATCCGCTACGAGTACTCCGCGTTGCGCGCTTTGCTGCACGTTACGCGCACCTGGGTTTTACGGTCGCTCCGGAAACACTGGCGCTGATGCGTCAACTCAGCGAATCCGGCGAACTGGAAGCCCTGACGCCTGAGCGCAGCTGGAAAGAAATCTCCCGAGCGCTGATGGAAGACCAGCCCCAGGTGTTTATCCAAGTACTGCGCGACTGCAATGCATTGAAAACCTTGATGCCCGAAGTCGATGCACTGTTCGGCGTACCGCAACCTGAAGCCCATCACCCCGAAATCGACACGGGCATACACACTTTGAGCGTGCTGGAACAGGCCGCCCTGCATAAACAGCCGCTGACCGTACGTTGGGCCTGCCTGCTGCATGACTTGGGCAAGGGCCTGACGCCGGTGGATAAGTTACCGCAGCATATTGCTCACGAACACACCGGCTTGAAGCTGATCAAGGCCGTCAATGAACGCTTCAAAGTACCGAAGGACTGCCAGGAGCTGGCGCTGCTGGTGGGCCAATATCACACCCACGGCCATCGGGCGCTGGAGTTGAAAGCCTCGACGCTGCTGGAATTGCTGCAAAGTTTCGACGTTTACCGGCGGCCGCAGCGCTTTGAAGAGTTTGTGGTTGCGTGCGAGATGGATGCCCGAGGCCGAAAAGGCTTAGAGCAGCGAAGTTATCCACAGGCGGATTATTTGCGCGGGGCGTCGAAGGCGGCGCGCGAAGTGCCGGTGGCACCACTGCTGGAAAAAGGCTTCAAAGGCCCGGAACTGGGTGAAGCGCTCAAACGCGAACGCTTGAAAGCGCTGAAGGCCTACAAAGAACAGCCTATTTCCTAGACGCGGCCCTCCTGTGGTGAGGGCGCTTGCTCCCTCACCACAGCAAGCTCGGCGCCTACAAGAGCGCGTCTGGGGTGAGTTGCTGGCCTTGCCATTCAAACCCGACAGGCGCGAGCACTTGGTCGATTTGCGCATTGCGCCATAACTCAGCCAGGGTCTTGCCCACTTCAGGATGCACACGCTCTGGCGCCATCAACGACAGCGGCCACAGCACAAACGCGTTTTTCAGGATCTCTGCACGCGGCAGGACCAAACCATCGAAGTTACCCACCAGCTCGCCGTACAGCAGCACATCGATATCCAGCGGCAGGCCCTTGCGGTCCGGTGCATAGCGACCATTATCGGCCTCGATGAATTTCAACCGGCGATCCAGCTCAATCAGCGGCAGGTCGGTGTAGGCCGAGACCACCAGATTGAAGAACGGACCGCTCTTGATGCCCACCGGCTGGCTTTCGAACACTGGCGAGCAGCGCACATCCGTCAAAAAGCTCGCCAGCGCGTCAAGGCCGGCGCGCAGATGAGATTCGCGCTCGATATTGCTGCCTAGGCCAAGGTATACCTGAGTTAGCGACATCCGCGCTCGATCTCCACGCCCACACCCTTGGCAGCCGGCACGGCCCCCGGCTTGGTCAACTTGAGGTGCAGCCAAGGAATCTGGAACTCACTCATCAGTACTTGCGCCAGGCGCTCGGCGAAGGTTTCCACCAACTGGTACTGGGATTGCTCGGCAAATGCCTGGATGCGAGCGGACACGCTGGCGTAATCCAGTGCCAGGGTCAGGTCATCGCCAGCGGCGGCCGGGCGGTTATCCCAGGCGAAGCTCAGGTCCAGGCGCAGGCATTGGCGTATTCCGCGCTCCCAGTCGTAGGCCCCGATGACGGTGTCGACTTCCAGGCCTTCGATAAACACTCTGTCCAAGCACTCTTCTCCGCAGCACGACAAGGGCGCAATGCCCCGTTAGAATCAGGGCGTCCTCGCCCGGAATAGTTAGCATGTTTTGGTCACTGGCGATCCTCGCCTACCTGCTCGGCTCGCTGTCCTTCGCCATTTTGCTCAGCCGCCTGACGGGAAATCCCGATCCGCGAATGAGTGGCTCAGGCAATGCCGGCGCCACCAATATGTTGCGCCTGGCAGGTAAGAAGCTCGCCGTACTCACGCTGCTGGGCGACGTATGCAAGGGCTTGCTGCCCGTGCTGATCGCCAGCCTCGCCGGCCTTACCCTGCAACAACAGGCCTGGATCGGCATATGCGCCGTCCTCGGCCATCTGTTTCCACTGTACTTCCGCTTTCGCGGTGGCAAAGGCGTCGCCACGGCAGCCGGCATGCTGCTGGGGATTTACCCACCGGCGGCGTTGCTGGCCGTACTTGCCTGGCTCCTGACGTTCTACCTGACCCGCACCAGCTCACTCGCCGCGCTGATCGCCACCCCGCTCACCCTTCCGCTGTTGGCCTGGCAAGAACCGGCGGCGTTGTTGCCGATGAGCGCACTGACACTGCTGATCGTCTGGCGCCACCGGGGCAATTTACGCGACCTGTTTGCCGGGCGCGAACGGCATTTTTAAATACGTTCGATGAGCCCGGCTCACGTTGCGGCCCTACAGCGGCGACAACTGCTCCATCGGCCAGCGCGCCTGCACACTGATCGCCAGGCTTTCGTGCTGACCCGCCTGTAAGCGTTGGCAACCGGCATAGGCGATCATCGCGCCATTGTCGGTGCAAAACTCTGGCCGCGCGTAGAAAACGTCGCCCTTCATCTCGCCGAGCATTTTTTCCAGTGACGTGCGCAACGCCTTGTTGGCACTGACGCCGCCTGCGATCACCAGGCGCTTCATGCCCGCCTGTTTCAGGGCGCGCTTGCACTTGATGGTCAAAGTCTCCACCACCGCCTGCTGGAACGCCAGCGCGATGTCGCAACGGGCTTGCTCACTGTCGTCCCCGGCGCTGACGCTTTGCTGCCAGGTGTTCAGCGCCGAGGTTTTCAAACCACTGAAACTGAACATCAGGCCAGGCCGATCGCACATCGGGCGTGGGAAGGTATAACGGCCGGCAACGCCTTTTTCGGCAAGACGGGCGATTTCCGGGCCGCCGGGATAATTGAGGCCCATCATCTTCGCGGTCTTGTCGAACGCCTCACCGGCGGCGTCATCCAAGGACTCACCCAAAAGGGTGTATTGGCCGATTCCATCCACCTGAACCAGTTGCGTATGGCCGCCGGAAACCAACAAAGCGACGAACGGGAACTCTGGTGGCGTTTTTTCCAGCATGGGCGCCAATAAATGGCCTTCCATATGGTGCACACCGAGGGCTGGAATACCCCAGGCAAAAGCCAGCGCCTGGGCGCAAGAGGCCCCAACCAGCAGGGCTCCGACCAATCCAGGGCCAGCGGTGTAGGCGATCGCGTCGATCTCGGTCGGCACGCAACCGGCCTCATCCAGCACCTGGCGAATCAGGGGCAGCATGCGTTTGACGTGATCACGGCTGGCCAGCTCCGGCACAACGCCGCCATAGGCGCGGTGCAGGTCGATCTGACTGAACAGCGCATCGGCCAAGAGCCCGCGTTCACTGTCGTAAAGTGCGACACCGGTTTCGTCGCAGGAGGTTTCAAGTCCCAGTACTAGCATGGGTTTGCGCCTTGTAGAGGCTAGATTCGAAGGCGCGCATAATAGTCGCCACTCCCCCTCCCGACTAGCGGTTTTCGATCAGAGGCTTTGCATTCCGGGCAATGAGGGGTTAACATCCGCAACCCTTAAAAACCGACGACCTCAGCCGCGAATTTTTTGCGACGAGAACGTTGATCCCGGTAATGAAAGAAGGTAGCTCTGGATGCCAGCCGTCAAAGTTAAAGAGAACGAACCCTTCGACGTAGCTCTGCGTCGTTTCAAGCGCTCCTGCGAAAAAGCCGGTGTACTGGCTGAAGTTCGTAGCCGCGAATTTTATGAGAAGCCAACTTCTGAGCGTAAGCGTAAAGCAGCAGCCGCTGTTAAGCGTCACGCCAAGAAAGTTCAGCGCGAACAGCGCCGCGCCGTTCGTCTGTACTAATACACAGACGTCCGTAGCAAGCTTCTGCCAAGCCCGGCCCTCAGCCGGGCTAATGGCATTTTCGGATATCGCTTGATGCTTCACTGTTGACGCCGCACATGCGACTGAGACAACTGCTTCACACGTCAGGACTGGCTCTTTTGCCAGCGGTGCACGTCTCTTCTGACGAGCCTAACAAGGCTACTGACGCGCACACTTATTATTCAAGCAGGCGATCAACTGTATCGACTGTGCCCGACAATGCGCTTCCGAGGCCCGCCATTGGCCAAGACCGGAGGCCAGGGCAACATTTCCATGCCGAAAACCTGATTGAAATTAACGTCAGTGAATGATCGGCAGATACACTTCCTGAAAGCCCAAGCAGACAACCGATGATCGAGCCACACGATACGTGCGCTTGAGCACTTAGCGGGCCCTCATTTACACGCAGTGATGACGAGAACGCCATGGCCGGGCTAATTCCCCAGAGCTTTATTGACGACCTTCTGAACCGCACCGACATCGTCGATGTTGTCAGCTCGCGCGTGCAACTGAAAAAAGCCGGCAAGAACTACACCGCCTGCTGCCCGTTCCACAAAGAGAAAACCCCATCGTTCAGCGTCAGCCCCGACAAACAGTTCTACTACTGCTTCGGTTGCGGCGCAGGCGGTAACGCCCTGGGCTTTCTCATGGACCACGACAACCTGGATTTCCCCCAGGCGATCGAGGACCTGGCGAAAGCTGCCGGCATGGAAATCCCTCGCGAAGAAAGTGGCCGACCGCACAAACCGCGGCAACCCACTGATTCGCCGCTGTACCCACTGCTGACCGCCGCTGCCGACTTCTACCGTCAGGCGCTTAAAAGCCATCCGCAGCGCAAAGCCGCCGTCGACTACCTCAAGGGCCGCGGCCTCACCGGTGAAATCGCCCGTGACTTCGGCCTCGGCTTCGCCCCGCCCGGCTGGGACAACCTGTACAAGCACTTGAGCAGCGACACTCTCCAGCAAAAAGCCATGATCGACGCCGGCCTGCTGGTGGAAAACGCCGAAACCGGCAAACGCTATGACCGCTTCCGCGACCGCGTGATGTTCCCGATCCGCGACAGCCGTGGCCGCATCATCGCCTTTGGTGGTCGAGTACTGGGGGATGACAAGCCCAAGTACCTGAACTCCCCGGAAACCGCGGTATTCCACAAAGGCCAGGAACTCTACGGCCTGTTCGAGGCGCGCAAGAACAACCGCAACCTCGATGAGATCATCGTGGTTGAAGGCTATATGGACGTGATCGCGCTCGCCCAACAGGGCCTGCGCAACGCCGTGGCCACACTCGGCACCGCCACCAGCGAAGAGCACATGAAACGCCTGTTTCGCGTGGTGCCCAGCGTATTGTTCTGCTTTGACGGTGATCAGGCCGGCCGCAACGCCGCCTGGCGCGCGCTTGAAGCAACGCTGTCGAGCCTGCAGGACGGGCGTCGGGCACGCTTCCTGTTCCTGCCTGAAGGCGAAGACCCGGACACCTTGGTGCGCTCCGAAGGCACCGACGCGTTCCGCGCGCGCATCAATCAACATGCACAGCCCCTGGCAGACTATTTTTTCCAGCAACTGACCGAAGAGGCCGACCCGCGCTCCCTCGAAGGCAAGGCCCACATGGCCACCCTCGCGGCGCCGCTGATCGATAAAGTCCCAGGCGCCAACCTGAAATCACTGATGCGCATGCGCCTGCTGGAAATTACTGGACTGAGCGGCGAAGCCGTCAGCCAGCTGGTGCACAACGCACCGCAGGAGGCGCCGCCGACCTATGACCCAGGCATAGATTACGACGCTATGCCGGACTACTCCGACTTCCACCAACCGCAGGAGGCCTACACGCCCCAGCAGGAGTGGACACCGAAGAAGCCCGGCGCCGGCGGCAAGAAATGGGACAACAAACCCTGGAGCAAGAACGGCAAACGCGGTGATCGCGATGAGGCCTTCGCCCCGCGAACGCCTGTGGCCGTAGAAGCGCCAACGCTCATTGCGTTGCGTACGCTCATCCATCACCCGCAACTGGCGGGCAAGGTCGAGAGCGCCGACCATTTTGCCAACGCGAGCAACACCTACGCTCAGGTGCTGATCGCCTTGATCGAGGCGGTACAGAAAAACCCTAAGCTAAACTCAATTCAGCTGATGGCTCGTTGGCATGGCACCGAACAAGGCCGCCTATTGAAAGCACTCGCGGAAAAGGAGTGGCTAATTGACGGCGATAACCTTGAACAACAGTTTTTAGACACCATTACTAGGTTATCTGCGGGTCAGCACACGCAGACCCTCGATGAACTCATCAAGAGAGCAAGGCAGCCTGGATTATCGGCTGAAGAGCAAAATCAGATAGCAAAACAGATGCGCGACCTCTTAAAACAGAATGTTTCCGCATCAAACCCGACCTCAGCTGGCGTGTGAGGTCATAGCTCGGGTATAATCCTCGGCTTGTTTTTTGCCCGCCAAGACCTTCAGTGGATAGGGTGTTATGTCCGGAAAAGCGCAACAGCAGTCTCGTATCAAAGAGTTGATCGTTCTCGGTCGTGAGCAGGGTTACCTGACTTACGCGGAGGTCAACGACCACCTGCCTGAGGATATTTCAGATCCAGAGCAGGTGGAAGACATCATCCGCATGATTAACGACATGGGGATCAACGTATTCGAAGCTGCGCCAGATAAGGATTCTCTTATGCTGGCGGACGCCGATACCGACGAGGCTGCAGCTGAAGAAGCTGCTGCCGCGCTGGCTGCTGTGGAGACCGATATCGGTCGAACCACCGACCCTGTGCGCATGTATATGCGTGAAATGGGTACCGTCGAGCTGCTGACACGCGAAGGCGAAATCGAAATCGCCAAGCGTATCGAAGAGGGCATCCGTGAAGTGATGGGCGCAATCGCGCACTTCCCTGGCACGGTTGACCATATTCTCTCCGAGTACACCCGCGTCACCACCGAAGGTGGTCGCCTGTCCGACGTGCTGAGTGGCTACATCGATCCGGACGACGGCATTGCGCCGCCTGCCGCCGAAGTGCCGCCGCCTGTCGACCCGAAAGCGGCGAAAGCCGACGACGATTCCGAAGACGACGATGCCGAAGCCAGCAGCGACGACGAAGATGAAGTTGAAAGCGGTCCGGATCCGATCGTGGCTGCCCAGCGTTTCGGTGCGGTTTCCGATCAAATGGAAATCACCCGCAAGGCGCTGAAAAAGCACGGTCGCAGCAATAAGCTGGTTATTGCCGAGCTGGTGGCGCTGGCCGAACTGTTCATGCCGATCAAGCTGGTACCGAAGCAATTCGAAGGCCTGGTTGAGCGTGTTCGCAGTGCCCTTGAGCGTCTGCGTGCACAAGAGCGTGCGATCATGCAGCTCTGTGTCCGTGATGCGCGCATGCCGCGTGCCGACTTCCTGCGCCAGTTCCCGGGCAACGAAGCTGACGAAAGCTGGTCCGACGGCCTCGCCAAAGGCAAAGGCAAATACGCCGAAGCCATTGGTCGCCTGCAGCCGGACATCATTCGCTGCCAGCAAAAGCTGATCGCACTGCAGACCGAAACCGGTCTGACGGTTGCCGAGATCAAGGACATCAACCGTCGCATGTCGATCGGTGAGGCCAAGGCCCGCCGCGCGAAGAAAGAGATGGTCGAAGCGAACTTGCGTCTGGTGATCTCCATCGCCAAGAAGTACACCAACCGTGGCCTGCAATTCCTCGACTTGATCCAGGAAGGCAACATCGGCTTGATGAAGGCTGTGGACAAGTTTGAATACCGTCGTGGCTACAAGTTCTCGACTTATGCCACTTGGTGGATCCGTCAGGCGATCACTCGCTCGATCGCCGACCAGGCCCGCACCATACGTATTCCGGTGCACATGATCGAGACCATCAACAAGCTGAACCGCATTTCCCGGCAGATGTTGCAGGAAATGGGTCGTGAACCGACCCCGGAAGAGCTGGGCGAACGCATGGAAATGCCTGAGGACAAAATCCGCAAGGTATTGAAGATCGCTAAAGAGCCGATCTCCATGGAAACGCCGATTGGTGATGACGAAGACTCCCATCTGGGTGACTTCATCGAAGACTCGACTATGCAGTCGCCAATCGATGTCGCCACCGTTGAGAGCCTTAAGGAAGCGACTCGCGACGTACTCTCCGGCCTCACTGCTCGTGAAGCCAAGGTACTGCGCATGCGTTTCGGCATCGACATGAATACCGACCACACCCTTGAGGAAGTCGGTAAGCAGTTTGACGTGACCCGTGAACGGATCCGTCAGATCGAAGCCAAGGCGCTGCGCAAGTTGCGCCACCCGACGCGAAGCGAGCATCTGCGCTCCTTCCTCGACGAGTGATACCAAAACCCCCGGCCCAGGCCGGGGGTTTTGTTTTGTATCGATAAAACCTTCCGTAATCCCCCTCCCCCGTAATGCCCGTCTACACTCGAAACATTCCCCGTGCCATAACGAGACCGTTATGCCCAGACTGCCGGCTGTGTTTTTACTGTGGCTGCTGACCTGGACCGCAACGGCTGGCGCGTTGAGTCTTAGCGATGATGAGCGCGGCTGGCTGGCGGACCATCAGGAGTTGCGCCTGGGAGTGGACGCGTCATGGCCACCCTTTGAATACCATGACGAAGATGGCCGCTACCAAGGCCTGGCGGCGGATTACGTGCGCCTGATCCAGGATCGCCTCGGCGTGCGGGTCAAGTTGATTGAGCCGGCGAACTGGAGCGCCTTGCTGGAGCAGGCCCGGAACAACCAAATCGACCTGCTGCCTGGCATCATGTCCACGCCGGAACGCCAGCGCTACATGGCGTTTACCCGCCCGTACCTTGATTTCCCCATCGTCATCCTGGCCCACGAAGGCGGCGCGAAACCACGCACCCTTAAGGACCTCTACGGATTGAAGATTGCCGTTGTGGAAAACTACGCGCCCCATGAGTTGCTCCGCACCCAACATCCCGACCTCAACCTGGTGGCCATGCCGAATGTCAGCTCGACCCTGCAAGCCTTAGCCACCGATGAGGTGGATGCGGTGGTCGGCGACCTGGCCTCAAGTGTCTGGAGCCTGCGCCAACTCAAGCTCGACGGTTTGTACGTCAGCGGTGAAACGCCCTACCGCTACCAACTGGCGATGGGCGTACCGCGCGACAACAAAGTACTGGTGGGCATCCTCGATAAGGTACTGGCCGACCTCAGCCCGGACGAAACCGATGCGATCCAACAACATTGGGTCGGTAGCTTTACCGACCACCGCACCTTCTGGAGGGATCTGCTGACTTACGGCCTGCCTGCGGTACTGTTGCTGAGCACCGTGCTGGCCGTGGTGATTCGGATCAATCGTCGGCTCAGTTCGGAAATTTCCCGACGCGTCGCCCTCGAACAGCAACTGCGCAGCAGCGAATATCACTATCGCGGCTTGGTGGAAAGCCTGTCCGCCATCGCCTGGGAAGCCAGTATCACCGACTTCACCTACAGCTATGTTTCGCCCCACGCTGAGGAATTACTGGGTTATCCGCGCGCCCACTGGCTGATCCCGGGGTTCTGGCGCAACATCATTCACCCTGCCGACCTGATCCGCACCGAAGCCTACTGCTACCAGGAAACCCGGGCCAATCGCGACCACAGCGTCGACTACCGGGTGATCACCGCAGATGGGCGCTGCTTGTGGGTGCGCGACATCGTCAGCCTGATCGAGCACGGCCATGAGCCCGTACTGCGCGGCTTGATGATCGATATCAGCGAGGCCAAGCGCACTGAAGAAGCCTTGCAACTGTCCGAGCAAAAATTCGCCTCGGTGTTCCAGCAATGCCCAGACATGCTAGTGATCGCACGGCTGTCTGATGGCTGCTTGCTGGAGGTGAACAAAGCGTTCGAAGACCAGATTGGCCTGACGGCGGAACAGGTCGTCGGCAAAACCGCCACCGAACTGAATATCTGGGGCATCCAGGGTGTCGGCCCCGACCTGCTGCAACGGGTGCAGACCACCAGCATCCGCAACCTCGAAATGCCCTTTCTGCGCAGCAATGGCCAAGCCTTCATCGGGCTGATTTCCGCCGAGCCGTTCCAATTGGACACCACCGAGGCCATCGTGGTGGCGGTGCGAGACATCACTCAACTCAAGGAAACCCAGCAACAACTGCAAACCTCCGAAGAGAAATTCGCCAAGGCCTTCCACGCCTCGCCCGACGGCTTGCTGCTGAGCCGACAGAGCGATGGACTGTTGATTGAAGTGAACGATGGTTTCAGTCGAATCACGGGCTTCACCAGCGCAACATCCCTCGACCAATCAACCCTGGACCTGGGCATCTGGGTCGACCTCAACGAACGCAAACACATGCTGGAACTGATGCAGCGCGATGGCTTTGTGCGTGATTTCATCTGCCATATTCGTCGCAACGATGGGCAGATTCGCCTGTGCGAGTTGTCCAGCCGCCCACTGCCTATCGGCGACGAAGACTGCATGCTGACCATTGCGCGGGACATCACCGAACGCCAACTGATGCAGGAAAAACTGCAACAGGCCGCCACGGTGTTCGAAAGCACGGCCGAAGGCGTCTTGATCACTGATATCCGACAGAACATCAGCGCCGTCAACCGCGCCTTCACCGAGATAACCGGCTACAGCGAGGCCGAAGCCCTCGGCCATACGCCGCGCCTGCTTGCCTCCGGCCTGCATGACAGCGCCTTCTACGCGGCGATGTGGCACCAACTGACAGCTCAAGGGCATTGGCAGGGCGAGATCTCCAACCGACGCAAGAACGGCGAGCTGTACCCCAGCTGGCTGACGATCAGCGCCGTGCGTAATCGCGATCAGTTGATCACGCACTTCGTCGCGGTGTTTGCCGACATCTCCAGCCTCAAGCTTGCCCAGGCCCGCCTCGATTACCAGGCGCATCACGATCCATTGACCGGCCTGCCCAACCGCACTTTGTTCGAAAACCGATTGCTGGTCGCCCTCAATGGGCATCAAGAAACCGGCAAACAGGGAGCCGTACTGTTTCTCGATCTGGACCGTTTCAAACACATCAACGACAGCCTCGGCCACCCGATCGGCGACTTGCTGCTCAAAGACGTCGCGGCGCGCCTCAAGGAACAACTGCGCGACATCGACACCGTTGCTCGCCTGGGCGGCGACGAGTTCATCATCCTGCTCCCCGGCCTGCAGCACCCCAGCGATGCCCAATACCTGGCCAATAAACTGCTGGCCTGCTTCACCCCACCCTTCCAGGCAGGTGAACACGAGTTCTTCATCAGCGCCAGCATCGGCACCAGCCTGTACCCGCAGGACGGTACCGACGTCGCGACGCTGGTCAAAAATGCCGACGCTGCGATGTACCGCTCCAAGGCCAAGGGACGTAACCGGGTCGAAAGCTATACCCGCGACCTTACTGCGCAGGCCAACGAACGCGTGGCACTCGAACATGAACTGCGCCGCGCCATCGAGCGCGATGAACTGACCCTGTACTACCAGCCAAAACTGAGCCTGAATACTCAAGCACTGATCGGCGCCGAAGCGCTGCTCCGCTGGCGCCATCCCACCTTTGGCGACGTGCCGCCCGAACACTTCATTGCCCTCGCCGAAGAGAACGGCATGATCCTGCAGATCGGTGACTGGGTGCTGGAACAGGCCTGCCGACAAATGCATGCCTGGCAAGGCACTTTCGACGCATTTGGCCCCCTGTCGGTCAACCTGGCCGGCGCCCAACTGCGTCACCCCAGCTTGCTGGCTCGCATCGAACAGCTATTGCACGACTACCGGCTCGAACCAGGCTGCCTGCAACTGGAGATCACCGAGAACTTCATCATGAGCCAGGCCGAAGAAGCGCTGGAGGTACTGCACCAGCTCAAAGACCTGGGCGTACAACTGGCCATCGATGATTTTGGCACCGGCTATTCATCCCTCAGCTACCTCAAACGCCTGCCGCTGGACTTCCTCAAGATCGATCAATCCTTCGTCCGCGGCCTGCCCGACGACCCCCACGACGCAGCGATCGTGCGCGCCATTATCGCCCTGGGCCACAGCATGCAATTCACTATCATCGCCGAAGGCGTGGAGAACCCGGCACAGCAAGCCTTCCTGGCTGCCGAAGGCTGCGAACAGATGCAAGGCTACATCGTCAGCCTGCCGCTACCGCCCGAGCTTTTTGCCTCGACCTTTCTTCGTATGAGCATTAAGGATTTTTCGGATAGCACAGCGGGGAAACCATCGCTATAATCCGCGACCTACTGAGGGCCTATAGCTCAGTTGGTTAGAGCAGGGGACTCATAATCCCTTGGTCGTAGGTTCGAGTCCTACTGGGCCCACCACTTTGAAAGCCACGCACTGCGTGGCTTTCGTCGTTTCTAGGGCTTGGAAAGCTCAAGCCGAAACATTGCAAAAAAGTGGTTCCGTCCAAGATTCGTCCAATCTCATTTTTCGACGGCTGAATTCTCGGCCACTTTTTAATCATGATCCTTCTCGAAAATGCCCGCTAAGGGTTTAACGAAACGACCTCTGCCATGTGTCCAGGGCTGAAGTGCGCGTACTGTTGAGTCATGGCCAAGGTCGAATGCCCAAGCACACGCTGCAGCGTCAGGATGTCGCCACCAGTCATCATGTAGTGACTGGCGAAAGTATGGCGTAACACACCTAACGTCTCCAAAACCGACGCGCTCGATGTGTTGTTAACGGGGAGTTGGCTTGCTGGCGATGAGGCCCGTGCAGACGTCAAATTCCCCGGGGCCTTACATCAAAGACCATTTGCATCTTAGTCACCGCGTGTAGAAAATCATCGTCTTTTTGCACGAATGGATACGCGCATGAAGTTTGAGAAGACCACGCAGTACAGGTCCGCGGAAGGGATCGTCTTCAATCTGTCTCAAATCACCCTCATGGAAAGCGACCGAGGTCGCCTGCGCGAGTTGCACTTTGGCGAAGCGAAACGCGCCCATTACCAAGTTAACGGCATGGTCGTCGATATGTACGACCGAATGCAGGCTCGAAACCTGCCATGCCTGCTGAAAGTCTGCATTTCCAATCCCCTCACCCGGCAGCAGGCCGATGCTATCAGCACTATGCGGGGCAACGTCGCCAAGGGAATTGCTGCGGCCTCAGGTGGCGTTGCCGGCAAGGTAGGTGCGTTGGGCGGGCCGCTCATTGGCTGGGCTTCAGGTGCAGTGGTGACGACAGGTGTCAACTGGTACCTCAAAGGGGCCCTGCCGAACCTGCATGCAGGTGACGTGCTGGTCAGCATCGAGGGAGAGGTCCATGGCGGGATTGGCCCACAGCGCTCTGTCGTGACGCTGGTCATCAAGGTCTGAGGAAGTGCACATGCCCTACATCATGCAAACTGTCGTCCTTCTGGTGCTGGGCGCGATCCTCGTTCAGTTTCTGAAACCATACATGCTGCGCAAGTGGCTGGGTTTGGCCCTACTGGCAACGGGCTTGGTCAGCATCTTCAAGGTTGGTGAGCAGCAGGTGCTGGGCTTTGACCTGGAGCTGCTAGCACTGCTGGCCGTGCCGCTGGGCGTGGTGCTATTCCTGACGCGGCGGCGGTTCACGGAGGGGGACTGAAGCCCCGGCACGATTTCTCGGTGCCGTCTCTGACCCAAATCAGATGGGATAACAGTCGATCAACAGCGCGTTGATCGATGATCTTAGCGTTGGACCTTGCCGGCGGATTGGGGGTTACTTCGAACATACTGGTAACGCCTAACGTAGGTTAGATGCCGCCAAAATCACTGCTAAATGATGAATGGCGGCTGTAACGCAGGCCAGGTGCAGTCGTAAATGTGTAATACCACATTGACCAGCCTCGCGAACTCAGCGGACGCGTCCTAATTCTGATCCTAGACAGCACGGATCTAGCGCACATGAAAGGTCGCCGCAATCGCCAACCTTTAAAGTCAGACTATAGGCATGCCCCGGGCCAAGCCGCGTTTTGCTTCTCGATCTGTGAATGGAACGTGGTTTGGAGCTGCGAGGCGAATTGCGAAACTCAAAGGCCGTAAAAACCGTACAACCACGCTACAGCACTCAGCTTGAGCCACTCACTCTGAATTACGCTCAACACCAAGTAATACGGGGCATCCAGCCATGCCAACCTACGTTCACCTAAGAACGCCTTCTCTAGGCATACCAGTTCGCCCAGCAACTCATAATGTCTTGGTCGTAGGTTCGAGTCCTACTGGGCCCACCAAACTTAAAAGCCGCGCAATGCGCGGCTTTTGTGTGTCTGGAAGCCTGTAATATGCTCCCCATCGCCGCCCATACCGGAGCCCCCCCCTTGTCCGCCCTTGATGAAATCGACCGCCAACTAATAGCCGCCCTGCAAATCAACGCCCGCGAAAGCGTGGCCATGCTTGCCCGGCAGTTGGGCATCGCGCGCACCACGGTGACCTCACGCCTGGCGCGCCTGGAGAAAACCCAGGTGATCACCGGTTATGGTGTGCGTCTCGGCCAGCGGGTGGTGGACGGTGGTTTGCAGGCGTATGTGGGCATCACCGTGCAGGCACGCTCGGGTAAAGAAGTGTTGCGCAGACTGAGTGCCATGGCGCAGGTGCAACAGTTGTGCGCGGTCAGTGGCGAGTTCGATTACGTGGCCTGGCTGCGCACTGACTCGCCGGAGCAGTTGGACCAATTACTCGACCAGATCGGCAGTGTGGCCGGCGTGGAGAAAACCACGACCTCAATCATCTTGAGTAACAAATTGGATCGCGGTCAGCCAATCTGACCACCAATTTCGTCATTACGACTAAAAACAGTCCAATCCGACGACACTTTGCGTCTTATTAACGAACGCTACGCTCCCTAAACTGGCTGCCATCTTTTCCTATACTCAGCGGGTCACGTCCGCCCAGTCGCCAGTAAGGTCAGCCATGAGCATTCCGTCCAGCACCATCAGCAAGACCAATCGCCACCCTGCAGACGGTAAGAAACCCATCACCATCTTTGGCCCGGATTTTCCGTTTGCCTTTGATGATTGGATCGAGCACCCGGCCGGCCTGGGCAGCATCCCCGTCGCCAACCATGGCGCCGAAGTGGCGATCGTCGGTGCAGGGATCGCGGGCCTGGTTGCCGCCTACGAGCTGATGAAACTGGGCCTCAAGCCGGTGGTGTATGAAGCTTCGAAAATGGGCGGCCGCCTGCGCTCCCAAGCCTTCGAAGGCGCCGAAGGCATCATCGCCGAACTGGGTGGCATGCGCTTCCCGGTGTCGTCCACCGCGTTCTACCACTACGTGGACAAACTCGGCCTGGAAACCAAACCCTTCCCCAACCCGCTGACGCCAGCCTCCGGCAGCACGGTGATTGACCTGGAAGGCCAGACTCACTACGCACAAAAACTGTCCGATCTTCCTGCACTGTTTCAAGAAGTCGCCGACGCCTGGGCCGACGCCTTGGAAGCCGGCTCGCAGTTCGGCGATATCCAGCAAGCCATCCGCGACCGTGACGTGCCACGCCTCAAAGAGCTGTGGAATAAGCTGGTGCCACTGTGGGACGACCGCACCTTCTACGACTTCGTTGCCACGTCGAAGGCTTTCGCCAAGTTGTCGTTTCACCATCGCGAAGTATTCGGCCAGGTCGGTTTCGGCACTGGCGGCTGGGATTCGGACTTCCCCAACTCGATGCTGGAAATCTTCCGCGTGGTGATGACCAACTGCGACGATCACCAACACTTGGTCGTCGGCGGCGTGGCCCAGGTGCCGATGGGCATTTGGCGCCATGTGCCGGAGCGTTGCGCCCACTGGCCGGCCGGCACTAGCCTCAGTTCGTTGCACCGTGGTGCGCCGCGGGCCGGGGTGAAACGCATCGCTCATGCCGCCGACAGCCGCTTTGCCGTCACCGACAACTACGGCGACACCCGCGAATACGCCGCCGTGCTGACCACCTGCCAAAGCTGGCTGCTGACCACCCAGATCGAATGCGACGAAACCCTGTTCTCGCAAAAGATGTGGATGGCCCTGGACCGCACCCGCTACATGCAGTCATCAAAAACGTTCGTGATGGTTGACCGCCCGTTCTGGAAAGACAAAGACCCGGAAACCGGCCGCGACCTGATGAGCATGACCCTCACGGATCGCCTGACCCGTGGCACTTATCTGTTCGACAATGGTGACGATAAGCCGGGGGTGATTTGCCTGTCTTACTCGTGGATGAGCGATGCACTGAAGATGCTGCCGCAGCCCATCGATAAACGCGTGAAACTGGCACTCGACGCGCTGAACAAGATCTACCCGAAAGTCGACATCAAGGCGCGCATCATCGGCGACCCGATCACGGTGTCCTGGGAAGCCGACCCGCATTTCCTCGGTGCCTTCAAAGGTGCATTGCCCGGCCACTATCGCTATAACCAGCGTATGTATGCGCACTTCATGCAGAAAGACATGCCCGCCGAGCAACGTGGGATTTTTATCGCAGGTGACGACGTTTCCTGGACCCCGGCCTGGGTCGAAGGCGCAGTGCAAACCTCATTGAACGCGGTATGGGGCATCATGACCCACTTCGGCGGCAGTACTCATCCGGAGAACCCAGGGCCGGGTGATGTGTTCGACGAAATCGGGCCGATCGCCCTGGCCGAATAAGGAGCTGAGCATGCGTGTTGCCCTTTACCAATGCCCACCACTGCCGCTGGACGTGGCCGGCAACCTCAAGCGCCTGCACCAACTGGCCCATGAAGCGTGCGGCGCCGATGTGCTGGTGCTGCCGGAGATGTTTCTCAGCGGCTACAACATCGGCGCTGAAGCGGTTGGCGCGTTAGCTGAAGCGCAAGACGGGCCATCCGCACAGGCGATTGCCGAACTGGCCAAAGGCGCCGGGCTTGCCATTCTGTACGGTTACCCGGAACGTGCCGAGGACGGCCAGCTCTACAACGCCGTGCAGTTGATCGACGCCCATGGCCAGCGCCTGTGCAACTACCGCAAGACGCATCTGTTTGGCGATTTGGACCACTCGATGTTCAGTGCCGGTGACGACGATTTCCCGCTGGTGGAACTCAACGGTTGGAAGCTTGGATTCCTGATCTGCTACGACCTGGAGTTCCCGGAAAACACCCGGCGCCTGGCCCTTGCCGGTGCCGAGTTGATCCTGGTGCCCACCGCCAATATGGTGCCGTTCGACTTTGTGGCCGATGTCACCGTGCGGGCGCGGGCCTTCGAGAACCAATGCTATGTGGCCTACGCCAATTACTGCGGGCACGAAGGCGAGATCCTGTACTGCGGGCAAAGTAGCATCGCTGCACCGAACGGCGAGCGTATAGCCCAGGCTGGCCTGGATGAAGCCTTGATTGTCGGTACGCTGGAGCGCCAATCGATCATCAATGCGCGCGCCGCCAATCACTATCTGCATGACCGCCGCCCCGAGTTGTACGGCGCGCTGTACAAGCCCTGACCCGACGGGTTGGGTAGCGGTTTGTTAATATAGCCACTTCCTATGTTTCGGAAGTGCCCATGCCTGCGCCGGCCCACCCTCATCACCTTCACCTGACCCTGGCCAATGGCTTGCGGGTTTCCTTGCATCATGCCCCGCGTTTGAAGCGTTGCGCTGCCGTTTTGCGGGTGTCGGCCGGCAGCCATGACGTGCCATTGGCCTGGCCGGGGTTGGCTCACTTTCTGGAACATGTGTTGTTTCTCGGCACCGAGCGTTTTCCCACCACAGAGGGGTTGATGGCCTACGTGCAGCGTCATGGGGGCCAAGTCAATGCGAGCACCCGTGAGCGCACCACGGCTTTCTTCTTTGAGCTGCCGGCGTCAACGTTTACGAGTGGCCTGGAGCGCTTGGCCGACATGCTGTCCCATCCACGCCTGGCGCTGGAGGATCAGCTACGCGAGCGCGAGGTGTTGCACGCAGAGTTTGTCGCCTGGTCCCAGGATGTCGGGGCGCAGCAACAAGTCGCGTTGCTGCAAGGCCTGGCCGCAGACCATCCGCTGCGGGGTTTTCATGCGGGCAACCGCGACAGCTTGCCGGTGGAGCGTGAGGCATTTCAGCAGGCATTGCGGGAATTCCACGCGCATTTCTATCAGAGCGGGCAGATGACGCTGAGCCTGGCCGGCCCACTGTCGCTGGATGAACTGCAAAGCCTGGCACAGCAGTTCAGTGAGCAACTGACCTCAGGACCTCTACGCCCACAATCTGCGCCACCGGCTTTGATGAAGGGTGAAGCGCGGAGCTATCAGCACATCGCCAATGACCACCTGCACCACGTCATCACTTGTGACGCGCCGCGTGAAGCACTGGATTTTCTCTGTGCCTGGCTGAATGCCTCGGCACCCGGCGGATTGCTGGCTGAACTGAAAGCGCGGCAACTGGCCAGTGCACTGCAGGCGTCGGTGCTTTATCACTTCGCCGGGCAAGCTGTGTTGGATATCGACGTCACGCTCAGCGCCCAAGATAAGTCGGCTACGCAGATAGAGGCGTTGCTGCACGATTGGCTGAGCTTTTTCGCACAGAGGGATTGGACTTCACTACGGGAAGAGTTCGCGCTGTTGGCCGTTCGTCAACGACAGGTCCAAGGCGCGCTGGCCTTGGCCAGACACGACAGCCAGGCTCTTTCGGAACAGGATGTCGTCGCCCTCAAAGCCATGCTTGGTTCGCTGCGGCTGCCACCCTCCGCGCACACTTGGCAACTGCCGCCGAACAACCCGTTCCTACGACCATCAGTCAAGGAAGAACGCGCCGGCCTGATTCGCGGCCAGACCAGCGCACACCGGGGGTTGCGCACCTTCGCCCAGGATCGCTCCCGCGGACGTCGGGAGGTGTCGGCATTGAACTTCAGCCAGGCGCTGGCGGATGACAGTGGTGAAGGTGCACTGTATTTGCAATGGCAGTCGGCCCCCACCGGCCTGGAGAGCGCATTGCAGGCGTTGCGTGAAAATGCGCGTCAGGCGGGTGTCGAATTGTCGTTCGAAAGCCTGGGCAATGACGCGCTGGTAAAAATGATAGGGCTGCTGGAACCCATACCCTCCGTGCTGGACGTGTTGGCGCAGAGTCTGATTCAACCGCAAGAGGCGCAACCTGCCTCACCGCCGATGATCGCCATTCGGGAGTTGCTCAAAGCCCTGCCCGCTTGCTGCACCGTTATCACGCCTCGTTCTGAATCGTGGGCCACCGCATGTTGGCAAGGCCTGGGACTGGGGTTTCCTGCCGCGTATGAGGCCGCTGTCAAAGCAGCAGCCGCCCGACTGCCCGGGCAACCCGCAAACATAAATCACAGGGTGCCATCCCTCAGCGGCCAACGTATCTGGCATGAAGTGAAAACCGACTCCAACGACGCCGCCCTGCTGCTTTTTTGCCCAACACCCGGTCAATCCCTGGCGGACGAGGCCGCGTGGCGACTGCTCGGCCATCTGCTCCAAGGGCCGTTCTACCAAAAGCTACGGGTAGAACTGCAAATCGGCTACGCCGTGTTCAGCGCCATCCGGCAGATAAACGGCCAGACCGGCCTGCTATTCGGCGTACAGTCCCCCAGCGTTTCCCTGGAAGGCATCGCCGAGCACCTGCAAACCTTCCTGGCGCAACTGCCAGCACTGATCAATGGCTGCGACGACCTCGGCAACCTGGATCTGGCGCAACAATTTTCAGCGCAGGCACTGCCCAATGCTCAAGCTGCCGACCTGCTCTGGCACGCCCATCTGGCTGGCCATCCGTCGGGTTATCTGGAACAACTGCAATCCCAGATCCAAGCCTGTAGCCTCGAAGCGTTGCAACTGGCCGCCCAGCAATTGAACGACGCCACAGGCGGCTGGCGCTGCGTCGCCAACGGCGCGCGCATTTCGGCTACCTGGCAAGCGGCAGACTGATCATTGCCGCCCTTGCAAAAGGCTTTTTCCACCAAGACAGCGCTAACTTTAAAATAATTGCGTAACATTCCCACGCATACCTGTGAACATCTCCGACTGGAGGTGGACTATATGTATTACTTGGTAGTGAACGTCCCATCCCTTCGTAGGAGTAAGAACATGACTTGGTCCAAACCTGCTTACACTGATCTGCGCATCGGTTTCGAAGTCACCATGTACTTCGCCAGCCGTTAATCCGCTGGGTAATACAACGCCTCGGTTCGCCCGGGGCGTTTTTGTTTTGAGCTTGATGGAGCGACCATGTTTGTCCAGATTTTAGGTTCCGCCGCCGGCGGTGGTTTCCCGCAGTGGAACTGCAACTGCGTGAACTGCGCTGGTTTGCGCGATGGCAGCCTGCGGGCGCAAGCGCGTACCCAGTCATCCATCGCGATCTCCGACGATGGTGTGAATTGGGTGCTGTGCAATGCCTCGCCGGATATCCGCGCGCAACTCCAGAGCTTCGCGCCGATGCAACCGGGCCGCGCCCTGCGTGACACCGGCATCAGCGCGATCATCCTGATGGACAGCCAGATCGACCACACCACCGGCCTGTTGAGCCTGCGCGAGGGTTGCCCGCACCAGGTGTGGTGCACCGACATGGTCCATGAAGACCTGAGCACCGGCTTCCCGCTGTTCACCATGCTGACCCACTGGAACGGCGGCCTGGCCTGGAACCGCATCGACCTGGACGCCAGCTTCAGCATCCCGGCCTGCCCCAACCTGCGTTTCACCCCGCTGCCACTGCGCAGCGCCGCACCGCCTTATTCGCCACACCGTTTCGACCCGCACCCCGGTGACAATATCGGCCTGATCGTCGAAGACCTGCGCACCGGCGGCAAACTGTTCTACGCCCCAGGCCTGGGCAAGGTCGACGCGCCACTGCTGGAAATCATGGCCGGCAGCGACTGCCTGCTGGTGGACGGCACGATGTGGGATGACGATGAAATGCAGCGCCGGGGTGTCGGCACCCGCACCGGCCGCGAGATGGGCCACCTGGCACAGAACGGCCCCGGTGGCATGCTCGAGGTGCTGGAGCAATTGCCCGAGCAGCGCAAGGTGCTTATCCATATCAACAACACCAACCCGATCCTTGATGAAGACTCCCCCGAGCGAGCGGAATTGGTGCGGCGCAATGTCGAAGTGGCGTACGACGGCATGAGCATTGAATTGTAGGAGCAGACAATATGACTGACGCACCGCTAACGCCCGCCGAATTTGAAGCAGCCCTGCGCGCCAAGGGCGCCTTCTACCATATCCATCACCCGTATCACGTGGCGATGTACGAAGGCCGTGCCACCCGTGAACAAATCCAGGGCTGGGTCGCCAACCGTTTCTACTATCAGGTGAACATCCCGCTGAAGGACGCCGCGATCCTGGCCAACTGCCCGGACCGTGAAATACGTCGCGAGTGGATCCAGCGTCTGCTCGACCACGATGGCGCACCGGGTGAAGACGGCGGTATCGAAGCCTGGCTGCGTTTGGGCCAAGCGGTCGGCCTCGACCCTGACCAGTTGCGTTCCCAGGAACTGGTGCTGCCCGGCGTGCGCTTTGCGGTAGACGCCTACGTGAACTTTGCGCGCCGCGCCAATTGGCAGGAAGCCGCCAGCAGCTCGTTGACCGAGCTGTTCGCGCCGCAGATCCACCAGTCGCGCCTCGACAGCTGGCCACAGCATTACCCGTGGATCGACCCAGCCGGTTATACGTATTTCCGCACCCGCCTGGGCCAGGCCCGGCGCGATGTGGAGCACGGGTTGGCGATCACCCTGCAGCACTACACCACCCGTGACGGCCAAGAGCGCATGCTGGAAATTCTCCAGTTCAAACTGGACATCCTGTGGAGCATGCTGGATGCCATGAGCATGGCCTATGAACTCAAACGCCCGCCGTATCACAGCGTGACCGAGCAGCGGGTGTGGCATAAAGGGATCACCCTATGAGCTTTGATCGCAGCAAAAAACCCACCTGGCGCCAGGGCTATCGTTACCAGTACGAGCCTGCGCAAAAAGGCCATGTGCTGCTGTATCCCGAGGGCATGATCAAGCTCAACGACAGCGCCGCACTGATTGGTGGTTTGATCGACGGCGAGCGCGACGTGACCGCGATCATCGCCGAGCTGGATAAACAATTCCCCGGCGTACCCGAGCTCGGCGAAGACATCGAGCAATTCATGGAGGTCGCCCGTGCTGAGCACTGGATCACCCTTGCCTGAAAAGCCAGCCATCGGACTGCCGCTGTGGCTGCTGGCTGAGCTGACCTACCGCTGCCCGTTGCAGTGCCCGTACTGCTCCAACCCGCTGGATTTTGCCGAGCAGGGCAAGGAGCTGAGTACCGAGCAGTGGATCAAGGTGTTTCGTGAGGCTCGCGAGATGGGCGCCGCACAACTGGGGTTTTCCGGCGGTGAGCCGCTGGTGCGCCAGGACCTCGCCGAGCTGATCGCAGAGGCGCGCAAGTTGGGTTTCTACACCAACCTGATCACTTCCGGCATCGGCTTGACCGAGCAGAAAATCAGCGATTTCAAGAAGGCTGGCCTGGACCATATCCAGATCAGTTTCCAGGCCAGCGACGAACAGGTGAACAACCTGCTGGCCGGCTCGAAAAAAGCTTTCGCGCAAAAACTGGAAATGGCCCGTGCGGTGAAAGCCCACGGCTACCCGATGGTGCTGAACTTCGTCACCCATCGGCACAACATCGACAAGATCGACCGCATCATTGAGCTGTGCATTGCGTTGGAAGCGGACTTTGTCGAACTCGCCACCTGCCAGTTCTACGGCTGGGCGCAGCTCAATCGTGTGGGGTTGCTGCCGACCCGGGAACAGCTGGTGCGCGCCGAACGCATCACCAATGAATACCGCGCCAAGCTGGAAGCCGAAGGCCACCCATGCAAGCTGATCTTCGTCACCCCGGATTACTACGAGGAGCGTCCGAAAGCCTGCATGAACGGCTGGGGCAGTATTTTTCTGACAGTCACGCCAGACGGCACCGCCCTACCCTGCCATGGCGCACGACAGATGCCGGTGCAATTTCCCAACGTGCGTGACCACAGCATGCAGCACATCTGGTACGACTCGTTTGGCTTCAACCGCTTTCGCGGTTACGACTGGATGCCCGAGCCGTGCCGTTCATGCGACGAAAAGGAAAAAGACTTCGGCGGCTGCCGTTGCCAGGCCTTCATGCTCACAGGGGATGCGAGCAATGCCGACCCGGTGTGCAGCAAGTCCGAGCAGCACGGCATCATCCTGCAGGCGCGGGAAGAAGCCGAACACGCGACCCAGACCATCGAGCAGTTGGCCTTTCGCAATGAGCGCAACTCACGGCTCATCGCAAAAGGCTGACGGCCTCAGCGCTTGGCGATGATGTACACCGCGTGGATAACGCCTGGGAAGTAACCGCACAGGGTCAGCAAGATGTTCAGCCAGAACGCGCCGCCGAGACCCACTTGCAGGAACACACCCAGTGGCGGCAGCAGAATGGCGATGATGATACGAATGATGTCCATGGGTAAGCTCCGAAAAATCGGCTCGTGCGAGCCGTGTAGCTAATCGACCTTGGGCGTTCGTGAGGGTTCAGTGGGATCTGGCGTTGGGCCATCCAGACAAAAAAACGCCCCCAACCAAAAGAATCAGGCTGGAGGCGTCGCGTAGACCGCGAGACGGTTCAGGAATAGGGATTAAACGGCGATGCCCTTGCGGCATTGCAACTGCCCGGTGCGCACCCGGGAAAAGGCACGGGCCAGGCGCAGGAGCATTTCGTCGATGTTACTTTTGCTCACCGTCAGGGCCGGGGTGAAACGCAGGCAGTTGGGTTGTGGGGCGTTGAGGATCAGGCCTTCATGCAAGGCCGCTTTTACCACCGCATCCGCAGAATCATCCGACAGCGTCAGGCCCCACATCAGGCCGTGGCCGCGCAGTTGGCCATGGTCGTAGCGATAGGCCAGGCGTGTCAGGCCTTCGCCGAGGTAAAGGCCGGACTCACGCACCTGCTCTAGAAAGCCGTGGTCCAGTACCGTATCGAGTACCGCCAGCCCGGCCGATGCCATCAACGCATTGCCATGATGGGTGCCTTCCAGTTCGCCCACCTCAAAACAGCAGGCTTTACCGCGAGCCAGCAGCGCGGCGAGGGGCACGCCGCCGCCCAGGCCTTTGCCGAGAGTGATGATGTCGGCACGTACGCCGTACTGTTGTTCGGCGAGCAAGGTGCCGCAGCGGCCTATGCCGGTTTGCACCTCGTCGAGGATCAGCAGGATCCCCAACTCGCGACAAAGCCTCTCGACCCCTTTGAGGTAGTGCTCCGTCGCAGGGATCACCCCGGCTTCGCTCTGGATCGGCTCGAGCAGGATGGCGACGGTTTGCGCATCGACTGCCGCATGCAGGGCCGGCAGGTCGTTGAAGGGTACGTGGCTGAAACCTGGCAACTGTGGTTCAAAACGGTTTTCAACAGTGCCCGCCGACGCCGACATCGCCGCAAAGCTGCGACCATGGCAACCACCGCTCACGCTGATGATGCGGTAGGCGCCACCGCGATGCAGCTGGCCCCATTTGCGCGCCAATTTGATCGCGGCTTCAACGGCTTCCGCACCGCTGTTCAGCAGATACGCCTGGTCACTGCCGGTACGGTGGCACAAGCGTTCGGCGAGGTTGAGTTGAGCGCGGTTGTACAGGCCGCTCCCCGGGTTGATCAGCGCCTGGGTCTGGTCGGCCAGCGCCTTGATCAACACCTGCGGGCTGTGGCCTAGGCTGTTGGCCGCGTTGCCCTGGCTGAAATCCAGGTAGGCACGGTCGCCACTGTCCCACAGCCAGGAACCCTGGCCGCGCGCAAATACTTGCGGCGATCGCCTTAGGGAGGGCATCAGGGATTCACTGGAAGGATTATCCCTGGGCGTCTCCAGCATCAAATCATCCAGGCTCGGCGCAGGGCGACGAAACAGATTCATAGCTCACCCCCAATAGCAACCGGACGTTGGTCGGTACAACGTGCCGATACGGCCTGGAGGTTTTTTGTCTTGCCTATGTAAACGCTATCAACATCAACGCTGTTCATTGCCCGATCCGGCCCTGTAAGCCCTGCGAATAGGCGCTAGACTAGGCGTCTCAAGGGCCAACGGCCATTTCGATTTTCCAGCTTTTTCGATAAGTAAGCCTTATGGATTTCAAGCAACTGCGTTATTTCGTCGCGGTGTATGAGGAAGGCCACGTAGGCCGTGCTGCGGAGCGCTTGTCGATCTCCCAACCGGCGCTGTCCCAGCAGATTCGCCACTTGGAACAGAACCTCGATGTGAGCCTGTTCGAGCGCAGCAGCAAGCGCCTGCTGCCCACCCTGGCTGCCCACACGTTGTACAACCATGCTCTGCCGCTGATCGATGGCATGCAGCAAGCCGTGGAGGCGTTGCGTAACTTCAAGGGCCAGGCGATGCGCACCTTGGCCATTGGCGTGCTGCAAACCGTGCACACCAGCCTGGTGCCGCAGATGCTCGAGCGCGTGCGCAAGGCCCAGCCGCACTTGGTGGTGCAGATCTACGAGTTGACCGGGATTGAGATTGAACGGCGATTGCTCAACGGTTCGCTGGACATCGGTATCAGCTACTTGCCGCCCCGCCAGCCGGGGCTGCACGGCGTGTTGTTGTATGAAGACGAATTGAAGGTGGTCATCCCGGAGGATCATCCCCTGCGCGAATTCAAGAAGGTCTCGCTGAAGCAGGCGGCGGAGTTACCCATGTTGCTGCTGGGCGAGGAGTTCCAGGTCAGGCAGATCTGGCAGGGCCAACTGGCCAACCTCGGCCGTCGCCCGCAAGTGCAGGCCGAGCTCAATACCATGGTGGGGATTCTCGACAGCTTGCCTCACACAAAGCTGGCGACAGTACTGCCGGGGCGCTCCCAGGACGAACACAATAGCCAGGCGCTGTTGTGGAAACCCTTGAGTGAACCCAGGGTGGCGCTGAAAGTGGGCTTGGTGTGCCGCGACGTGCAGCGCCAGCAGGCGACGGTGGCGTTGCTGCGCACCTTGCTGGAAGACGTGATGAATGCGCCGCAGGCACCGGCATGACTTTTTCGCAGGCAAAAGAAAACCCCGCCTAAGCGGGGCTTTGCAGACTGTTTCCCTGACATCCATTTCACTCCGCCGTCCTGGCAGAATCCTACGTGTCCGTGTTGTTGCTTTGCGCTTCCTGCGCGACGTCCATGTGAAGTAGATTAGCCGTGGATCCAATATGGCGATAGAGGACGAATAGCAGCACGTCATGTAAGAGAATGCTTACATGCCCTCCAATCCCTTAGAACAGGGCTTCATCCAGCAGAAACAGCGATTCGCTGCCGGCTTTTACCGACGCACTCAGCGAATGGATACGTGGCAACAGGCGCGCAAAGTAGAAGCGCGCGGTGCCCAGCTTGCTGGCGTAGAAGTCTTCTTCAGCCTCCTTGCCCAGCGCCGCCTTGGCCATGCGCGCCCACATATAGCCGTAGGCCATGTATCCAAATGCATGCAAATACTCAACGGACGCCGCGCCGATTTCATTCGGGTCTGTTTTGACGCGATCCAGCACCCAGGCGGTCAGTTCATCCAGGTCATCCACTGCCGCACTTAGCGGTTTGGTGAATTCAGCCAGCTCGGCACCGGCCGAGGCAATGAACGCGCGGATCTCATCGGCAAACAAGGTGTAGAACGCCCCGCCGCTGCCGACGATCTTGCGCCCCATCAGGTCCAGCGCCTGGATGCCGTTGGTGCCTTCGTAGATCTGGGTGATGCGCACATCGCGCACCAGTTGCTCCTGGCCCCACTCGCGAATATAGCCGTGGCCGCCAAACACTTGCTGGCCGAGCACCGTGGTTTCCAGGCCCAAGTCGCTCAAGAACGCCTTGGCCACTGGGGTCAGCAACGCCACCAGGTTATCCGCACGTTCGCGGGCAACGGCATCGTCGCTGAACTTGGCGATATCCAGTTGCGTCGCCACGTAGGTGGAGAAGGCACGGCCGCCTTCGTTCGCGGCCTTCATGGTCAGCAGCATCCGGCGCACGTCCGGGTGCACGATGATCGGGTCAGCCGCTTTTTCCTTGGCCTGCGCGCCGGTCGGCGCACGGCTTTGCAAGCGGTCACGTGCGTATTCAATGGCGTTCTGGTAAGAGCGCTCGCCGGACGCCAGGCCCTGGATACCCACACCCAAACGCTCATAATTCATCATGGTGAACATCGCCGCCAAACCACGGTTCGGCTCGCCCACCAGATAACCCACGGCTTCGTCGAAGTTCATCACACAGGTCGCGGACGCCTGGATCCCCATCTTATGCTCGATCGAGCCACAGCTCACCGGGTTGCGTGCGCCCAGGCTGCCGTCGGCATTCACCATGAACTTCGGCACCAGGAACAGCGAAATCCCCTTGGGACCGGCCGGCGCATCCGGCAGCTTGGCAAGCACCAAGTGGATGATGTTGTCGGTGAGGTCGTGTTCGCCACCGGTGATAAAGATCTTGGTCCCGCTGACTTTGTAGGAACCGTCCGCCTGCGGCTCAGCCTTGGTACGGATCATCCCCAAGTCGGTACCGGCATGGGACTCGGTCAGGCACATGGAGCCTGCCCATTCACCGGAATACATCTTCGGCAGGTAGGCGGCCTTGAGTGCTTCGCTGGCGTGCGTGGCAATCGACACGCAGGCGCCGGAGGTCAGCATCGGGTACAAACCGAATGCCAGGCTCGACGAGTTGATCATCTCTTCGACCTGGGCTGACACAGCCTTGGGCATGCCCATGCCACCGAAGGCAGGGTCGCCACCTACGCCAACCCAACCGCCTTCGGCGTAGGTTTTGTAGGCCTGCGGGAAACCGTCCGGCGTAAACACCGCGGTGTTGTCCCAGCGGCAACCTTGTTCATCGCCACTGCGGCTGAGCGGGGCGATGGATTTGGCAGTGACCTTGCCGGCTTCTTCGAGGATGGCCTCTACGGTTTCGGCGTCAACGGTGTCTGCCAATGCCGGCAATTGGGCCCACGTGTCGGCGACCTCAAAGACTTCGTTGAGGACGAAGCGCATATCACGCAGCGGCGCTTTGTAATCAGCCATGGCAAACCTCGTAAGAACGTGAAAGTGATTCGGTAGGATCGGTTTTACAGGCTCCGAGTGTACCCGAACAACTTTTCAGACACATAGGGTCCACTTGTGACTGATAGGTATTTTTAAGTCATCACAGCGAAAATGCCTCCGCGGGCAGACTCATCAGGCATTCGCTGCCCGCTTCCACAGCCGCGCGGTGGGTGGCGGTACGCGGCAGCAGGCGCTTGAAGTAGAAGTCGCAAGTGGCCAGCTTGGCCTTGGCGAAATCAGCGTCTTGCTGGTCAAGGGCAGCAATCGCCATGCGCAGCCACAGGTAAGCGAGCACCACGTAACCGCTGTACATCAAGTAATCCACTGCCGCCGCACCGACTTCATCGGGGTTCTTCATCGCGGCCATACCGACCTGGGTGGTTAGTTCGCCCCATTCACCGTTCAGTTGATTGAGCTGCGCTACATAGGCCCTGAGTTGCGGATGCTCGGCCTGCGCGGCGCAGAACTTGTGCACGATTTTGGTAAACCCGCGCAGCAACTTGCCCTGACTGCCCAGCACCTTGCGCCCCAGCAAGTCGAGGGCCTGGATACCGTTGGTGCCTTCATAGATCGGCGCAATCCGCGCATCCCGGGCCAGTTGCTCCATGCCCCATTCGCGAATATAGCCGTGGCCACCGAAGACCTGCATGCCATGGTTGGCCACCTCCAGCCCGGTATCGGTCATAAAGGCTTTGCACAGTGGCGTGAGGAAAGCCAGCAGGTCTTCGGCGTCCTGGCGTTGGCCAGCGTCGCTGCTCAGGTGCGCGGTGTCGAGCAGTTGCGCGGTGAAGTAGGCCAGCGCGCGGTTGCCTTCGTTGAAGGCTTTCATGGTCAGCAACATGCGGCGCACGTCGGGGTGCACAATGATAGGGTCGGCAGCTTTTTCCGGAGCCTTGGCGCCGGTCAGCGAGCGCATTTGCAGGCGATCGTTGGCGTACTTGATCGCCCCCTGGAAGCTTGCCTCGCCGCTGCACAGGCCCTGCATGCCGGTGCCCAGGCGCGCATGGTTCATCATGGTGAACATGCAGTTGAGGCCTTTGTTCGCCTCGCCGATCAGGAAACCTCTGGCACCGTCAAAGTTCAGCACACAGGTAGCCGAGGCCTTGATGCCCATCTTGTGCTCGATAGAGCCGCAGTGCACCGCGTTGCGCTCGCCGGAATCGGCATGGAACTTGGGCACGATAAACAGCGAGATGCCCTTGGTGCCCGCCGGCGCATCCGGCAGCTTGGCCAGCACCAGGTGGATAATGTTGGTACTCATGTCGTGTTCGCCGGCAGAGATGAAGATCTTGCTGCCGGTGACCGCATAGCTGCCATCCGCCTGAGGCACGGCACGGGTCTTGATCAGGCCGAGGTCGGTGCCGCAATGGGCTTCGGTGAGGCACATGGTGCCGGTCCATTCGCCGGCGGTGAGTTTGTTCAGGAACGTATCTTTTTGCTCGGCGGTGCCATGGGCGTGGATCGCCGACATTGCGCCGTGGGTCAGCCCTGGGTACATGCCCCAGGAGGTATTGCTGGAGCCGATCATTTCGCTGAGCACCAGACCAAGTGACTGCGGCAAGCCCTGGCCGCCATAGGCCGGGTCCGCCGCCACGCCGTGCCATCCGCCTTCAACGTACTGGGCGAACGCTTCCTTGAAACCCTTGGGCGTGGTGACGACGCCATTGTCGAAATGGCAGCCTTCTTCATCACCGCTACGGTTGAGCGGCGACAGCACGTTCTCGCAAAATTTGGCGCCTTCTTCGAGGATCGCATTGACCATGTCCGGGCTGGCGTCGGTTGCACCCAACGCGGCGTAGTGGCCGTGGAAATCAAATACGTTGTCGATCAGAAAGCGCATGTCGCGCAGGGGAGCTTTGTAGTCAGGCATGGCGATGTCTCCGGCAGCAGATGGTTTAACCCTACTGCCGGCCACGGCTCTCGACAATCACTGTAGGGCTGCTGAATACAGCACCATTACTCAACCGGCAGCGCTTTCCCGCACAGCGCCACGGCGGGTCTGGCCAGCGGCGACCACACAGTTACGCCCGGCGCCCTTGGCGGCGTACAGCGCCTGGTCGGCAGACTTGAGGACTTCCTCCGGTGTGCGCTGCTCAGCCTGGCGTTCGGCCACGCCGATACTGATGGTCACCGAAACACTCGATGCGCCACTGCCCGCCCGTCGCTGGCGGCCTTGGTGGTCGTCCTGGGGGCGGTCCAGGTTGCGTAATTTGATAGCGTAATCGGCGATGATTACGCGGATTTCTTCCAGGTGCGGCAAGCATTCTTCCACCGTCTTGCCGGCGAACACCACGGCGAACTCTTCACCGCCATACCGGTAAGCGCGCCCGCCGCCGTTGACCTTCGACAGCTTGCTCGCCACCAAACGCAGCACCTGGTCGCCGACGTCATGGCCATGGGTATCGTTGAAGCGCTTGAAGTGGTCGACGTCGCTCATCGCCAGCACATAATTGCGGCCCAACCGCTGCATACGCTCGTTCAGCGCGCGTCGTCCCGGCAAGCCGGTCAGCTCATCGCGGAAGGCCATTTGATAGGCCTCGTGGGCGACGCCGGCGGCGATCATCAGCATCACCTGGCTGCACATGATATTCAGGGTGAACGGCAGGATGAACGTCTGCGGCAACATCCAGAACAACCCCAGCAAACCCACCAGTTGCGCGGCGTGCAGCGGGCGCGGCTGGTACCAGTATTGCGCGGCCAGGGTCAGGAAGCCGATCAGGAACATCGGATACGACAGTTGGATCAGGCTCATCCAGGCGCCATGCAGCACTGGCCAGCGAATCTCCGCCAACCAGTTCACCACCGCCACGGGGAAACTCTGCTCGAGTGCCAGCGCCACGCTGCCTATCGCCAGCAACACTGCGCCACGGGCGACGAAATCACGGAACAGGTGTGTCTTCTCCTGCCACAGCGCGTAAATGCTGAACAACAACGGCAACAACAGGCAGCACAGGTGAAACACCACTGCCGCGTCTTCGCGCACGCGGCCGTTGTCGCGGTAGAAGTCGGTCTGGGTATCGAGCAGGAAGTAGGCGATATACACCGTGATCATCAGGAACAGTTCACGCTGACGCCGGTACACCGCGCAGTACGAACCGCCGAGCAACAGCACCAAGGTCGGCAACACATTGAACAGTGACGTGAAGAAAACGTTGAGGTCTTTGATATATGCAGCCGAGAGCCCGGCCAGCAACAGCAGTAACGAAGGGAGAAAATGACTGAAACTGACAGCGGACACGCGCGACAAGGGTAAAACTCCGACCCGCAAAAAATGGTGGCAATATGCCTCTACGCAGACAGTTAAGCACAACCCGTCGCGCATATATCACATTGCCATCACTGTAACGGCAGCCGGCCGCAATCCCTGAGTGCTGTGCTGCGGTTTTTTATCGCGCACAAAAAAGCCGCTGCTCTTGTCACGGAGCAGCGGCTGTGGAAGTGAACCTGGTGAGGCTTAGTAAGCCAGGCCGAAGTCTTCTTCTTTCATGTCCATCAGGTTGTTGGCGCCCGATAGCATGGTGGCTTTATGGGTCTGGGTACGCGGCAGGATACGCTGGAAGTAGAAGCGCGCGGTCTGCAGCTTGGCGGTGTAGAACGCCTCTTCGGTGGTGCCAGCAGCCAGTTTTTCGGCAGCCAGGCGCGCCATGTCGGCCCAGAAGTAAGCCAGGCACGCATAACCGGAGTACATCAGGTAGTCCACCGAGGCGGCACCCACTTCTTCACGGTCTTTCATCGCGGCCATGCCGACCTTCATGGTCAACTCGCCCCACTCTTTGTTCAGCGCAGCCAGCGGAGTAACAAACTCCTGAACGGCTTCGTTGCCTTCGTTGGCCTGGCAGAACTTGTGGACGATCTTGGTGAAGCCCTTGAGCGCTTCGCCCTGGGTCATCAGCACTTTACGGCCGAGCAGGTCCAGCGCCTGGATACCGGTGGTGCCTTCGTACAGCATCGAAATGCGGCTATCACGAACGTTCTGCTCCATGCCCCACTCGGCGATGAAGCCGTGGCCACCGTAGATCTGTACGCCGTGGTTGGCAGACTCAAAACCGACTTCGGTCATGAACGCCTTGGCGATCGGGGTCATGAAGGCCAGCAGGCCGTCAGCCTGTTTCTTGGCTTCGTCGTCGGTGCCGTATTTGACGATGTCCACTTGCTTGGCGGTGAAGTACACCATCGCACGGTTGCCTTCGGCGAAGGCTTTCATGGTCAGCAGCATGCGGCGCACGTCTGGGTGCACGATGATCGGGTCAGCGGCTTTTTCCGGCGCTTTCGGGCCAGTCAGCGAGCGCATTTGCAGGCGGTCGCGGGCGTATTTCAGGCCGCCCTGGAAGCCGATCTCGGCGTGGGCCAGGCCTTGCAGCGCGGTGCCCAGGCGAGCGGTGTTCATAAAGGTGAACATGCAGTTCAGGCCTTTATTCGCCGGGCCGATCAGGAAGCCGGTGGCCGCGTCGAAGTTCATCACGCAGGTAGCGTTGCCGTGGATACCCATCTTGTGTTCCAGGGAGCCACAGGTCACCGCGTTGCGCTCACCCACCGAACCGTCGGCGTTTGGCATGAATTTCGGCACGATGAACAGCGAGATGCCTTTGGTGCCAGCCGGTGCGTCCGGCAGGCGGGCCAGTACGATGTGGACGATGTTGTCGGCCATGTCGTGTTCACCGGCCGAGATGAAGATCTTGGTGCCGGAGACTTTGTAGGAACCGTCAGCCTGAGGCTCGGCCTTGGTGCGCAGCATGCCCAGGTCGGTGCCGCAGTGTGGCTCGGTCAGGCACATGGTGCCGGTCCATTCACCCGACACCAGTTTGGTCAGGTAGGCCTCTTGCTGCTCTGGGGTGCCATGCTCGGAAATGGTGTTCATCGCACCGTGGGACAGGCCCGGGTACATGCCCCATGACCAGTTGGCTTCGCCAACCATTTCGCTGACTGCCAGGCCCAGTGACTCCGGCAGGCCTTGGCCACCGTGCGCCACGTCGTGGGCCAGGCTTGGCCAGCCGCCTTCAACGAATTGCTTGTAGGCTTCTTTGAAACCAGCAGGGGTCTTAACGCCTGACTCACTCCAGGTGCACCCTTCGATGTCGCCCACGCGGTTCAGCGGTGCCAGCACTTGTTCACAGAACTTGGCGCCTTCTTCAAGGATGGCGTCAACCATGTCCGGGGTAGCGTCCTGGCAAGCCGGCAGGCTCTGATAGTGCGCTTCATAGCCGAGCAGTTCGTCACGAACGAAGCGAATATCACGCAAGGGGGCCTTGTAGTCAGGCATAGCGATAAACCTCTGCTGATGTATCTGGAATGAACAACCGCGTGGATGCGTTATGGCGGTCAAACAGGTGTTTGAAACATACGTTTACCACCTTGGGATGTCAAGCGTCGTCCGGATGCCGTTTGTCATGACGTGGGTCAATGGCGCGCACGGCAACGTCTGCGGCGGATTGCCACACCAAAATGAGTGTAGAAGTTCGAGAGGACGAAGCAGAACAAATGTGGGGCGGCTTCCCTGCGCTACAGGCGCCTCGCTGCATCAACAGGACCGCGCAGATGCTATCGCAGGCAAGCCATCTCCCACAGGAAAGCCGGTGTGCAGGCGCAGAGAGCGTTAAGCGTAGGTATCGATCAACGTGCCGAGCATTTCATCCGAAGCCTTGGCGACTTTTACGCCGAGCTCGACTTGGAACTTGCCTTGGGCCATTTCCACCATGTTGCTGGCCGAGTTGGACAGCTGGGCGCGGTCGTTGGCCTGCAGACGGTCGCTTTGCGCATCCGATGGCTGGGTCGTCGCGGCGCTGGCAATCTTGCCCGCAGCCTGGTCGACACGGTTCTGCCCGGCCTGAATAGTGCTCAGCCCCGAGTAAAACGCGCTGCTTCCAGAGATTTCCATGGCGTAAGCCTGCCTTTAGAGAATCGTGAGCTGTGATTGAAGCAGAGTTGCCCACAAAACACCCGACAAAAACACTAATGGCATAATGCCTCAGCGATAGCCAAAATCAGTCAAGCAAGTCTAACTGTAGGTACTCCGCCACGGTTTCAGCCCCCGCATGCTTAAGTTTCGGCACACGGCCCAGGCATGGCGCAGGCAACCGCTCTGCCAGGGTGGCGAGGTTTTCTTCCAGACGGGAGGTCTTGGGGTCGATGATATTGGCCACCCACCCGGCCAACTGCAAACCGTCTCGCGCGATGGCTTCGGCGGTAAGCAAGGCGTGACTGATGCACCCCAGCCGCACGCCCACCACCAAAATCACGGGCAGTTTGAGCGCCATGGCCAGGTCCGACAAATTCGCCTGATCAGCCAATGGCACACGCCATCCGCCGGCGCCTTCGATCAGGGTGAAATCCGCTTGCCTGGCCAGAACCTGCTGCATAGGTTTGAGCAAAGAGTGAACGGTGAGCGAGACACCCGCTTCCCGCGCCGCCAGATGGGGCGCGATGGCCGGTTCGAATGCCACCGGGTTGACCTCGGCATAACTCAGGGGCAATGAGCATTCGGCCAACAACGCCAGCGCATCAGCATTACGCAAGCCTTTGGGCGTGACCTGGCAGCCGGAAGCCACCGGTTTGCCGGCAGCGGTGCTTTTGCCAGCTTGCCGCGCCGCGTGTAACAGGCCGGCGGCAATGGTGGTCTTGCCGACATCGGTGTCGGTGCCAGTGATGAAGTAAGCGGCGGTCATAGCGGTTTCTCCAGTACGGCATACACCACTTGGTAAGTCGCCGGCAGGCCCTGGGCCTGACGGAACTGCTCATACGCTTGCACCAGTGCAACAATCCGCGCACGCCCCGTCAAGCCTCCCGGCCGGCCGGGGTTGAGGTTATGCGCGCCCAAGGCCTTCAGCTCATGGGTCAGGCTGCGCACGTCCGGGTAGTGCAACACATGGGGGCGGCGCTCCAGGCTCGCTACTCGCAGGCCACTGGCCGCGCACCGCTGCTGATAAGCCTCGAAGGTGCGAAAGCGGTTGACGTGGACCAGGCCATCCGCGGCGCGCCAGCTTTCGCGCAGTTCTTCCAGGGTGCCCACGCAAAGACTGGCAAACGCCAGAACACCCCCCGGTTGCAGCACACGATAGGCTTCACTGAGCACCGCCTCGAAGTTCGCGCACCATTGCACCGCCAGACTGGAGAAGATCAGCCCGCAACTGGCATCGTGCAGCGGTAAACGCTCGGCGTCCCCCGCGATGAAATGTCTAGCGCCACCCAACGGCCGCGCGTGGTTGAGCATGCCTTCTGCAATATCCAGCGCCACGCCCTGGCTGGCGGGCAACCGTTCACCCAACACACGGCTGAAATAACCGGTGCCGCAGCCCATGTCCAACCAGCGTTGCGGCGCGATGCCTGCTGGCAAACGCGCCAGCAATTGGCTGCCCACGGCCCGCTGCAACTCGGCAACGCTGTCGTAACTGGCCGCCGCGCGGGAAAAGGAGGCCGCCACCTGGCGCTTGTCCGGCAAGCCACCCGGCAGCGAGGCGTGGGATAAATCAGTCATCGACGCACTCATGCAAAAAGGCCTGGATGGCCCCCGCTACACCGTGGGGGTCTTCCAGAAGAAACGCGTGGCCGGCCTGTTCAATCAGGCCGATTTCAACATCGGGGAGCAGGGCCAGCAGGGCGCTGGCGGCTTCGGCGGGCACCAGCTCGTCCATGCCGGCAAACAGGTGCAGCTGCGGGCCACGGAAGGCCAGCAAAGCGTCGCGCGTATCGAGTTGGGCGAGCAGCTCTAGCCCGGGCATCAACACACTCGTCGGTGTATTCGGCGCGCCACTGACCAGCAGGCGCGACAGCCCGCGTGGGTCCTCCGCGCCCTTGGCACACAACAGGCCGAAGCGCTTGAGGGTGACCTGGGAGTCGGCATGGCAGCCGGCGAGGAACGCGTCAAAGGTCTCGGCGGGCATCGCGCTCGGCCAGCCGTCATGGGCAACGAAACATGGATTGCTGGCCAGGGTCAGCAGGCCGCAGCAGCGCTCTGCGCGCCGCGCCGCCAGCGCCGAAGCGAGCATGCCACCCAGCGACCAACCGCCCAGCCAGGCGTTGTCCGGCAGCGTGGCGTCGAGTTCGTCGAGCCATTCATTCAGGTCACTGGAGCCCAGCGCCGGCAGCGGCTCGATCTGCACCCGCAGGTGCTCGTCCAGGCCTTGCAAGGCGGCGGCCAAAGGCTCCAGCGGCGATACGCCAAGGCCCCAGCCGGGCAGCAATATCAGTCGATCACGCATGGTTGGGCTCCGTGGCGCCTAACAAGCGGAAACACGCTTCCAATGCATTTAACAATAGCCGCACCTGCGCCTCACTGTGGGCCGCGGTCAAGGTCACGCGTAAGCGCGCGCTGCCAGCCGGCACGGTAGGTGGGCGGATCGCGGTCACCATCAAGCCGCGTTCGCGCAGCATGTGCGACAGACGCATGGCTTTGGCACTGTCGCCGATCAGGATCGGCTGGATAGGCGTAAAGCTGTCCATCAAGTCCAAGCCGAGCTGCTCCGCGCCCTGGCGGAACTGGCGAATGAGGCTGTTGAGGTGCTCGCGCCGCCAGTGCTCGGTACGCAACAGCTCCAGGCTTTTCAAGGTAGCGCAGGCCAGGGCGGGCGGTTGGCTGGTGGTGTAGATGTAAGGCCGGGCGAATTGGATCAGGCTTTCGATCAGTTCTTCGCTGCCGGCCACAAAGGCCCCCGCCGTACCGAAGGCCTTGCCGAGGGTGCCGACCAGCACCGGCACCTCCTCCTGGCTGAGGCCGAAATGCTCGACGATCCCGCCGCCGTGGGCGCCCAAAGGGCCGAAACCGTGGGCGTCGTCCACCATCAACCAGGCGCCCTTTGCCTTGGTTTCACGGGCCAGCGCGGGCAAATCCGCCAGGTCGCCGTCCATGCTGAACACGCCGTCGGTGACCACCAGCGTATTACCGGTCGCCTTCTCCAGGCGCTTGACCAGGCTTTCAGCGTCGTTGTGCAGGTAGCGATTGAAGCGCGCACCGGACAGCAGGCCGGCATCCAGCAGCGAGGCGTGGTTAAGCCGGTCTTCCAGCACCGTGTCGCCCTGCCCCACCAACGCCGTGACCGCACCGAGGTTGGCCATGTAGCCGGTGGTAAACAGCAAGGCGCGTGGGCGACCGGTCAGGTCCGCCAGGGCTTCTTCCAGTTCATGGTGCGGCGTGGCATGCCCGACCACCAAGTGCGAAGCGCCACCGCCCACGCCCCAACGGGAGGCACCGGCGCGCCAGGCCTCGATCACCTGCGGATGATTGGCCAGGCCCAGGTAATCGTTATTGCAAAACGCCAGCAACGGCTGGCCGTCCACCACCACTTCCGGGCCTTGGGGGCTACCCAGCAGCGGGCGTCGGCGATAGAGGTGTTCGGCACGGCGGGCAGCGAGGCGCGCGGCGAGATCAAAAGACATGCAGGCCTCATTTAAGCAGACTGAGCGCGGTCGAAGTGTGGGAGCGCATCCAAGGTGAGACCGGGGGGGTCACACAGCGGCGTTATAGAACTGCTCGCTGCTCTTCTGCTCCACCAACGCCTGCTCGATCGCGGCCTGATGCACTTCATCCGCGTGCTCTTCCCGCGCTTGCGGCAGGATGCCCAGGCGCGAGAACAGTTGCATGTCCTTGTCAGCCTGTGGGTTGGCGGTGGTCAGCAATTTGTCGCCGTAGAAGATCGAGTTGGCACCGGCAAAAAACGCCAAAGCCTGCATCTGCTCGTTCATCGCCTCACGGCCGGCCGACAGGCGCACGTGGGATTGCGGCATCAGGATGCGCGCCACGGCCAGCATGCGGATGAAGTCGAAGGGGTCGATATCCTCGGCATTTTCCAGCGGCGTACCGGCGACCTTCACCAGCATGTTGATCGGCACTGACTCAGGATGCTCAGGCAGGTTGGCCAGTTGGATCAGCAAGTTGGCGCGGTCGTCGAGGGACTCGCCCATGCCAAGGATGCCACCAGAGCAGATCTTCATCCCCGAATCACGCACATAGGCCAGGGTTTGCAGGCGCTCGCCATAGGTGCGGGTAGTGATAATGCTGCCGTAGAACTCCGGCGAGGTATCGAGGTTGTGGTTGTAGTAGTCAAGGCCGGCCTGGGCCAGGGCCTCGGTCTGATCCTGGTCCAAGCGGCCGAGGGTCATGCAGGTTTCCAGGCCCATGGCCTTCACGCCTTTGACCATCTGCAGCACGTAAGGCATGTCTTTGGCCGACGGGTGCTTCCAGGCGGCGCCCATGCAGAAACGCGTCGAGCCGATGGCTTTGGCGCGAGCGGCCTCTTCGAGGACCTTCTGCACTTCCATCAGCTTTTCTTTTTCGAGGCCCGTGTTGTAGTGGCCCGACTGCGGACAATATTTGCAATCTTCCGGGCAGGCACCCGTTTTGATCGAGAGCAGCGTCGACACTTGCACACGGTTGGCGTCGAAATGCGCGCGGTGCACGGTCTGCGCCTGGAACAACAGGTCATTGAACGGCTGCACGAACAGCGCTTTGACTTCGGCGAGAGACCAATCGTGACGCAAAGTGGCGGTGGTGCTGGCGCTCATGGGCGATTCCTTGATTATGCTTTGGCAAACGCTGTGGGAAGGGCAATACCCACAGGCACGACACGGATGCTCGGCATATTTAAGGAAGATTCATGCACTGTCAACCAGAGCATAAACACCAGGTTTACATCTGGTTAAAAACCGTACAGACCTGCTTAATCTGCGATGAGGCGACGCAATCCACCCATTGTGTGTGCAACGTCTGCGAAACCGAGCTGCCTTGGCTGCTGGAGCACTGCGACGTGTGCGCCCTTCCACTGCCGATGGAGGGTTTGGTGTGCGGCCAATGCCAGAGACAACCACCGCCCTTTAAACAGGTGATCGCCCCCTGGACCTACAGCTTTCCCATCGACAGCCTGATCAGCCGCTTCAAACACCAGGCGCGCTGGCCCTTCGGGCAGATGCTCGCAAGACTATTGGCGCAACACCTGCAGTACCGCCTGGACAACACTGAACTCACACGCCCGGATTGCTTGCTGCCGGTGCCCATGGCGCGCAAACGCCTGCGCGAGCGCGGCTATAACCAGGCCTTGATGCTGACGCGTTGGCTCAGCAGCGAGCTGAACCTCCCCCACGATGAACATGTGTTGTTACGCCCTCATGATACGGTCGCCCAGCAAGCCCTCGACGCCAAGACTCGCAAGCGCAATCTGCTCGGCGCCTTTGCCCTGGCCCCCGGCGCCCAAGTGCAAGACCGGCACTTTGCCTTGGTGGACGACGTACTCACCACCGGCGCCACCGCCCACAGCCTGGCGCAACTGTTGATGAAGGCCGGCGCGCGACAGGTTGATGTGTACTGCCTGGCGCGCACGCCCAAACCGGGCAGCTGACTTGACTCCAGCCAACCTTGCCCGCAACGTTCGGCCCATCTCATCGAAGCGTACCCACATGTCTCTGCCAGCCTCCCTCAGCCAGCACATCATCCGTCGCCCACAGCGCATTGCCTTGCTGGCGCATATCGCCGAGCAGGGCTCCATCACCCGCGCGGCGAAAAGCGCTGGTTTGAGTTACAAGGCGGCGTGGGATGCTATCGACGAGCTGAACAATCTTGCGCAAAAACCACTGGTGGAACGCAGCGTCGGCGGCAAGGGCGGCGGCGGCGCCAAGCTGACGGTCGAGGGTGAGCGAGTGTTGCGTCTTTACCAGCGCCTGCAAGTGTTACAGGCCCAAGTGCTGGGCTCTGATGAAGCCGCCAGTGACTTCAACCTGCTCGGCCGCTTGATGCTGCGCACCAGCGCGCGCAATCAACTGCATGGTCAAGTCTGCGCCATCGAGCATCATGGCCGCAATGATCTGGTCCGCCTGCAACTGGCTGGCGGGCTGACCCTGGATGCGCAGATCACTCACGACAGCACGCAGCGACTGGAGCTGGAAACTGGCGTGGAAGTGGTCGCACTGATCAAGGCGGGCTGGTTGGAATTGCTCGCACCCGAGGTTTCTGCAACAACTGGACACAATTGCATGAGCGGCACCGTCGACGCCATTCTCGATGCCGACGACGGCCCCAGCGAAGTCCGCATCGTGCTGCCCAACGGCCAGGTTCTATGCGCCCTGGCGCAGCGCGACACGCTCAACGCCCTCGGCGCAGCCAGAGGCCAGACGATCCTGGTGCAGTTCGCGCCGAGCAATGTGCTGCTGGGAACACCGGTGTAAGTCGCCACCTTCTTTTAACTGCAACAATTTCGTCACGCCCGCTCCTTAAGGTGTCTGCAAAAACCGCAGGGAGCCTGAGATGAGCCTATTAGAAGAAAACCAAGCCACCGACCTTGAGCAGATGGTCGGCCTCACCCGCCGCCGCTTTATCGGCGCCGGCGCTTTGTGCGGTGCCGCGATGTTCCTGGGCGGCAACCTGCTGACACGCAGCGCCCTGGCCGTCAACGCCGCCACCGCCAGCCCGCTGTTGGGTTTTACCAGCATCGCCGCCGCTACCAGCGACGCTATCACTTTGCCGCCGGGCTACAGCGCTTCGGTGTTGATCAGTTGGGGCCAGCCGCTGAGCAAGAGCGCGCCGGCGTTCGACCCGTCCGGCAACGGCACGGCCAACGCTCAGGAACAGCAGTTCGGTGACAACAACGACGGCATGAGCCTGTTCGCCTTCCCCGGCGACGACAACCGCGCCCTGATGGCGATCAACAACGAATACACCAACTACCGCTACCTCTTTGCCCACGGCGGCGCGCCGCAATCGGCCGAAGACGTGCGCAAGGCGCAGGCCAGCGAAGGCGTGTCGGTGATCGAAGTGCGGCGCAAGGGTGACACCTGGCAATTCGTCCAGGACTCGCGCTACAACCGGCGCATCCACGGCAACTCGCCGATCCGTCTGAGCGGCCCCGCCGCCGGTCACGAATGGCTGAAAACCAGCGCCGACACATCCGGCAAGAAAGCCCTCGGCACCTTCCAGAACTGCGCCAACGGCAAAACCCCGTGGGGCACTTATCTGACCTGTGAAGAGAACTTCACCGACTGCTTTGGCAGCAGCAACCCACAGCAAACGTTTGATGCCGGGCAGAAACGCTACGGCGCCGGCGCCGCCAGCAAAGACATCAACTGGCACCAGCACGACCCGCGCTTTGACCTGGCCAAGAACCCCAACGAGCTCAATCGCCATGGCTGGGTCGTGGAAATCGACCCGTTCGACCCGCAATCCACCCCAGCCAAGCGCACCGCCCTGGGCCGCTTCAAACACGAGAACGCTGCCCTCGCTGAAACCCGCGACGGCCGCGCCGTGGTGTACATGGGCGACGACGAGCGCGGCGAGTTCATCTACAAGTTCGTCAGCCGCGACAAGATCAACCATAAGAACCCCAAGGCCAACAAAGACCTGCTCGACCACGGCACCCTGTATGTGGCGATCTTCGACGCGGGCGACGGCAATGCCGACCACCCCAAGGGCAAGGGCCAGTGGGTCGAGCTGACCCATGGCAAAAACGGCATCGACGCCAGCAGCGGTTTCAACAGCCAGGCCGAAGTGCTGATCCACGCGCGCCTCGCCGCCAGTGTGGTGAAAGCCACGCGCATGGACCGCCCGGAATGGATCGTGGTCAGCCCCACCGATGGCCAGGTCTATTGCACCCTCACCAACAACGCCAAGCGCGGTGAAGACGGCCAGCCCGTCGGCGGCCCCAACCCCCGTGAGAAAAACGTCTACGGCCAGATCCTGCGCTGGAAAGCCGACGCCGATAACCACGCCAGCATGGCATTTACTTGGGACCTGTTTGTGGTGGCCGGCAACCCTGGCGTTCACGCCGGCACGCCGAAGGGCGGTTCGTCGAATATCAACCCGCAAAATATGTTCAACAGCCCTGATGGCTTGGGTTTCGACAAGGCCGGGCGGCTGTGGATTCTGACCGACGGCGACTACAGCAACGCGGGTGATTTCGCGGGGATGGGTAATAACCAGATGCTCTGCGCTGACCCGACCACCGGGGAAATCCGTCGTTTCATGGTTGGCCCTGTGGCCTGTGAAGTGACGGGCATCAGCTTCTCGCCGGATCAGAAGACGTTGTTTGTGGGGATTCAGCATCCGGGTGAAACCGGCGGCTCCACCTGGCCGGAGCACCTACCGAATGGCAAGCCGCGTTCGTCGGTGATGGCGATTCGACGGGATGACGGCGGTATCGTCGGCGCCTGATAGACCGCTTTCGCGAGCAAGTCGAAGCGTCGAACCGGCGGTTAGACGCTTCGACTTGCTCGCGAAGGCGTCCCCACAGCCACCACCTATCTATGCTCGTGTGCGTTACCATACCCGGCCGGACGCGGCGACCTGCTGCGCGCAGGAGTTTGCATGGCCCATCCGTTTGAAACACTCACTCCCGACCTGGTGCTCGACGCTGTCGAAAGTATCGGCTTCCTCAGCGATGCGCGCATTCTCGCGCTTAACAGCTACGAAAACCGCGTTTACCAAGTGGGCATCGAAGACTCCGAACCGTTGATCGCCAAGTTCTATCGCCCACAGCGCTGGACTAACGAGGCGATCCTTGAAGAACACCGTTTCACCTTCGAACTGGCCGAATGCGAAGTGCCGGTGGTGGCGCCACTGATCCACAATGGCGAAAGCCTGTTCGAACACGCCGGTTTCCGCTTCACCTTGTTCCCACGCCGTGGCGGCCGTGCGCCGGAGCCGGGCAATCTGGATCAGCTGTATCGCCTTGGGCAACTGCTTGGCCGTTTGCATGCGGTGGGTTCCACCCGCCCGTTCGAACACCGTGAAGCCTTGGGCGTGAAGAACTTCGGGCACGATTCCCTAACCACCCTGCTGGAAGGCAACTTCATTCCCAAGAGCCTGCTGCCGGCCTACGAGTCCGTGGCGCGCGACCTGCTCAAACGCGTGGAAGAGGTGTACAAGGCCACGCCGCACAAGAACATCCGTATGCACGGCGATTGCCATCCCGGCAACATGATGTGCCGTGACGAGATGTTCCATATCGTCGACCTGGATGACTGCCGCATGGGCCCGGCGGTGCAGGACCTGTGGATGATGCTCGCCGGAGACCGTCAAGAATGTCTGGGACAGTTGTCGGAATTGATGGACGGCTATCAGGAATTCCACGACTTCGACCCGCGTGAACTGGCGTTGATCGAACCGTTGCGCGCCCTGCGCCTGATGCACTACAGCGCCTGGCTGGCACGGCGCTGGGATGACCCGGCGTTTCCCCACAGCTTTCCCTGGTTTGGCAGTGAGCGCTATTGGGGCGACCAGGTGTTGGCATTGCGCGAACAACTCTCGGCCCTGAACGAAGAACCTCTGAAACTCTTCTGACGGCTTCTCTGTGGACGCCGGGCTTGCCCGCGATGCAGGCACCTCGGTTGTGCAGGAGAACCGAGATGATGCTATCGCGGGCAAGCCCGGCGCCCACAGAAAGCAGATCCCAATGCCTGAGAAATATCCTTACAATTACGCTTTGTTAGCTGCCTAAGCAAGGATTCCGCATGCAAGCCGCCAACCCCCGCAAGGGGTACATCCTGGGCCTTAGCGCCTATGTCATCTGGGGTCTGTTCCCGCTCTACTTCAAAGCCATCGCCAGCGTACCCGCCGCCGAGATCATCGTGCACCGCGTACTGTGGTCAGCGCTGTTCGGCGGTTTGCTGCTGATGGTGTGGAAACACCCCGGCTGGTTCCGCGAACTGCGTGACAACCCCAAGCGCCTGGCGATCCTGGCCCTCAGCGGTTCGCTGATTGCGGCCAACTGGCTGACGTATGTGTGGTCGGTGAATACGGGGCGCATGCTGGAAGCGAGCCTGGGTTACTACATCAACCCGCTGGTCAATGTGCTGCTGGGCATGCTGATCCTGGGTGAACGCCTGCGCCGTCTGCAATGGGTCGCCGTCGGGCTGGCTGCAGCGGGTGTGGCGCAACAGGTGTGGCAGGTGGGCAGCTTGCCGTGGGTGTCGCTGGTGCTGGCGTTGACCTTTGGCTTTTACGGATTGATCCGTAAACAGGCGCCGGTGAAAGCGTTGCCGGGGCTGGTGGTAGAAACCTGGATGCTGGTGCCCATTGCTGTCGCATGGCTGCTGTTCAACCCAACGGCCCACAGTGCGCAGCTGGAATTTTGGAGCACCTCAGAAGCCTGGTGGCTGGTAGCTGCGGGCCCGGTGACGCTGATCCCGCTGGTGTGTTTCAACGCCGCCGCACGGCATTTGCCTTACACCGCGCTAGGCTTCCTGCAGTATGTGGCGCCGACGCTGGTGCTACTGGAGGCCGTGCTGCTGTTCGGCGAACACCTGGCGCCGAGCACGTTGACTGCCTTCGCCTTTATCTGGGCAGGCCTGGTGGTGTACAGCGTGGATATCTGGCTGAGCGTGCGAAAACGCTGATCAAATAACGTACAAACCTCTGCAAGGCACGGTCGGCGTGACTTGCAGACACCCATCCCAAGGTTATCCACAACCTGATCCCCGCCATTTGTGCACAAGCCCTTGAAACTGCTCGTTTTTTGCTCAGCTGACGGAGAAGCCCGGCCGGTCTGGCCTGGCGCCGGGTCTCTACAGGTTATCCACAGGCCCATGCAAGATTTCCATGCATAACCTCATGGCCCGATTATTCCTCGTGGTGCAACTCCACCATCAAGTCATCCGCCAGGGTTTCCAGGGATAACTGCAATACATCCAGGGATAATGCTGCCGGCACCTGCAACAGCGCCTCGGCAGTGAACAACGGGTCACCGCTCATAGGGGCCGGGCGAACGTCAGTGCTCAGACTCGCCAGGTTCACCCCCTGCTGGCTCAGCAGCGCCGTGATCTCGCGCACGATGCCCGAACGGTCGTTGCCCACCAGCGTCATCACAATCGCTTTGGATGCTGAAGCCTGGCCAGTGCTGCCCTCACCCACCAGCACACGAATGCCGTGTGTGGATAAATCCTCCAGCGCGCCCACCAACGCCTGACGGCTCTGCGTCGGTACACTGACCCGCAGGATCCCGGCAAACTGCCCGGCCATGTGCGCCATGCGGCTTTCCAGCCAGTTGCCGCCGTGGGCGTTGATGTTCTGCGCAATGCGTTCAACCAGCCCGGGTTTGTCGGCGGCGATAATTGTGAGTACAAGATGGTCCATGGCAAAGCCCTCTGGAATTCAATCTACAAGGTGGACCCGGAAGCCCTTGAAAACAAATCGTGTACCATTTTTATATTTATCTGGAACAATCCAATAGTTTTTTGAGAACATCCGATTCTCCGCTGTGACCGTACGACCAAAGTGGGTCGCTAAACGACGTATTTAGTCTAATTTTCACAACCGCAAGTCATCATGTAGTATGCCCAACCGTGCACTACATAATGAAAATCTGAAAAAGCGCATAAGCTCCGCAGAGTGAGGCAAGCAATGACTGAACACGTTCAAGTCGGTGGCCTGCAGGTCGCCAAAGTCCTGTTCGACTTCGTGAACAACGAAGCCATTCCCGGTACGGGCATCACTGCCGACCAGTTCTGGGCCGGTGCCGACAAGGTCATCCATGATCTGGCACCGAAGAACAAAGCCCTACTCGCCAAACGCGACGATTTCCAGGTGCGCATCGATACCTGGCACCAGACCCACGCCGGCCAGGCTCACGACCCGGTGGCCTACAAAGCCTTTCTGCAAGACATCGGCTACCTGCTGCCAGAAGCTGCAGACTTCCAGGCCACAACCCAAAACGTCGATGACGAAATCGCCCGCATGGCCGGCCCTCAGTTGGTCGTGCCGGTGATGAACGCGCGCTTCGCACTCAACGCCTCGAATGCGCGCTGGGGTTCGTTGTATGACGCACTGTATGGCACCGACGCCATCAGTGAAGCCGATGGCGCCGAGAAGGGCCAGGGCTACAACAAAGTGCGCGGCGACAAGGTTATCGCCTTCGCCCGCGCTTTTCTCGATGAGGCCGCCCCGCTCAGCGCCGGCAGCCACGCCGAGTCCACCGGCTACAAGATTGCCGATGGCAAGCTGATCGTCAGCCTCAAGGGCGGCAGCAACAGCGGCCTGCGTGACGACGCGCAGTTGATCGGTTTCCAAGGCCCTGCGGCTGAGCCGATTGCGATCCTGCTGAAAAACAACGGCCTGCACTTCGAAATCCAGATCGACGCCAGCACCCCGGTCGGCCAGACCGATGCCGCCGGCGTCAAAGACGTGCTGATGGAAGCCGCGCTGACCACCATCATGGACTGCGAAGACTCCGTCGCCGCCGTCGATGCCGATGACAAGGTGGTGATCTACCGCAACTGGCTCGGCCTGATGAAGGGCGACCTGGCCGAAGAAGTAGCCAAGGGCGGTAAGACCTTTACCCGCACCATGAACGCCGACCGCGTCTACACCGGCGTGGATGGCAAGGATGTCACCCTGCACGGTCGTTCGCTGTTGTTCGTACGCAACGTGGGTCACCTGATGACCATCGACGCGATCCTCGACAAAAACGCCAACGAGGTGCCGGAAGGCATTCTTGACGGCTTGCTCACCAGCCTCGCGGCGATCCACAGCCTCAACGGCAACAGCAGCCGCAAGAACAGCCGCACCGGCTCTGTGTACATCGTTAAACCGAAAATGCACGGCCCCGAAGAAGCGGCGTTCACCAACGAGCTGTTCGGGCGCATCGAAGACGTGCTGAACCTGCCGCGCAACACGCTGAAAGTCGGGATCATGGACGAGGAACGCCGCACCACGGTCAACCTCAAGGCCTGCATCAAGGCGGCCAGCGAGCGTGTGGTGTTTATCAACACCGGCTTCCTTGACCGCACTGGCGACGAAATCCACACCTCCATGGAAGCCGGCGCGATGGTGCGCAAGGCCGCGATGAAGGCCGAGAAGTGGATTGGCGCCTACGAAAACTGGAACGTCGATATCGGCTTGAGCACCGGCCTGCAAGGTCGCGCGCAGATCGGTAAAGGCATGTGGGCCATGCCCGACCTGATGGCGGCGATGCTCGAACAGAAAATCGCCCATCCATTGGCCGGTGCCAACACTGCCTGGGTGCCGTCGCCAACGGCAGCCGCATTGCACGCGTTGCACTACCACAAGGTCGACGTTTTCGCCCGCCAGGCCGAACTGGCCAAGCGCGAGCGCGCCTCGGTGGACGACATCCTGACGATTCCTCTGGCCAGCACCACCGACTGGTCTGACGAAGAAGTCCGCAACGAGCTGGACAACAACGCCCAGGGCATCCTTGGCTACGTCGTGCGCTGGATCGACCAGGGCGTCGGCTGCTCGAAAGTGCCGGACATCAACGATGTGGGCCTGATGGAAGACCGCGCCACCCTGCGCATCTCCAGCCAGCACATCGCCAACTGGCTGCGCCACGGCATCGTCAACGAAGCCCAAGTGATGGAAAGCCTCAAGCGCATGGCGCCGGTGGTGGACCGTCAGAATGCCGGGGATAAGTTGTATCGCCCGCTGGCACCGGATTTCGACAGCAACATCGCGTTCCAGGCGGCGGTGGAGTTGGTGATTGAAGGGACCAAACAGCCGAATGGGTATACCGAGCCGGTATTGCACCGTCGGCGGCGGGAGTTCAAGGCTAAAAACGGCCTGTAAATGAAAAAGCCCTGGTCGCGAGATCAGGGCTTTTTATTGGGTTTTGTGACGGCTGGACTGGCGCTTGCTCGCGAAGAGGCCATCACCGTCAACACAGAGTCAGGACGCCATCCCCAGCTCCCGCTTCACCAACTTCGCCAACTTCGCGCTATCAATCGGCTTCAACAAAAAATCCACCACACTCAAATGCATCGCATCGATCACATCCGGCGCTTCCGCGTCCCCCGACATGATGATGATGGGCAACGCCGCACGCGTGGATTCGCGAACCTGGCGGATCAGTTCCAGGCCATTGCTGGGCGCCATGCGCAGGTCGGTGATGAGCAAACCGATGGAGCTGCTGGAATTCAACATGTACCACGCCGCCTCACCATTCTCGGCGGTCATGCAGCGAATGCCGTCCAGGCCCAGGATTTCCGCCAGCAGTTCACGCGCGTCTTTGTCGTCATCGACGATCAACACGCGCTGTGGCGGTAGATCAGGCTCCAGCATCACAGCGCTCAGCGCCTCGCGCTCGGCATCGCTTAAAATATCGTGGTCGGACATACGGTTCTCAGCAGTTCTCATCAATCCCCTCCGCTCAGACGTCAGACATCACCGGAGGGTCAAACAATGTGCACTTCGTCGGAAAGTCTGACTAGTGGGCGTTCTACGGGTTTTGGACGATAGTCATGTAAGGCTTTCCCCTAGGTGAGTGCGGTTTGTATCGACCTAGACTTACGTCCAATGGGCACCCGCCGCGTGCGAGTCGACCATGAGGGACGATAACGACAAAAAATGCGGCCACTGTTATGAGTAAAGCTGATGCCTTCGCCCAGGCGGGGAAGACTGCTGTGTTGCAAAACATTCACGGCACCCTGCAGTTCTTGCAACGCTTCCCGCCCTTCAACCAGATGGAAAACGCACACCTGGCGTTTTTGGTGGAACAGTGCCAGCTGCGATTTTATGGCCCCGGCGACAGCATCCTTAAACCGTCGGGCGGGCCGGTTGAACACTTTTATATCGTCAAGCAGGGACGGGTCGTAGGTGAGCGCCCGGACAGCGCCGAAACCACTTTTGAAATCGCGACGGGCGAGTGCTTTCCCCTCGCGGCGCTGTTAGGTGAACGGGCAACCCGCACCGAGCACAAGGCGGCCGAAGACACCTTCTGCCTGCAACTGAACAAACCGGCGTTTATCAAGCTGTTCGCGCTGTCCAGCCCGTTTCGCGACTTCTCCCTGCGTGGCGTCAGCAGCCTGTTGGACACGGTTAATCAACAGGTGCAACAAAAAGCCGTGGAGACCCTCGGCACTCAATACTCACTGAACACCCGCCTGGGTGAATTGGCCATGCGCCACCCAGTGATGTGCAGCCCAACCACGCCGCTGCGCGAAGCGGTGACGATGATGCACGAACAACAGGTGGGCAGCATTGTGATCGTCGATGAGGGCCAGGCGCCCCTGGGCATTTTCACCCTGCGCGACTTGCGCCAAGTGGTGGCCGATGGCACCAGCGATTTCACCCAAGGCATCGAAGGCCACATGACCCAGGCGCCCTTCTTCCTGACCCCGGACCACAGCGCCTTCGACGCCGCCATCGCCATGACCGAACGGCATATCGCCCATGTGTGCCTGGTCAAAGACCAACGCCTGTGTGGCGTGGTGTCCGAGCGCGATCTGTTTTCCCTGCAACGGGTAGACCTGGTGCACCTGGCGCGCACCATCCGTAACGCGCCACGCGTGGAAAACCTGGTGGCGATTCGCGGCGAGATCGGCCAGTTGGTCGAACGCATGCTGGCCCATGGCGCGTCGTCTACCCAGATCACGCACATCATTACGCTGCTTAACGATCACACCGTATGCCGGGTGATCGAACTCACGCTGGCTGAAAAAGGCGACCCCGGCGTGCCATTCAGTTGGTTGTGTTTTGGCAGCGAAGGTCGTCGCGAGCAGACGCTGTACACCGACCAGGACAACGGCATTCTGTTCGATGCCAAGGACACCGCCGAAGCAGCGCAGATCCGTAGTCGCCTGTTGCCGCTGGCACAGCAGATCAACCAGAGCCTGGCGTTGTGCGGGTTCAGCCTGTGCAAGGGCAACATCATGGCCGGCAACCCAGAGCTTTGCCTGTCCCGAGCGGAATGGGCGCGGCGTTTTGCGGCGTTTATCCGCGAGGCGACGCCGGAGAATCTGCTGGGCTCCAGCATTTATTTTGACCTGCGCGTGGTGTGGGGCGATGAGCGTGGTTGCGAGCAATTGCGCCAGGGCATTCTCGACCAGGTCGCGGATAACCGCTTGTTCCAACGCATGCTGGCTGAAAACGCGTTGCGCCAACGGCCGCCCGTAGGACGCTTCCGCGAGTTTGTACTGACGCGTAAAGGCGGCGAAAAAGCCACTCTCGACCTCAAGGTGCAAGGCCTGACGCCGTTTGTCGACGGCGCGCGCCTCCTGGCCCTGGCCAACGGCATCCACGCCAATAACACCCTGGAGCGCCTGCGCCAACTGGTGGTCAAGGAAGTGATCGAGCCTCTGGACGGCGCCGCCTATGAAGAGGCCTACCACTTCATCCAGCAAACCCGCATGCAGCAGCACCAGCTGCAAACCCGCGAGAATCAGCCGTATTCCAACCGCGTCGACCCGGACAGCCTCAACCACCTGGACCGGCGCATCCTGCGAGAGTCCCTGCGCCAGGCTCAACGCCTGCAAAGCAGCCTGACGTTGCGGTATCAGTTGTGAGCCTGTTCAGTTGGCTGCGTACGAAAAAGCCTGGGCTGGATACCGCGCAGCAACAACGCCTGGAGCAACTGCGCAAGCCCACCGCGCTGGGCGAAGGTTCCTTGCGCAGTCAGCGCTGGGTGGTGGTGGACCTGGAAACCAGCGGCCTGAACCTCAACCGTGATCAGGTGCTGTCCATCGGTGCGGTGGTGATCGAAGACGGCGCGGTGGACTTTTCTCAATTGTTCGAGCGCACGCTGCAACGCGCCGACACCAAACTCAGCCCCAGCGTATTGATCCACGGCCTCGGCCCCAGTGCCATTGCTGCCGGCAGCGACCCGGCCGAGGCGTTGCTGGACTTTATGGAATTTGTCGGCGACAGCCCATTGCTGGCCTTCCACGCACCGTTCGATCAACACATGCTGTGCCGGGCGCTCAAGGACAGCCTGGGTTACCGCCTGACGCATCCGTTTCTTGATGTTGCCGACATCGCCCCGCTGCTGTGCCCCGAGGCGCATATACGCGAAGCCGGGCTGGACGATTGGATCAACCACTTCAACCTGCACGTGGGCGAGCGCCATCATGCCAGCGCCGATGCGCTGGCCACGGCGGAGCTGATGCTCATCCTGCTCAGCCGCGCACGCCAGCAACAGATCGACACCCCCCACACGCTGCAAGAGCGCTTGAGCCAGTGGAAGCGGCGTAAACACGCGCCATCGTTTTAATACCCTCTCTCGACAGACGCCAATTGCACCCACCCCACGGCTCTGACACAATCGCGAATAATTCTCGTTAATTTAAACCTCTTGTTTATTCGGTGATGCCTTGTCGTCGGTCCAGAACCCACACAGTGAGCTTGTTGGCGCGTTGTATCGCGACCATCGTGGCTGGCTGCTGGCCTGGCTTCGACGCAATGTGGCCTGCCCAAGCCGCGCCGAAGACCTGAGCCAAGACACTTTCATGCGCCTGCTGGGCCGTGATGAACTGCGCGAACCCCGCGAACCTCGGGCGTTCCTGGTCGCCATCGCCAAGGGCTTGCTGTTCGACTACTTCCGCCGCGCCGCACTGGAACAGGCCTACCTCACCGAACTGATGCTGATCCCGGAAAGCGAACACCCTTCGCCGGAAGAACAGCAACTGATCCTCGAAGACCTCAAGGCCATCGACCGCCTGCTCGGCAAATTGTCGAGCAAGGCGCGCGCGGCCTTCCTCTACAACCGCCTCGACGGCATGGGCCATGCGGAAATCGCCCAGCGCCTCGGCGTGTCCGTGCCGCGCGTGCGCCAGTACCTGGCCCAGGGCATTCGCCAGTGCTACATCGCCCTGTATGGTGAGCCGCTGTGAACGGTTCCAGACCGGTCTCGGCCCATGTGCTGGATGCAGCCATTGCCTGGCAACTGTCCCTCGATTCGGGCGACGGCAGCCTGGTTGAGCGCGAAGAATTCGATAAATGGCTGGCCAGCAACGAAGAACACGCTCGCGCCTGGCGCCAACTGGGCATGCTCGACCAGCGTTTCAGCGCCGCTTCGGGCCCGGCGCGGGTGGCGTTGTTGCAATCGCGGGAAGGCATTCGCCAGCGCGTGCGCAAGCTGGGCAGTGGCCTGGCGAGCATTGCACTGGTCATTGGCGTGGCGTTGTTTGCCGGTGAGCGCTACGTGCCGATCCACTATTGGCTGGCGGACCAACGTACCGCTACCGGCGAGCAGCGCACGCTGAAGCTGGCGGACGGTACGCTGATCAACCTCAATACCCACAGTGCTATCGATGTGCGTTTTGATGAGAAACGCCGGCTGATCGTGTTGCAGGAAGGCGAGATCCTGGTCGAGACCGGCCACAACGATGCGCGCCCGTTCTATGTACAAACCCGCGACGGCAGCCTGCGGGCGCTGGGCACGCGATTTATCGTCAAGCGCGAAGACGACGCCACGCGCTTGAGCGTGCTGCAATCGGCGGTGGCCGCCCAGCCTGAGGCGCTGCATCAGGAACAGGTCTTCAAGGAAGGCCAGCAAGTGCTGATGCGCAGCGACGGCCTCGGCCCGCTGCTGGCTGTCACCCCCGCCACCGACGCCTGGACCCGCGGCATGCTGGTGGTCGACAACGCCCGCCTGGGGGATGTGGTCGAGGAACTCGGCCGCTACCGCGCCGGTTACCTGGGTGTGGATAAAGATGTGGCCGACTTGCGTATCACCGGCAGTTTCCCGCTGCACGACACCACGCTGGCGCTGAATGCGCTGCTGCCGACGTTACCGGTGCAGATTGAGCAGCACACCCCGTGGTGGGTGACGGTGAAGGGCGAGCCTTAGGTTCGCGATGCCCGTGCTATCGCTATCGCAGGCAAGAACACCCTGGAAAAATATTTTCACCTCGCCCTATCACTTTTCGATTCTCGTTCGGCTCCTAGGCAATTGAGAAATATTTCCATTCAGGAGCCGCCGTATGTCCCGCACCCTAGACACCTTGTTGCGCCCCAGCCTGTTAGCCGTGGCCATCGCCCTCAGCGCCCCGCTGGCCAGCACTGTGCTGATCGCCGCCGAGCAGGCGTCCAGCGTGCGTGCGTACAACCTGCCGGCGGCGCCACTGGCCAGCACCCTGAACCAGATCGCCAGCCAGGGCGGCTTGGCGCTGACCCTTAGCCCGGCGCTCGCCGCCGGCAAGACCTCGGCACCGGTCCAGGGCCAGTTCGATGCGCCGGGTGCGCTGCGTGAAGCGTTACGTGGGACGGGGTTGCAACTGGAGCAGAGCAGCGCGGGGACTTACACCTTGGTGGCGATTCAAGAGGGCGTAATGGCGCTGCCGGTCACCAACATCACTGGCCAAGACAGCGGCCGGGAAAGTGCCTGGGGCCCGGTGCAAGGCTACCTGGCCACGCGCACTGCCGCCGGCACCAAAACCGACACTGCGCTGGTTGAAGCGCCGCGCTCGATCTCTGTCGCCACCCGCGAGCAGATGCAGGACCGCAACGTGCAGAACCTGGACGACGCCGTCAAATACATGCCCGGCATCGTGTCCGCCAGCTACGGCAGCGACACCCGCTACGACTGGATGCGCGTGCGCGGCTTCGAACCGACCCAGTTCCTCGACGGCCTGCCGCTACCACGCGGGGTGTACGCCAACCCGAAAGCCGAAACCTGGAACCTCGACCGCCTTGCCCTGCTGCGCGGTCCGGCCTCATCGGTGTACGGCCAGACGCCACCGGGTGGCCTGCTGGACATGGTCAGTCGGCGTCCGAGCGAAGAGTCGAGCCATGCCATTCAGGTGCAATACGGCAGTGACAACTACCGCCAGATCAACTTCGCCAGCACCGGCAAGATCGATGATGAAGGCCAGTTCCTGTATGGCGTCAGCGGTGTGGTACGCGATGCGGGTACCCAGGTCGACCACATCGACAACAAGCGCTACAACATTGCGCCGAGTCTGACGTGGAATATTGACACCGACACCAAGCTGACGCTGCTGTCGCAGTTCACGCGTGACGATACTGGCGCCACCAGTCAGTTCTTGCCGATCGTGGGCACCAAGATCAAATCGCCATCGGGCGACGTATCACATCACAAGAACCTGGGCGATCCAGATTACGAGTTCTACGACCGCACTTACTACGCGCTGGGTTATGCCTTCGAGCATCGCTTCAACGATACCTGGCAGTTCAAGCAGAACCTGCGTTACACCAAGTCGGAGTTGTCGTTCCAGCAACTGACCGTGGGTTCCTATGCCTTCGCTCCAGTGGATGCAGCGGGCAACATGGATCGCCTCTCGACCAACGTCGACGAGAACATCGGACAGTTCGCGGTGGATAACAACTTCCAGGCCGACTTCGCCACCGGTGATGTCACCCACACCCTGTTGCTGGGTCTGGACCACCAGCGGACCGACACCTCGTACCTGTCGATCTTCGGGGGTGCCGGGCGTGTCAATATCTTCAACCCGGTCAATACCACGCCGGTAGTGCGCCCGGCGCGCTCCGATGCGTTCTACGACTACAACCAGAAAACCGTGCAGACCGGCCTCTACGTGCAAGACCAGATGGCCCTCAACAACTGGCGCCTGACCCTCGGTGGTCGTGAAGATTGGGTGCACCAAGGCACCACGTACTTCAACAAACAAGACGCGACCAACACCGACCGCAACAAAAACTTCAGCGGCAACGCGGCAGTCAGCTATGTGTTCGATTCGGGCTTCGTGCCATACCTGTCCTACGCCGAATCCTTCCAGCCAGCAAGCAACGCCAGCGCCGACCCGGTCAAGTCGTATAAACCCACCGAAGGTAAGCAATGGGAACTGGGAATCAAGTATCAGCCACCTGGCTCCAATACCTTGCTGAGTGCGGCGATCTATAGCCTCACTCAGAAAAACGTACTGGTCACCAGCACCGGAACGAGCGGCACCCCGATCACCGACCAGACCGGCGAAGTGAAAGTCAAAGGCCTGGAACTGGAAGCCGTTTCTGACGTGACCGAGAACCTCAAGGTGATCGCGGCGTACACCCTGGCCAAATCCGAAGTGCAAAAAGGCGACTTCAAGGGCAACCGCCTGCAACTGATGCCCAACCAGCAAGCTTCGCTGTGGACCGACTACACCTGGCACACCGGCGTACTCGACGGCTTCGGTATCGGCTTCGGCGCCCGCTACACCGGCAACACCTATGGCGACCAGGGCAATACCTGGCTGGGTAAGGCCAACGCCTACACCGTGTTCGACGGTGCGGTGCATTACGACTTGGGCCGCCTCGACAACAGCCTCAAAGGTGCATCGGTCAAACTCAACGCCACCAACCTATTCAACAAGGACTACATCTCCACCTGTGACGGTTCCTACTGCTACTTCGGCGACCAACGCAGCGTAGTCGCCAGCGCCACCTATCAGTGGTAATCGGCTGAGCCAACAACCAGGCCGCTCCCTTGAGCGGCTTGCGTGTGTCTGAAGGTTAGAAAATGAAAAGCAAAACCATCCGCCGCTGGTCCTTCATCCACACCTGGATCAGCCTGATCTGCACCGTTTTCCTGCTGCTGCTCGCCCTGACTGGCCTGCCGCTGGTGTTTCACCACGAGATCGACCACCTGCTGGGCAATGAGCCTGAACTGGCGCAGATGCCCGCCGATACCCCACGGCTCAACCTCGAGCAGCTTGTGGCTAAAGCTCAGTCTCATCGCCCCGGCGAAGCCATGCAGTACTTGGCCTGGGACGAAGACGACCAGAACGGCGTGATCGTAATCATGGCCGCCACCGCCGGCACCGAACCCAACGCGTCGCACACTTTCATGCTGGATGCACGCACCGGTGAAGCGGTGGAAACCCCGGCGGCCAACGGTGGGCTCACCCTGTTCCTGCTGCGGTTGCATGTGGATATGTTCGCCGGTCTGCCAGGCAAGTTGTTGCTGGCGTTCATGGGCATTCTGTTTGTACTGGCGATTATCTCCGGCACGGTGCTGTACCTGCCGTTCATGCGCCGCCTGACATTCGCCACTGTGCGCCAGGACAAATCCACTCGCCTGCGTTGGCTCGACCTGCATAACCTGATCGGTGTGGTCACGTTGACCTGGGCGCTGGTGGTGGGCGTGACCGGTGTAATCAGCGCCTGCGCCGACCTGATCATCGCCGCCTGGCGCCAGGACAGCCTCAGCGCGATGATCGAGCCCTATAAAAGCGCGCCCCCCCTGACCCAACGCGCCCCGGCCACCGAGTTGCTGACCATCGCCGCCAAAGCCGCGCCGGGCATGCAGCCGGACTTCATCGCCTTCCCCGGCACGCGCTTTTCCAGTGAGCACCACTACGCGGTGTTCATGAAGGGCAGCACCCACCTGACGTCGCACTTGCTCACGCCGGTGTTGATCGACGCCAGTACCCTGGCCGTCACCGCCATCGCCGAACGGCCGTGGTACATGGACGCCATGGGCATGTCCCAACCGCTGCACTTTGGCGACTACGGCGGCATGCCGATGAAAATCCTCTGGGCCGTCTTGGATGTGCTGACCATCATCGTGCTTGTGAGCGGGATTTACTTGTGGATCGTGCGGCGCAAGGCGGGCAAGGCATGAAGCCGCGCCGGTCGAATTTCTGGAAGGTGTTTGGCATTCCCCTGGGGATTGGCCTGCTCAGCGCCGCCGGGTTGTTTGCGGCGTTGCTCGGGGATGGGCTGTGGGATTCGCTCAGTTGGGTGGGTTTAGGGGTGCCAGCAGTCATAGGCGTGCACGCGTTGTTCAAACGGCGCGGCTAAGGGCCTCGCCAGCCGTCATGCAACCCTCTAGGCTAGCCACGCCTATCTTGAGGAATGCCCATGTCCGCTCCCAGCATGACCCTGTTCCACAACCCCGCTTCACCGTTCGTGCGCAAGGTCCGTGTGCTGCTGGCCGAAACCGGCCAGCAAGATCGCGTGGCCCTGCACGGGTGCATGCCGACCCCGGTCAACCCGGACGCCCAACTGGTGCAAGGCAACCCGGTGGGCAAGATCCCGGCCCTGCGCCTGGCGGACGGCACGGTGCTGCACGACAGCCGGGTGATCCTTGATTACTTCGACCACCAGCACGTCGGCAACCCGCTGATCCCTCGCGACGGCTCGGCGCGCTGGCGCCGCCTGACCCTGGCCTCGATGGCCGACGGCATCATGGATGCCGCCGTGCTGGTGCGTTACGAGACCGCCCTGCGACCGGCGGAAAAACACTGGGACCAATGGCTCGACGAGCAGCGCAACAAGATCCGTCGCAGCCTCGCTGAGTTAGAAGCGGATGCAATCGCCGAACTGACCAGCCACTTCGACATCGCCGCTATCAGCGTGGCCTGCGCCTTGGGTTACCTGGATTTCCGTCATCCGGATATGCAATGGCGCTCGGATAACCCGCAGCTTGCCGCATGGTATGCCGAGGTCAGCCAGCGGCCTTCGATGCTGGACACCCAGCCGCCCATCTAAGATTCACCGTCATTCCCCTGGGGAGCGGGCTTGCTCGCGAATGCGGTGGCTCAGTTGAAACATCTGTGGCTGACATACCGCCTTCGCGAGCAAGTCCGCTCCCACAGTGGGCGGCGGCGTTATTAAGGAAGTCGACCATCCTCGCCTTCATTTGCTGATCCTCGCGCAACCCGATCATTGCACTGCCTCCAGGTCAAACTGCAGTGGCTCGGCCGCTTTGCGCTTGCCCACGCCATACCAGTCCAGTTTGCGCGTCAGCACCATCACCGTGCCCAGCAGGCCGAACAACAACAGCGAGCCCATCAGCAACGCGTAATCCTCGGCACTCAACAGCCCGTACAACAAGCCATACAACGCCGCCAACCCCGCCGAGAAGCCCAACCCATGGGCCACGCTGCGCAGCACATGGCACACGTAGAAACCAATCAACAACACGCAGGCACTGGCGGAGATAAGGTAGGCCATGGCGAAGCCTATATGCTCGGACAACGACAACAGCAGCAGGTAGAAAAACGCCAGCGCCACGCCCACCAAGGCGTACTGGATCGGGTGCACCGCCAGGCTCTTGAGCACTTCGAACAGGAAGAAACCGGCAAAGGTCAGGGCGATAAACAGCAACGCGTATTTGATCGCGCGGTCGCTCTTGAGGTATTGGTCCACCGGGTCGATGAAGTTGACGCCGAAGCTGCGGTTGTTGAAGTCGTCACAGCCTTGCCCGTCCAGGCAGGTCTGCAGGGCTTGCTCAAGGTTGGTGGAGAAGAATGAAGTCTGCCAGTTGGCGCTGAAGCCTTTGTCGGTGATCTCGCGTTGCGCCGGCAGGAAGTTGCCGATAAAGCTTGGGTGCGGCCAGTTGGACGCGAGTGACACTTGGCTGGTCTTGCCCACCGGCACCACTTGCAGTTGCTCGGTGCCTTGCAGGCGTAGGTCAAAGGCGAAATCCACCACGTAGGGCTTTTTAGTGTCCTGCTCCGGCAGCGCCACGTGCACGCCCTCACCGAGCCAGTCGACCTGGGAGCCCGGTTCGAACTCCAGCGGCTGGCTGCCCAGCTCAAGCTTCAATGCGTTTTCAATGCCGCGAATATCGCTGATACCCACCGCCAGAAATGCCGGCTCAAAACGGTAATCGGCAAAATTCTCGGTGATGCCCAACTGCGCAGGTAGCTCGAAACGCCCGCTGATGCGGTTATCGGCATGGAACAGCCGCGCCTGGTAGATGCCCCGCGCACGCAGTTCGGTCTGCACTTTGCCGTCGAGCTCAAAACGATCCGGCAGGAAATACAGACGACCACGCTCTTCGCGGGTGACTTCGTAGCGTTTGTTGAGCTTTTCATTGAGCTTCCACTCGCGCACGGTCTTGCGATACGGCACCACCATCACCGGGCCGGTGAGACGCTGGGCATAGCTGGAGCTGCGGGCGATGTCCATCAGTACGCCATCGCGCAGTTGCTGGCGGTCACTGATGATGCCGTTGATCATCAGCAACGGAATCAGCAACAGCAGGATCAGCAGCGCAATCGCGCCAAGTTTGAAAAGCAGGCTGCGGTTCATGGGTCTCTCCCTGTTTTGATGGGGAGAGTCTGAGCAGACTGTGTGGGGGATTTATGTGGGCAATGTGGAGACTGTGTGGAGATGCAGTACCACTTGCACGCCGCCTTGCACGTTGCCGATCTGCAACGCACCGCCGTGCAGCTTCATCACTTCCTCAACAAAGTTGAGGCCCAGCCCGGTGCTTTTGCGCCCGCTGGCCGGGCGTGGCAATGAATAGAAACGCTCGCTCAGGCGTGGCAGAGCGTAGTCAGGAATCGGCGCGGCCTGGTTGAACAGGCTCACTTGCACGTCGTTGTAACGCGCCTGCGCGCTGAATTTCAACTGGCCACCGGGCGGTGTGAAATCCAGGGCGTTGTCCAGCAGATTGCCCAGCGCCTGACGCAGCAGGAAGGGCTCGCCATACACCTGCACATCCGCCGCAATCGTCTGTTCAACGCACAATCCGGCGCCTTCAATGCGCGCGCACTGGGCCTTGATGACCTCATCGACCATCGCGGCCAACGGGATACTCGCCTGCTCTTCCAGGCCTTGGCGTTGCTCGACTTGCGCCAGGTTCAGCAAGCGCTCGATCAACTGCTGCAGGCGCGCACTTTCGCTGTCGATGTTGCCGACAAAACGCTGCTGTTGTTCGCGGGTCATATCGCCCTGCAACAACTCCGCCGCGCCGCGTATCGCCGCCAACGGGCTTTTCAATTCGTGGGTCAGGGTATGCACGTAATGTTCGACATAGGCCTTACCTTCCAACTGCGTACGCATGTGTTCCACGGCGGTGGATAACTGCTTGAGTTCGCCGCCCCTATAATGCGGCAACTCGGCACGCCGGCCTTCGCTGACCGCTTCGGCATAAGCCGTCAACCGGCGCAGCGCGGCGCTCAGCCACCACGACAGCAGTGCGCCCAGCAGCAGACCCAGAATCACCAGGCCCGCGCCGTACCACAGCAGGCGCCGCTCGGTGCGGTCGACATAGGGCTGCAATGAGCTGTTCGGTTTGGCCACGGTGACCACCCCGATGATCTGGCCATTGTCACGGATCGGCGCGCCCACGTGCATCACCGACGAGGTGGCGTCATCCGCTGCGCTGCGAGTGGACCGGGCGCCGTATTCACCGCGCAGGGTCAGGTAGACGTCGTTCCACTTGGAATAGTCCTGGCCCACCGCTTCGCCCGTGGAGTCGAGCAACACGGTGCCCTTGGCGTCGGTCACATAGATGCGGTGGTTGACCTGGTTTTTCGGCAGGCCCCAAATGGTCGCGCCCGGCTGGCGATTGCCGTAGGCCTTGAGCAATGCCGGCCAGTGGCTTTGGCCGAGGGTGCCGTTCTTGACGTCATCGCGCAGGATCTCGGCCAGCAGATTGGCGGTGTCCACCAGGGTTTCTTCGGTGGACTGGCGCACACCGGGGCGGATTTCCTTCATGACAGTGTTGAGCACGAAGTAGCCGGTGAGGCCGATAAACAGCGCATACACCAGGAAAATCCGCAGCCCCAAGCGCATCAGCTATTGCTCGGGCTGTAGCTGTAGCCGAGGCCGCGATGGGTCTGGATCGGCTCGGCATCGGCAGCCACGCTGCGTAATTTGCTGCGCAGGCTTTTGATATGGCTGTCGATATTGCGCTCGTAGCCGGCATCTGCCGCCACGCCGACCGCGTCCAATAATTGCTCACGGCTGAAGACACGCTCGGGTTGTTCCAGCAGGCTTTGCAGCAGGCGGAATTCATGGCGCGTCAGGCTCAAGGGCTGGCCGCGATAAGCGATCTGCATACGTTCCAGATCAACCTGGAACACTGTGGGCGCAGCACCAGGGCCGATTCGCTTGAGGATCGCCCTGACCCGTGCGGTCACCTCCCGCGGGCTGAAGGGCTTGACCACATAATCGTCGGCACCGATCTCCAACCCCACCACACGGTCGATCTCGCCATCCCGCGCGCTGAGGAACATCACCGGTACTTCACTGAAGCGGCGCAGTTGCTTGCAGGTTTCAAACCCCGTGATGTCGGGCAGGCCGATGTCGAGGATGATCAGGTCAGCCGGCGTCTGGCGCTGGTGGGCCAGCGCCTCCTGGCCAAGGCTCAGCCAGGTGGTGGTAAACCCCTCGCCTTGCAGGGCGAATATCAGCGTGTCGGCTATCGCCGCTTCGTCTTCGACAATCAGGATATGCGCCATGGTGTTCCGTCAGCAGTCCGGTTTGTCAGCAGTGTAACGACGAGCCGGGTTTACCGCAGCGCCGAATTCACGCAGGGCCTTGGCGCCGATCAGCAACGGGTAGTTGAAGCTGCTGCGGTCGGTGAGGTTGACCTCGACGGTGCGCTTGACGTTGCCCAGGCACATTTCCAGATCGATTACCGGGCGCTTGGCCACTGTCGCTTCGTCTTTGTCATCGTCTTCGTCGGCGCGGCTCTTGATCTTGCTGATGCGCGAGACTTTGTGTTCGTAGACTTTGTTGGAGGCATCCTTGCCGCCGAGGCGGAAGCGCACCCAGTCGTCGCCATCACGGGTGAAGGTTTCGATATCACGCGCCGACAGCGAGGCGGTCAACGCGCCGGTGTCCATCTTGGCCTTGAAGGTTTCGCCGATCTCCGGCAATTGGATGTATTCGTAGCGACCGTAAAGGGTCGGTTCGGCAGCCATGACAGGCAGGGCAACCAGGGCGAGCGAGGCAAGGAGCAGTTTCACGAAGTGATTTCCTCGGAAAGAAGTAGGCGAATTCTAGACCGCAAAGGCAGCACTTAGTTAGCTCGCCCCAGCATACCCGGCACATTGTGAAACATTCGTCCGGTAATTTGCGATTTGGCCTCTAGACTCAAGCTGCTTATCATGACCCGCCCACAGGATTGCAAGAGTTGCTTATGCGCCGCCTGCTCACCGGCTGTTTTGTCTCACTGCTTTTATTGCTCAACACCCTGGTCCTGATCGGCCCGCTGATGGTGTTTGCCCTACTCAAGGCGGCGGCACCTGGTCGCACTCGTGACGCCATGTCGTGGGCGGTCATGTGGATCGCCGAAACCTGGGCCGAGATCGACAAGCTGATCTTCGCGCTGTGCATCCCGACCCAATGGGACATTCGCGGTGGCGCAGACCTACGCGGTGATACCTCCTACCTGGTCATCAGCAACCACCAATCCTGGGTGGATATTCCAGCGCTGATCCAGGCCCTCAACCGTCGAACGCCGTTCTTCAAATTCTTCCTGAAAAAAGAGCTGATCTGGGTGCCCTTCCTCGGCCTGGCCTGGTGGGCGCTGGATTACCCGTTCATGAAGCGCTACACCAAGGCATTCCTCGCCAAGCACCCGGAACTGGCCGGGCAGGATTTAAAGATCACCAAAGAGGCCTGCGAGCTGTTCAAGCGCCAGCCGGTGACGGTGGTCAATTATCTGGAAGGCACGCGGTTCACCGAGGCCAAGCGCAGGCAACAGGATTCGCCGTTTACCCGGCTACTCAAACCCAAGGCGGGTGGCGTGGCGTTTGTGCTGGCGGCGCTGGGGGAACAGCTGGATGCGGTACTCGACGTGACGGTTGTCTATCCGCAGCAAAAGATTCCGGGGTTCTGGGATTTGATCAGTGGCGCAGTGCCAAAGGTGATCATCGATATCCGTACCCGTGAGCTGGACCCGGCATTGTGGCAAGGGGATTACGAGAACGATCCGGCCTTTCGCCAGACCGTCCAGAACTGGGTAAACCAGCTCTGGAAGGAGAAGGATGCGCGCATCGAGCAACTGCGCGCGCAAAGTCGTTAGCTGCCAGTGCCCCAGGCCTGGGCCAACTTGCCCAGCAAGGAGCTGTTGGCACCCTGCCCGCCGAGGTATTGCAGGATTACCGGCGCGAACTGGCTAACCATGCCGCTGTCCATGCCCAGTGCGCTGAACGCGGTGTTCAGGTCATTGGTGTTCTTCACGTTACCCAGCAGGCCGTCGAGGCCACTGGTCTTGCTGCCACCGGCCTGGCCGAGCATCCCGCTCAAGGCCCCGAGGCTGCCCAATGCGTTGTTGCCCGACAACTGGTCGAGGCCCGGCACGCTGTTGCCCAATTGCGAGTACTCGTTCCCGCTCAGCTTGTTCTTGGCCAGGCCCAGCATGGCGCCAGTGCCGCCGACCGCTTGTTCGGGGGTGATGTTGAGTTGAGAGGTCAGTGCGCTCAGCAAACCGGCCGTCTCGGAAGACGGTGCGGCAGCGGCAGCCTTGTTGTTGCCACCCTGCATACCGGAAATGGCATTGGCCGCGTCGCCAAGGCTGAAGCCTGCGGCGAACACCGGGCCGGCTGCCAGGGTCATCAGGCAGGAAAGGGCGAAACCGCGTGAAATCTTCATCGAAACAACCTCTGGGTGTAGGGGTGAAAGCAGGCGTTTGACTGGGCATCCGGCCCATTGTTCCGGGCAGTCCAAGGAACCCAATCGCAGGGTGGCAGTCCATGGAATGAATTCAAAAAAATGCCAGGAACAGCCGTATGAGCGCGACCCGCCCCCAAGTGATCGAGCAAAAACCCCCGTTCTGGAGCCGTCCTCGCGTGTTTATCGGCGTGTGCGTGGCCATCGTCGCCGGCCTCGGCGGCGCGCTCTACACTCAGGACACCGTCAAATCCGCCGCTACGCTGGTGACCACCACCCAACAGCCGGCAGCGCAGGTCATGGCGCACAAGGATTACCTCGAAGTTGAACCGATCGCCACGGCGGCACCTGAGCCCGACCGCAGCCTGGAGCTGTGGGCCATGCCCGAGGGTGGAAAACCTGTTTCGTTGGGGCTGTTGCCGGAAGATGGCAAGGGCATCATTGGATTGAACCCACGCCAGCAGGCCAGCATTCGCAAGCCAGTGGAGTTGCTGGTGAGCTCGGAGACCAAGGGGGGGTCGTTGAGCAAGCAGCCAACCGGCCCGACGGTGTACCAGGGCGCACTGGCCTACCGCTGATACGCCAAAACCCTGTGGGAGCGGGCTTGCTCGCGAAGGCATTAGGTCAGTCAAAGAGGCTCTGACTTAACCACCGCCTTCGCGCGCACGCCCGCTCCCACATTTGGATCGCTGTGTGTCTGGGATTTACGCCGCGCTGAACATCTTATGCGGGTCAATCACAAACTTCTTCGGCACACCCGCATCGAACTCGCCATACCCGCGTGGCGCGTCATCCAGGCTGATCACCTGCACGCCCACGATTTCAGCAATGTTGATACGGTCCCACATGATCGCCTGCATCAGTGCGCGGTTGTACTTCATCACCGGGGTCTGGCCGGTGTGGAAGCTGTGGGATTTGGCCCAGCCCAGACCAAAGCGAATGCTCAGGCTGCCCATTTTCGCGGCGGCATCCACGGCGCCCGGGTCTTCAGTCACGTAGAGGCCTGGGATACCGATCTTGCCCGCCACGCGCACTACGCCCATCAGCGAGTTAAGTACGGTGGCCGGGGCTTCCGCCTTGACGCCTTCATGGCCATGGCCGCGCGCTTCGAAGCCTACGGCGTCGACGGCGCAATCCACTTCCGGCTCACCCAGCAGCGCAGCGATTTGTTCGTGCAGCGGGGTGTCCGTGGACAGGTCGGCAATCTCGAACCCTTGTGCCTTGGCGTGGGCCAGGCGGATGGGGTTGACGTCGCCGATGATCACCACCGCAGCGCCCAACAGGCGCGCAGAAGCGGCAGCGGCCAGGCCGACCGGGCCAGCGCCGGCGATGTAGACGGTGCTACCAGGGCCAACACCGGCGGTGACGGCGCCGTGATAGCCAGTCGGCAGGATGTCGGAGAGGCACGTCAGGTCGCGGATTTTCTCCATGGCCTTGTCGCGGTCCGGCAGTTTCAGCAGGTTGAAGTCGGCGTATGGCACCAGTACGTATTCGGCCTGGCCGCCGGTCCAGTCGCCCATGTCGACATAGCCATAGGCGCCACCGGCACGGGCTGGGTTGACGGTCAGGCATACGCCAGTGTGTTGTTCTTTGCAGGAGCGGCAGCGACCGCAAGCCACGTTGAAGGGTACGGAAACCAAGTCGCCGATCTTCAGGTTCTCGACGTCGCTGCCCTTCTCGATCACTTCACCGGTAATTTCATGACCCAGCACCAGGCCGGTCTGGGCAGTGGTACGGCCGCGCACCATGTGTTGGTCGGAGCCGCAGATATTGGTGGAGACCACGCGCAGAATGACGCCGTGCTCAATCTTTCTGCCACGGGGGTCCTGCATTTTGGGATAGTCGATTTTCTGTACTTCGACCTTGCCGTTGCCGAGATACACGACACCACGATTACCAGACATGCTTTCACCTCGCTGTTGTTTTTATGGAACCGCGTTGCCCGTTGGGTGGGCAGCGCGTTAAGTGCTCGGGTACAGATGCTGTTTTTGCGTTGTTAGTTGGGGCCTCTTCGCGGGCTTGCTCGCGAAGGCGTCAGTCAGAGCACCACAGTTCTATTGGCGTTGAGAAACACCCGCCGCTCAATGTGATACCCCACCGCCCGGGCCAGTGTCAGCCCTTCAATATCGCGCCCCTTGGCAATCAAGTCCTCGGGGTAGTGGCTGTGGTCCACCACCTCCACGCCCTGGGCAATGATCGGGCCTTCATCCAGGTCGTTGTTGATGTAATGCGCCGTGGCGCCAACCAATTTCACGCCCTTGTTGTACGCCTGGTGATACGGCTTGGCGCCCTTGAATCCCGGCAACAACGAGTGATGGATATTGATGGCCTTGCCATCCAGCTTGCGGCACAGCTCCGGCGACAGCACTTGCATGTAGCGCGCAAGAATCACCAATTCGGCGCCGGTGTCTTCCACCACCTGCCACACCTGGCGCTCCTGGGACGGTTTGTCGTTGGGGTCGAGGGGGAAATGGTAGTAGGGAATCTGGTGCCAGTCGGACAAAGGTTTGAGATCCGGGTGGTTGGACACCACCGCAACCACGTCCATCGACAGTTGGCCGATGCGCTGGCGGTACAGCAGATCGTTCAGGCAGTGATCGGCCTTTGAGACCATGATCACCACTTTTGGTCGGTAGTTCGGCGCCGTCAGCTCGAAGATCATGCCAAAGGCTTCACCGCGAGAGGCCAGGCCATCGCGGAAAGCTTGCTCGTCGAAACCGTCGGGCTGGCGAAATTCGACGCGAATAAAAAATCGCCCGGAAAGCCGATCATCGAACGAGTGGTGCTCGGTAACGTAGCAGCCCTGCTCGAACAGGTAGCGGGTGACCGCGTCCACCGTGCCGAGCACGCTGGGGCAGTCGGCGGTCAAAATCCATGTATCAGGTGCGCGGCTCATGGGTCACTCCTCAGGCTTGGACGCTCAAACCGAATTCAGCCGAGGCATCCTGCAACCACAACCACCAGTAATCCGAGAAGCTGCGACGAATCAGTAGCTCCCAGGTGTCTTCAGCGGTGTGACGGATCACCAGTTGCGACTTGGCGAACACCGTGCCCACCGCCTTGCCCACCGGGAAGTTGTTGGGGTGCACGTCATAGCTGGTGGACTTCATCAGCACGTCACGCACATTCGGGCCGCTGAGTTCGAGGATCTGCTGGCCGCCGCTGACGTTGACGATCTGAATATGCAGGTCGCCTAGGGCGGCACGCAGGTTTTGCTCGGCGGCGAATTCTTCACCGCTTGGCACGATCAAAAGCCACTCATCCGGACCGAGCCATTGCAGGCTGGTTTCACCTTTGACGATCACCGTCAAAGCAGCTGGCAGCTCAATACCGAGGGCCTTGTGCACGCCGGCGGCAAAGGCAGGGTCATGGCCGTCGCCGCGCAGAGTCAGGTGGCCCAGGAGTTTCTTCTCACGCACGGTCACACCGGCGTTCTTGCGCCCCTTGCCGACCAGGCTGGCGAGGTCGGCATGGTGCAGCGACGACTCGGCCTTGGCCCCGGTGGTTGGGCGTTGTTGGTATACATTGGCTGCTGTCATAAAGCACCTTTCCTGAATTCTGTTGTGCGGCTACTGGCGTCTTCGCGAGCAAGCCCGCTCGCACATTTTGGAATGCGCTCCCCCTGTGGGAGCGGGCTTGCTCGCGAAGGCCGCGACTCGGTCTATCAGATGTTCTGGCGTTCGCCTTTCGGGTCAAAGAACACCGAAGACACAATCTCTGCCTCGATCACACTGCCATCCGCCTGCGGTGAGAACACCCGCTCGCCGATGCGCTTCAAGCCGCCCTTCACCACGCCCATGGCAAACGAATAACCCAGGGAGTTGTGCGCATAACTTGATGTGACGTGACCCACCATCTTCATCGGAATCGACTGCTTCGGATCGAACACCAACTGCGCGCCTTCCGGCAGCCACACGGTTGGATCGATCGGTTTGAGCCCAACCAGCTGCTTACGCTCTTCACGCACGCAGTCTTCACGGTTCATGCCGCGCCAGCCGATCCACGAGAACGGTTTGGTGCGACCTACGCACCAGCCCATGTTCAGGTCGTCCGGGGTCATCGAGCCGTCGGTGTCTTGCCCGACGATGATGAAGCCCTTCTCCGCCCGCAGTACGTGCATGGTTTCGGTGCCATACGGGGTCAGGTTGTACTGCTTGCCGGCCTCGACGATTTTTTCCAGCACGCCCATGGCGTAGTCGGCCTGCACGTTGACTTCGTACGACAGCTCACCGGTAAACGAAATCCGGAACACGCGAGCCGGTACGCCACCGACCAGACCTTCCTTCCAGGTCATGAACGGGAAGCCGTCCTTGTCCAGGTCGATGTCGGTCACTTCGGCCAGCAGCTTGCGGCTGTTGGGCCCGGACAGGGTCATGGTCGCCCAGTGGTCGGTGACCGAAGTGAAGTACACCTTGAGGTCTGGCCACTCGGTCTGTTGGTAGATTTCCAGCCACTGCAGCACACGGGCGGCGCCGCCAGTGGTGGTGGTCATCAGGAAGTGGTTGTCGGCGAGGCAAGCAGTTACGCCGTCGTCGAAGACCATGCCGTCTTCCTTGCACATCAGGCCATAGCGCGCCTTGCCCACATCGAGCTTGGTCCAGGCGTTGGAGTAGATGCGGTTGAGGAACTCTCGGGCATCCGGGCCCTGGATATCGATCTTGCCGAGGGTCGACGCATCGAGCAGACCAACGCTGTCGCGCACGGCCAGGCATTCACGTTTTACCGCGGCGTGCAGGTCTTCACCATTGCGTGGGAAATACCAGGGGCGTTTCCACTGGCCGACGTCTTCGAACTCGGCGCCGTTTTTCACGTGCCAGGCTTGCAGCGCGGTGTAGCGCACCGGCTCGAAGATGTGCCCACAGTGACGGCCCGCCACCGCGCCGAACGTCACCGGCGTGTAGTTCGGACGGAACATGGTGGTGCCCATCTGCGGGATAGTCACGTTAAGCGAACGCGCGGCAATCGCCAGGCCGTTCACGTTACCCAGCTTGCCCTGGTCGGTGCCGAAGCCCAGCGCGGTGTAGCGTTTGACGTGCTCAACCGACTCAAAACCTTCGCGGGTCGCCAGTTCGATGGCGGCGGCAGTCACGTCGTTTTGCAGGTCGACAAATTGCTTTGGCGCCCGTGCGGTGGGTTTGTCGTGCGGCACTTGGTAAACAGCCAGCGTCGGTTCTTCCAGGCGGTTCAGCGCTTTTGGCAGTGCGCCTTCCACCGGCGCAAAACCGGCTTCGCTGGCCGCGCGCACGCCGCCTTCAAAACCATCCGCCAGGGAATCGCCAAGGCCGTAGACACCGTTGATACCACCGACGCACACGCGTTTCTGCGGTGCTTCGCCCGGTACAAAACCGAGGATATCTTCACGCCAGGTCGGCTTGCCGCCCAGGTGCGAGGCCAGGTGGACCACCGGGCTGTAGCCGCCGGAGCTGGCCACCAGGTCGCAGTCCAGCCATTCGCCTGGGCTGGTGACTTTGTGTGCTTTCAGATCAATCGCGGCCACGCGGGCAGCGGTCACATGCTTGCTGCCACGGGCTTCGATCACGGCGCTGCCGGTGAGGATGCGAATGCCTTTGGCACGGGCTTCTTCAACCAGCGCGCCGCGTGGGTTGTGGCGCACATCGGCCACTGCCACCACATGCAGGCCGGCGTCGAGCCAGTCCAGCGCAACGCGATAGGCGTGGTCGTTGTTGGTCGACAGCACCAGTTTCTTGCCCGGCGCCACGCCGTAGCGGCGCACGTAGGTGGAAACTGCGCCGGCCAGCATATTGCCCGGCACGTCGTTGTTGCCGTACACCAATGGACGCTCGCACGCACCGGTCGCGAGGACGACACGCTTGGCACGCACACGGTGAATACGCTGACGCACCACGCCGATCGGCGCACGGTCACCGAGGTGGTCGGTGAGACGTTCGTGGATGGTCAGGAAGTTATGGTCGTGATAACCGTTGACGGTAGCGCGGGGCAGCAGCACCACGTCCGGCAGGGCTTTGAGTTCAGCGATCACGCTGGCAACCCAATCGGTAGCGGGTTTGCCATCGAGGCTTTCGCGCGAGTCGAGCAGCGAACCACCGAACTCTTCCTGCTCATCGGCGATGATCACACGTGCACCGCTGCGCGCAGCAGCCAGCGCAGCGGCCAAACCCGCAGGGCCTGCGCCGACCACCAGCACGTCGCAGTGACGGTTGAAGTTGTCGTAGGTGTCCGGGTCGTTCTCGGTCGGCGAGCGGCCAAGGCCAGCCGCCTTACGGATGTACTTCTCGTACGTCATCCAGAACGATTGCGGGTACATGAAGGTTTTGTAGTAGAAACCCGGTGGCATCAGCTTGCCGCCGACCTTGCCGAGAATGCCCATCACGTCGGTGTTCACGTTTGGCCAGCCGTTGGTGCTGGTGGCGACCAAACCTTGGTACAGCGCTTGTTGCGTGGCGCGCACGTTGGGAATCTGAGTGGCTTCGGTGGCGCCGATCTGCAGCACCGCGTTCGGCTCTTCGGCGCCCGCAGCAAAGATGCCGCGTGGGCGCGAATACTTGAAGCTGCGGCCAATGATGTCGACGCCGTTGGCGAGCAAGGCGGCGGCCAGTGTGTCGCCTTCAAAGCCTTTGTAGCTCTGGCCGTTGAAGGTAAACGTGAGGACTTTATTACGGTCGATCCGGCCACCGTTGGACAGGCGATTGGTCTGGCTCATACCTTCTCTCCAGCAGCCTTGGCGGTGAATTGCGGCTTGGTGCCGATCTTGTAGGTTTCAAGAATTTCGTAGGTCACGGTGTCGCGCGTGGCGTTGAAATACTGGCGGCAACCGGCGGCGTGAATCCACAGCTCGTGGTGCAGGCCGCGCGGGTTGTCACGAAAGAACATGTAGTCGCCCCACTCTTCATCGGTGCAGGCGTTCGGGTCCAGCGGGCGCGGGATGTGCGCTTGGCCGGACGCGTGGAATTCCTCTTCGGAGCGCAGTTCGCCACAGTGAGGACAGAAGATATGCAACATAGGGAATTTCTCCTGTTAGTGGGCGACGGCCGCAGCGCCGTGTTCGTCGATCAACGCACCGTTGTGGAAACGGTCGATGGAAAAAGGTGCAGCCAACGGGTGCATTTCACCCTTGGCGAGGCTGGCGGCAAACACGTTGCCTGAGCCCGGAGTCGCTTTAAAACCACCGGTGCCCCAACCGCAGTTGAAGAACATGTTCGGAACCGGCGTCTTGGAGATGATCGGGCACGCATCCGGCGTGGTGTCGACGATGCCGCCCCACTGGCGGTTCATGCGCACGCGGGACAGCACCGGGAACATCTCGACGATGGCCTGGACAGTGTGCTCGATCACCGGGTACGAACCGCGCTGGCCGTAGCCGTTATAGCCGTCGATCCCGGCGCCGATCACCAGATCGCCCTTGTCGGACTGGCTGATGTAACCGTGCACGGCGTTGGACATGATCACGCTGTCGATAATCGGCTTGATCGGCTCCGACACCAACGCTTGCAGCGGGTGGGATTCGATCGGCAGGCGGAAACCGGCCAGCGAGGCCATGTGCCCGGAGTTACCGGCCGTGACCACACCGACGCGCTTGGCGCCGATGAAGCCCTTGTTGGTTTCCACGCCGATGCACACGCCGTTTTCCTTGCGGAAGCCGATCACTTCGGTCTGCTGGATCAAGTCCACACCGAGTGCGTCAGCCGCGCGGGCGAAGCCCCAGGCCACAGCATCATGGCGGGCCACGCCGCCGCGACGTTGCACGGTAGCGCCGAGAACCGGGTAGCGGGTGTTTTTCGAGCAGTCGAGGTACGGGATCTCGTCCGCTACCTGTTTGGCGTTGAGCAGTTCGCCGTCCACGCCGTTGAGGCGGTTGGCGCTGACGCGGCGCTCGGAATCACGGATGTCTTGCAGGGTGTGGCACAGGTTGTACACGCCGCGCTGCGAGAACATCACGTTGTAGTTCAGGTCCTGGGACAGGCCTTCCCACAGCTTCATCGCGTGTTCATACAAATGCGCCGACTCGTCCCACAGGTAGTTGGAACGCACGATGGTGGTGTTGCGTGCGGTGTTACCGCCGCCCAGCCAGCCTTTCTCGACCACGGCCACGTTGGTGATGCCGTGCTCCTTGGCCAGGTAGTAAGCGGTCGCCAGACCATGCCCGCCGCCGCCGACGATGACCACGTCGTAGACCTTTTTAGGGGTCGGCGTGCGCCACATCTTCTGCCAGTTTTCGTGGTGGCTGAGTGAGTGCTTGAAGAGGCCGAAGCCTGAGTAGCGTTGCATAGTCATTACTCCAAAACCGCGCTCAGCGATAAACCGGGAAATCAGCGCACAGGGCAGACACGTGCTTGGCCACGTTGGCCTCGACATCGGCGTCGCCGAGGTTGTCAAGGATGTCGCAGATCCAGCCCGCCAGTTCGATGCACTGCGGCACTTTAAAACCGCGCGTAGTCACCGCCGGGGTGCCGATGCGCAGGCCCGAGGTCACGAACGGCGACTGCGGGTCATTCGGCACGGCGTTCTTGTTGACGGTGATGTGGGCGCGACCGAGAGCAGCGTCCGCCTCTTTACCGGTGAGGCCCTGACGGATGAGGCTGACCAGGAACAGGTGGTTATCGGTGCCGCCGGACACTACGTCGTAGCCGCGCTTGATGAACACCTCGGCCATGGCCTGGGCGTTGTCGATCACCTGTTGCTGGTAGACCTTGAAGCCAGGCTCCTGGGCTTCCTTGAAGCACACGGCCTTGCCGGCGATGACATGCATCAGCGGGCCGCCCTGGGCGCCGGGGAATACCGCGGCGTTGAGTTTCTTTTCAATGGCTTCGTTGGCCTTGGCCAGGATCAGGCCGCCACGCGGACCACGCAGGGTCTTGTGTGTGGTGGTGGTAACCACATCGGCGTACGGCAGCGGGTTCGGGTACAGGCCTGCGGCAACCAGGCCAGCGACGTGGGCCATGTCGACGAACAGCAGCGCGCCGACCTTGTCGGCAATCGCGCGAAAGCGTGGGAAATCCAAGGTCTTGGAGTAGGCGGAGAAACCGGCCACCACCATCTTCGGCTGGTGTTCCACGGCCAGGCGTTCGACTTCGTCGTAGTCGATCAAGCCGGTGTCGGTGTTGATGCCGTATTGCACCGCGTTGTACAGCTTGCCCGAGGACGACACTTTGGCGCCGTGGGTCAGGTGGCCGCCGTGGGCCAGGCTCATGCCGAGAATGGTGTCGCCGGCGTTCAGCAGGGCCAGGTACACCGCGCTGTTGGCGGAGGAACCGGAGTGCGGCTGCACGTTGGCGTAATCGGCACCGAACAGCTGCTTGGCGCGCTCGATGGCCAGGGTTTCGACTTTATCCACATGCTCGCAACCGCCGTAATAGCGCTTACCCGGGTAGCCTTCGGCGTATTTGTTGGTGAGGCCACTGCCCTGGGCTTCCATCACGCGTTTGCTGGTGTAGTTCTCCGACGCGATCAGCTCGATATGATCTTCCTGACGCTGCTCCTCGGCATTCATCGCCGCCAGCAGTGCGTCGTCATATCCCTGGATCTGGTCTTGTTTGCTGAACATCGCGTCTCTCCCAGCCTTTCGTATTGTTGAGGCCCGTGCAGAGCCCTTTGATGCGATGGTAGGGCTGACGCCTCTGGATCAAATGCCTACGGACGCCACGCAAAGGTGCGTTTACGACATGGCGTGAACAACACCGAAACAAATGTGGGAATGGGCTTGTGTGGGAGCTGGCTTGCCTGCGATGCAGACACCTCGGTCTATAAGCAGAACCGAGGTGATGCCATCGCAGCGGTTCGACGATTCGACAAGCCAGCTCCCACAAGGGTTACGCGATGATCTTGCGAACGAGCAGCAGCAGAAGGAAATGCAGGGGGTAGAGGGCGTAAGCCCAACGGCGCATGGCCGGGGGCGCGACATCTTTGGCATGTCGCAACAGGACTAATCCCGCCAATGGCGCGATCAGGCAGGCGGCCAACCCCATCAACGCGACAGGCGTGCCGCTATTAAGCAAAATCTGCCATTGATTGGCGGCCACACACACCAACCCCGGCAACACGCTTAAATACCATGGCCGTCGGAACACCAGCAGCATCGTCAGTGGCAGTAATACACCGAAAAACCCGAACATCAGGTGCGTGGGAAACACGGCGGCAACCGTGACAGCAATCAACGCCAATCCTCGATCAAAAAGCGCCTTTTGCTGCCATCCTCGGGCAATCAGCAACCCCAGCGCCAACGTCGGCAACACATTCAACGTATCGGCATCGTCGATGAACATCCGATACGGCACCTCACTGATCACACTGAACAGCAACAACCATCCCAAATACCGCCACTGGCTTATGACCGGTGCGTTTCTCGCCCGATGCAGGTTCGCCGCAATCGCCAGGCAAAACCACGGGAATGCCAGGCGTCCCGGCACATACAGGCCATCCAGGCTCAAACCGATATAACGCAGGTGGTCCAGCACCATGCTCAACAGCGCCAGCCACTTGAGCAAATCCAAAGCGCCATCACGGACGGGTCCGACAGAAATCGTTTCAGTACCGTGCATAATTCCCCAGTGACTTTGCATTTACAGTACGTGCGCACCCGCGACAATCTTGGTTACAGTGCGCACCAACATCGACCACAGGAATGGGCCATGACCGACAAGAGCCAACAATTCGCCAGTGACAACTATTCCGGCATCTGCCCGGAAGCCTGGGCCGCCATGGAACAAGCCAACCAAGGCCATCAGCGCGCCTACGGCGATGATGAATGGACCCACCGCGCCGCCGACGATTTCCGCAACTTGTTCGAAACCGACTGCGAAGTGTTCTTCGCCTTCAACGGTACAGCGGCCAACTCCCTGGCGCTGTCCTCGCTGTGCCAGAGCTACCATAGCGTGATTTGCTCGGAAACCGCCCACGTCGAGACCGACGAATGCGGCGCGCCGGAGTTTTTCTCCAACGGCTCCAAGCTGCTCACCGCACGCACCGAAAACGGCAAGCTGACCCCGGAGTCGATCCGCGAGATCGCCCTCAAGCGCCAGGACATCCACTACCCCAAGCCGCGCGTGGTCACCCTGACCCAGGCTACCGAAGTGGGCAGCGTGTACACCCCGGAAGAAATTCGCGCTATCAGTGTGACCTGCAAGGAACTGGGCCTGAACCTGCACATGGACGGCGCGCGCTTCTCCAACGCCTGCGCCTTCCTCGGCTGCTCGCCAGCGGACCTGACCTGGAAGGCTGGCGTGGATGTGCTGTGCTTTGGCGGTACCAAAAACGGCATGGCGGTGGGCGAAGCGATCCTGTTCTTCAACCACAAACTGGCGGAAGACTTCGACTATCGCTGCAAACAAGCGGGCCAGTTGGCCTCGAAAATGCGCTTCCTCTCCGCCCCCTGGGTAGGCCTGCTGGAAAACGACGCCTGGCTCAAACACGCCCGTCACGCCAACCACTGCGCACAACTGCTGAGCAGCCTGGTAGCGGATATTCCTGGCGTTGAGTTGATGTTCCCGGTGCAGGCCAATGGCGTGTTCCTGCAACTCTCGGAACCGGCGATTGCCGCATTGACCGCAAAGGGCTGGCGCTTCTACACCTTTATCGGCAAAGGCGGCGCACGCTTCATGTGTGCGTGGGATACCGAGGAAGAACGTGTAAGAGAATTGGCGGCGGATATTCGGAAAGTGATGGAGGCCTGAAACCACACGGCTTTCAGCAGCGTTTCAGAGACTGTTTGTACGTATTTCTGACAGTATCTATCTACCCCCTGCCTTGAGTAGGATCTTGTCACCCCGAACAGACGGACGCGTTTTCCGGGGCTGACTGCCTGCCGAACAGTCGGCTGGAAATGGAAATCCTATAGAGGGCAACATCATGGAAATTCAATGCTACACCACTGACTCTCAGCTGCGCTCCGACGTCGACGCCACACTCGTCAGCCTGGACGACCTCAGGAAGCTGGCCAACGTCGGCGACACCATCATCGAGCCGTCCAAAACCTTTACCGTGATTGGAAAAGAGTTCGAAATGACAGCATCCGGCGGATACCTCATCAACCTTTTCGTCCGCTAACCACTAAGGCCCGCGCCGCAGACTCATGACCTGCGACGCGGGACTGATGTGATTTCGCTCACAAGGCCTTCGGCTGAAGCGCTTGCCAATCATCAATGGGGCCGCGGTTTGTGAGAAAGGTCCCACCGTTGAATTTCAACGCCAGCTTATTGACGGCATTCAAGGCCGTCGTCACCGCTCCTTCTGCCCAGCCTCCCGTGAACGAAACGTCGTCACCTGCCAAAATGAACCCATCGGGTTTCGGACCCTGCACACCGTTCATGAACTGAGAAAACAGCAAGCGCTGGTACTCGTACTGGCCCGGCAGATTCATTTTGAACGCGCACAGGAAAAACGGCTGCTCCTCCCAGTTGATTTCGACAAAGGGGTTGGTCATGCCGAACTCAGCCGCCAGGTTCAACTGATGAGGGGCGTACACGCTGTCCAGCAAGCTTGTGCACACCTGCACGTGGGACGGCTGCGGCGCACTGCGATCCCCCAGGAATTTGAGGCTGTCGTCATTCCAGGTATAAGACAAAAACATACCACTCCCCCTGTAAGGTCCGAGGCCTTGACTGTAGTCCAGCAGGTAGGTACCACGGGTGATGCGATCCGACAGGGTCACGCTCATCTTGAATTGAAAATCTGCTTCCACATCGGTCCAGAAAGGCCGTTGGGTTTGCGCGAAGATTTTGGCGGATTGCATGTAGTGCGTGTACATCACCGCTTCCCATTCCTTTGGGGATAACAGGTCATTCATTTGATTGAAGCGGGCGGCCCCATCCATGTAGCGAAATTTGTCGAGGATCCGCTTGTGAGGGGTGTAGACCACGGCAGGAAAAGTGTATTGACGATCGTCTCCCAGATTATGGTCATACACCCATACGTCGAACTCGCCATCCGTGCGACGTATAATCTGCCGCACCTCCTGCTTTAAAGGCTGGGCAATGACTTGGGTCGTCAGGCCTTGGACGGTGGTGCCCGCAGGCCAATGCGCCATGGCGTCACCAAAGGTATCCGGGGCGCGGCTCCATAACCGTGTTGGCAGCTCGCTGGAACCGTCGAACATCAACTTATGGTTGGTATCCAGCCCGGTATACAGTACCCGCAGCACCTCCAAGAAACAGTTGGGATAGTCGGTGTTCCAACCGCCGGTGCCGAAGCCGATCTGGCCGAACAGATCAATGTCTTCGCGACTCCACCCCGCCTGCTCGACCATCGCGGCAAAAAAACTGAGGTTGTCCCAACCCGCATCCAGGATTGCGTTCCACAAGGTCTTGATCTTGGCCTGATCAATGCTGCCCTCGGACATTGCCGCTTCCATCTCGGTGAACTTGATCGGGTCCTGCTCAAGGAACACCTCAAACAACAACCGCTCAATCTCGGCGTATTCCGGCGGCAGGTTATTGCCTTCGTAATAGGTCTGTTTTTGCTGGTAGTCGACTACCGTACTGGAGGTTGCCGCCGAACCAGGGTTGGGAAAATCCGCCGAGTTGGCCGTCATTCCGACCTTCTCGAAATAGTGCATCAACGCCTTGCCTGACACAGGAAAACGCATCGCCCCCATTTCACAGATCACACTGTTAGCGGGATCTTGCGGATCACCCGCCACGTAGGAATACAGCCGCCCACCAATACGATCACTGGCCTCTACCACCACAGGGTGTAAACCCATGCGCATGGTTTCATAGGCCGCCACCATTCCCGCAACGCCTGCGCCGACGATCAACACCTTGCTGCCATACGCCAGGCTGGAAACCTGCGCCAACGGAGTGCCGTTACTCACGGCGGTATCAAGGAACCGACGGTAATGAAAAGGAAAGTCAGGAATCAGTGCAGTGACATCGTTGGCAAGCAAGCGCGCAGCGCCTTTACTTCGAGAGGGAATAGCAGACATGGCAATCATCCTTGGTGTGCAAACAGGACGCCCACCTACTGCTTCACTGCGAAAGGTGACTACGACGAATGTGTTCTTCAGCGTAGTGACTCGTAGGAAATGTCTCTATATCCGTTGGAAATAAAAAAGTGAATCAGTAAGGCAAACCTTATTCCAGAGGGTTTTGCGCACTCAGTTCAGAGTTTCATAAAGTGATTATTTGAAAATGCCGATTCAATTGTTTTTTTGCTTACAAGACTCTGTGCAACTCACTCAATAAAAAACAGACCGTGATACCTATGAACATGCCCTCCGACCGATCAGCTGCTCCCCCCTCCAGCACGCTGAAAATCGAAACCCGCTCCATCGACTACGTGCCGCGCAATGAACGCCACGGCAAGGTGTGGCATCAGGCGCCGTTCTGGTTCACCGGCAACTTCGTGCTCACCACCATGGTCACCGGGTTTACCGGCGCAGCCTTGGGGCTGAGCCTGGCGTACGCGATCCTGGCGATCGTGATCGGCGTGTGCCTGGGCACGTTCGCCATGGCGTTCCACGCCAACCAGGGACCGCGCATGGGCTTACCGCAGATGATCCAGTCGCGCGCCCAGTTCGGCCTGCGTGGCGCCGTCGTGCCGTTTATCGCAGTGGTCTTCGTGTACATCGGCTTCAACGTGTTCAACGTCATCCTGGCCACCGACGCCATCAATACTGTGCTGCCCGGCCACCGTGCACCCTGGTATGCATTGATGATCATCCTTGCGGTGGTGATCGCCGTCATCGGCCACGACCTCCTGCACACCGTGCAACGCTGGCTGACCTACGTGATGATCAGTGTCTTCGCCGTCCTGAGCGTCACGGCCTTGCTGCACCTGCAGGCCGATTCAGCCGTGGCCGACGCACATTTTTCCTGGTCGGCCTTCCTGATCCAATTGTCAGCCGCTGCGGGCTATCAGATCAGCTACGCCGTGTATGTCTCGGATTATTCGCGCTACCTGCCCCACAACACGCCGTCGCGCAGTGTCATCCTCTGGACCTACCTGGGGGCTGCCGGCTCGGCGCTGTGGTTGATGTCGTTGGGGGCATTCCTGGCCTCGGCGCTGCCCTCACCCGACGCCATTGGCAGTGTGCAGGCCGTGGGCAACCAACTGTTGCCTGGGTTTGGCACCTTTACCGTACTGATTGCCGTACCGGCGCTGGTCGGCATCATGGCCGTCAACTGTTATGGCGCGATGCTCACCGGGATCAGCGCCATTGACGGTTTTGTCCCGATCAAACCCAGGATCAAGAGCCGCATCGTCGGGATCAGCCTGGTGGCCGCAATCATTTTCGTGATTGCCTTGAGCATCCCTGAGAGCTACCTGAGCAGCTTCAACACCTTCGTGCTCTTGATGCTGTATTTCCTGGTGCCCTGGACGGCCGTCAACCTCGCAGACTTCTACGTCGTACGAAAAGGGCGCTACGCCATCAGCGATATTTTCAATCCCGCTGGCATCTATGGTCGCTGGTCGAGTGCCGGGCTGGTCGCGTATTTCCTCGGCCTGGCGGCGATGATTCCGTTTATGTCGCTGGGTTTTTATCAAGGCCCGATCAGCCTGATGCTGGACGGCGCCGATATTGCGTTCGTCATCGGCCTGGCGGTCTCGGCAGTGGTTTACTGCGTGATGAGCCGCCAGCTCGACCATGCCGCCGAATCGCGCGCTGTGCAGGCCAGCGAGCGCGCATTGGAAGGAGACTGGTCGTGAAACCGCTACGCGTCGTTTGCCATCAACTGGCGCCTCATATCGGCGATGCCGACTACAACCGGGCGCTGACCGAGCGCGCGATTCGCAGTGCGGCCAGCCTCTACGCCCAGGTGGTCGTCCTGCCGGAGCTGATCCAGAGCGGCTACGCGTTCTTCGATCAAGACGAAGCCTACCTTGTCTCGGAGACGCTCGACGGCCCGACCTTGAGCCTGTGGAAAAACCTGGCGCACGAGCTGGGAATCATCATCGTAGCGGGGTTCTGCGAGCGCCTGAGCGCGCCAAACGTCGCCAACAGTGCAGCGCTGGTCGAACCCACGGGGCGCCTGACGGTGTATCGCAAGGCGCACCTGTGGGACCGCGAGAAACTGATCTTTACCCCCGGCGATGCACCACCTCCGGTGGTCGACACCGCCGTCGGGCGGATCGCCGTAATGATCTGCTACGACCTGGAGTTGCCCGAGTGGGTGCGCCTGCCCGCGCTGGCGCAAGCCGACTTGCTCTGCGCCCCAGTGAACTGGCCTGACGGCCCACGCCCCGCCGGTGAAAGGCCGGCAGAGATCGTGCGGGTCCAGGCCAATGCGGCAGTCAACCGCATGTTCATTGCCGCGTGCGACCGCTATGGCGAGGAGCATGGGGTCAACTGGGTGGGCGGTTCGGTGATCGTCGACGCTGACGGCTACCCGCTGGCCGGCGCAGCCTCCCGCCCGGAGGAACAACAGTTGGTCGCTGACCTGCCCCTGGCGCAGGCCAGGCACAAGTCAATCAGCGGCCACAATCACGTTCATCAGGACCGTCGGCCAAGGCTGTATTGAGCATCAGAACTCGATGCGCACATCCCCCTTCGGCACACTGCAGCACGACAGGATGTAGCCTTCGGCTTCGTCTTCTTCGGTGATCCCGCCGTTGTGGTCCATCTCGACCTCGCCACCCAGCTTCATCACCTTGCACGTTCCGCAGATGCCCATGCCGCAGGCTTTCGGGATCAAAAGCCCAAGCTTGGCCGCAGCCGCGTGCACGGTTTCGCCCGGTGCCACGCGAATGCTCTTGCCCGACGCGATGAACTCCACTTGGTGCAGATCCGCCAGATCGACTTCCGGTGCGTCGGCGGCTTGTTCGGCTTGTTCCACCGCGTCCGCACGGGCTTCCGGTGGCGTGGCGCCGAAGGATTCCTCGTGGTAACGCGTCATGTCAAAACCGGCGACCTCCAGCAGACGCTTAACCGCGTTCATGTACGGCGTGGGGCCGCAGCAGAACACTTCACGCTCGAGGAAGTCCGGCACCATTAGTTCGAGCATCTTGTGGTTCAGGTAACCGCGATAACCCGCCCAAGGCTCACCCAATCCGTGTTTCTCGCAGATCAGGTGCAGGCTGAAGTTGTCGATACGCGATGCCATGTGTTCCAGCTCGCGGTGATAAATGATGTCTTTGGGCGAGCGGGCGCTGTGGATAAACGTCATGTCGACATTGGCGTTGGTATCGTAATACCAACGCGCCATGGACATGACCGGCGTGATGCCGACACCGCCACTGAGGTAAAGCACTTTGGTATTGCTGAAGTCGATCGCATTAAACAGCCCCACCGGCCCGTGCACGGCCAACTCCTGCCCTTCATGCAGCGTGTCGTGCAGCCAGTTGGAGACCTTGCCGCCCGGCACACGCTTGATCGTCACCGAAAAGCTGTAGGGCACCGACGGTGAGCTGGAAATGGTGTAGGAGCGCATGATCGGCTGGCCGTCGATTTCCAGCTCCAGGGTGACGAATTGCCCTGGCTTGAAAAAGAACAGGATCGGCTGGTCGGCCATGAAGCAGAAGGTGCGCACGTCCCAGGTTTCCTGGATGACTTTGACGCAACGGACGATGTGCCGACCATTGGCCCAGGTCTGGGTGGTTACCGGATTCAGGAAATTACTGGACATGTTGTTCTCCACCGCCGACGTCGGCCTTATGGTGGCGATTCTGCGTAACGCGAGAACCACCCATTTACCTATCTGCGACATTCACATACTTATCGCGACCAGCCCCCATACCATGGGTGTTGCGCGTCGGGATCAGAGTGGGCCATGTCGTTAATGGACAAGGTTCTGGCCTTTGCCGGGCCCACACTCGCTTCCAACAAAGACGCTTTCTTTAGGCCTTGCAAAGTACCAACCGTAGCCACTATTCGCCGGCCACACAGAATGGCCCTGAGGACACACACGATGGACGTCACCGCAACTTTAAGCTTGGGCGATCCGCTGGAACCCGCACGCAAGGCCACCGCGCAGATGCTGCAAGAGCGCGAGCGCACCTTTTCGCTGCCACAGCCGTTCTACTCTGATGAACGGCTGTTTGATATCGATATGCAGGAGATCTTCCAGAAAGAGTGGTTGATTGCCGGCATGACCTGCGAGATCCCCACCAAGGGCAACTACCTGACCCTGCAAGTGGGCAAGAACCCGATCATCGTGATCCGTGGCGCCAACGGCGTGGTGCATGCGTTCCACAACGTGTGTCGCCACCGTGGCTCACGCTTGTGCACCAGCGACAAGGGCAAGGTTGCCAAACTCGTCTGTCATTACCACCAGTGGACCTACGAACTGGACGGCCGCCTGCTGTTCGCCGGCACCGAGATGGGCGCCGACTTCGACATGAAGCAATACGGCCTCAAGCCGGTGAACGTAAAGACCGCCGGCGGCTACATCTTCATCAGCCTGGCCGAGAACCCGCCGGCCATCGATGACTTCCTGTCGACGCTGAGCCATTACATGGAACCCTACGACATGGAAAACACCAAGGTGGCCATTCAGACCACCTTGTTCGAAAAAGCCAACTGGAAACTGGTGCTGGAAAACAACCGCGAGTGCTACCACTGCAACGCGTCGCACCCGGAACTGCTGAAAACCCTGCTGGAATGGGACGACGTCACCGATCCGCGCGCCGACCAGACCTTCAAGGACCACGTGGCCGCCTCCGCTGCCGCCTGGGATGCCGAAAAAATCCCTTACGCCCACGCCAGCTTTGGCCTGCGCAACCGCATCGTGCGCATGCCGCTGCTCAAGGGCACCGTATCGATGACCCTGGATGGCAAACAGGGTTGCGCGAAACTCATGGGCCGCATCAAGAACCCGGACCTGGGCTCGATGCGCATCCTGCACCTGCCGCATTCGTGGAACCACTGCATGGGCGACCACATCATCGTGTTCACCGTGTGGCCGATCAGCGCCCAGGAAACCATGGTCACCACCAAGTGGATCGTGCACAAGGACGCCGTGGAAGGTGTGGACTACGACGTGGACCGCATGCGCCAGGTGTGGGACGCCACCAACGACCAGGACCGTCGCCTGGCCGAAGAGAACCAACGCGGGATCAACTCCACCGCCTACCAGCCCGGCCCATACTCCAAAACCTACGAGTTCGGTGTGGTGAACTTCGTTGACTGGTACAGCGAGCGCATGTTGAGCAACCTGGGCGCGGCGCCGGCGCCTTACCTCAAAGGCGTCGCCGTCCACGAGTAAGTGACACCCACAGATCAAACTGTGGGAGCGGCGGTGAGACGCTCTCACAGGTTGAACTCCTTAACTGTTCAAAATTTGAGCAAGTCTCTCTGACACCTCTGGTTACCAGCCCTCCAGCCTTTACCCAACAACTTATCCACAGAGCCACCCACAGCAAATGTGGGCAAGTACGGCTTCCCCCTGAAATTAAATGAAGAAAATCCGTGACTTATTCAAGCCAGCGGTTTTCACCCATATCTGATCACTTATTGATCAACACACTGAAAGCCACGAACCACGTGCCCTGTAGCGGTACGCGAACACCTTATCCACAGAAGCACCAACAGACTTTGGGGGCAACTTTGGCAGCGCTGTGGAAAACCGCCTCTAACCTTCATAAATCGGGGTTTTCAGGGATTTTAATCAAGTAAAAGCTCAAATCGATCAGATTTTGATCAATCGCATGAAAGCCTTTAACCATAAGGGCTGTGGCCGAGAGCGAACACCTTATCCACAGAAGCGCCAACAGAGTATGGGGGCAAGTCTGATTTGTTAAATGGCTGAGTGAAGGAAAAAAAACAAGGAAAAACCGCCAGTTAGCTTGGTTGTTTTTCGTACAGAGGGCTGCAGGGCTTGATTCACAGGGGCTGTGGACAACCGCGAACAGGTTATCCACAGACGGATCAACAGGGATTGTGGGTAAGCCCAAGGGACTTCAACAATGTGGGAGCTGGCTTCCCTGCTATAGCCATTGGAATCCACACAGCTCTGAGTAGTGAGCGGGCTTGTCGAATCGTCGTACCGTCCGCTCATACGGGTGCAGATACGCCAGCGCCCACAGGGAATCAGCGTACGACGCCCTCCTCAACCAACAGCTTGAGAATAGCCTCGGCACCCGCTTCCGGGCTGAGGCCCTTGAGCACTTGCCCACCGCCGCCGCTGGCCTTGGCCGTGGCGGCTTTCATACGATCGGCGCCGCTCTTGGCCTTGATCACCTTGAGCCGCTTGGGTCGAGGCTTGGCCGGTTGCAGCACGGCCGCTGTGTATAACTCGTCCTGCTCGACTTCAACTTCGTGAGCCGCCAGTTCACCGCGCTGCGCCGGGCCGTAAGCGCTTTGCCGAGGCTTGGGCGCGGCGTTATCCACGGTCGCCAGAAACGGCAAACTCACCTTCAACCGGCGCCGCTGGCCGCGTGGCAAGGCTTGCAGCACATGGGCCACGCCCGCCTCGATCGATTCAACCTGCGCCAGCCCGACAATCAGCGGCCAGCCCAATTGCTCGGCGAGCAAGAACGGCAACATGCCCGAGCCTTCACCGGTTTCGGCCTGGCTGCCGGTGAGCACCACCTGGGCACCGGCATCGCGCAAGTACTCACTGAGTACCGGCAACGCATCGCTGCCAGCCGGTTGCTCCAGTACATGTAACGCTGGCAAGCCCATGCCCAGGTAACTGCGCAGGGTCGGTTCGGCGATGTTGCCGGCGTGCAGCACCTGCAACTTATCCCCAGCCATCTGCAAACCCAGTTCGACAGCGCGGGCGTCCTGCTCCGCACGGCGCGGGCGCCCGGAGGTAGGGTGGGCGCCGATGGAAACCAAACTGATTACATTCGTGGTCATGGCCATATCCTTAAGCCGCATCGCGCTTGGCGCCGGTGCGGTAGGCCTCGACCGCATCGATCAAGGCTTGCAGTATCGCGTTACTTTCGCCGATGACCGAGAGGTCGGCACGCTTGATCATGTCGCAGCCAGGGTCAAGGTTGATCGCCACCACCTTGTCGCAGGCACCGATGCCCTGCAGGTGCTGGATGGCACCGGAAATACCTACGGCCACATACACCCGCGCCGTGACCCAGGTGCCGCTGGCGCCGACCTGGCGATCACGCGCCATAAAGCCGTCGTCCACGGCCACCCGCGAGGCGCCCTCGGTGGCACCCAGTGCGGCGGCGGTCTGGTGGAAGAGCGTCCAGTCCTTCACGCCATTGCCGCCGGAGAAAATGAATTCCGCCTCGGCCATGGGAATTGCCGCCGGGTCGACGGCCACCGCACCAAGATCTTCAATGCGCGGCAAGCTGCGCGCCAGGGCTGTGGATAACTCCACGGGCAACACTTCGTGCCGGGTTTCACTGACCGGCTCAGCGCACTCCACGGCCGCCAGGATCAGGCGCGCCAAAGGCCGGGCCAAGTCTTCCTGGCCAGCTCCGGCGCGGCCGATGCACACGTCGTCCTTGATCTGCCAGACTCGCGTGGCCGGGCGTTCCTTGAGGCTGGCGGCAAAGCGTCGGCCCAGCTCGCCGCCACCGCTGCGGCTGTCCGGCAGCAACCAGTGGCGCGGGTTGAACTGGTTATCCACAGCGCGCAAACCTTGCACCCGTTGCTCCGGTGAATAACCATCGAATGCGTGGCCTTCCAGCACCAGCAGACGGTCGACGCCCGCCGTGGCAAACGCATGTTCCTTGTGCTCGCCAAACACCACCGCCAACACCGCGCCATCGCTGCCAGCGAGTTGCCGCGCCAGGCCCAGCAGGTCGCGGTCGTGGCTGCTCAGGCGACCGCCGACCATGTCCGGTACCACGTTGATGTAAAACGCCGGCGCCGGCACCTGGTGCAGTGGCAACTGCACTTCCACCGCTGCCGAACGCTTGGCCGCACCACCCTGCTGGGCGCCGCTGCGGTCGATACGCTTGACGCCGTTAGGGCCAATAAAACCAACACCATGCACGTTTTTGCGGATCACGCCGTTAGGCCCCATCCAGCTGTGTTGCACCGGCTGCATCGCCGCATGCAGCGGGTGCAGACGGTTGCGGGCGATCCATTCGGCCCGTGGGTCGCGGCGGATAACGTCGCTCATCAATGCACCTCCGCAGGTTCAAGCTTTTTCGGGGCTTTGGCCGGCGCGGCGTCTTCCAATAAAGCGTCGGCCACCAGTTCGGCGATGTCCTTGATCAATGGGCGCGGCTCGACCACACCTTCGAGCATTGCCGTGCACTGCGGGCAGCCCACAGCCACCAGTTCGGCGCCGGTTTCGCGGATGTCTTCCATGCGCATGTCCGGAATCCGTTGCTTGCCGGGTATGTCGGTGATCGGCGCACCGCCGCCACCGCCGCAGCAGCGTGAGCGGAAGCCCGAACGTTGCATCTCTTTGACCTCGATGCCCAACGCCCGCAGCACTTGGCGCGGCGCCTCATACTCGCCGTTGTAGCGGCCCAGGTAGCATGGGTCGTGGTAGGTCACGCTGTTGCCTTTGTGTTGGCCCAGGTTCAACGCGCCCTCGCCGATCAACTCGGCCATGAAGGTACTGTGGTGTTGCACGAGGTAGTTGCCGTTAAAGGCGCCGTACTCGTTTTTCAGCACATGGAAACTGTGCGGGTCGCAGGTAACGATGCGCTTGAAGCTGTACTTGGCCAGGGTCTGGATATTGCGCGTGGCCAGCAGTTGGAAGGTCGCTTCATCACCCAGGCGCCGCGCCACGTCGCCGCTGTCGCGTTCTTCCAGGCCAAGCACGGCAAAGTCGACGTTGGCCGCTTTGAGTACTTTGACGAACGCTCGCAAGGTGCGCTGGTTACGCATGTCGAAGGCACCGTCGCCAACCCAGAACAGTACGTCGGCGCTGCTTTTTTCGCTGAGCAGCGGCAGGTTCAGATCCGCCGCCCAGTTCAAGCGACCGCCCGGTGCAAAGCCGCCCGGGTTGTCGGTGGCGATCAGGTTCTCGAGGACTTCGGCGCCCTTGTTCGGGGTCGCGCCTTTTTCCAGGGTGAGGTAGCGGCGCATGTCGACGATGGCATCCACGTGCTCGATCATCATCGGGCACTCTTCCACGCAGGCGCGGCAGGTGGTGCAGGACCACAGGGTTTCGGCGTCCACCAGGCCGTTGACGATTGGCTGGTGCGGGTTGCCGCTGTGCTCGCCTACCGGTTTGCCTGGATAGGGACTGCCGGCGAACTTGGCATCGGTGCCGCCAGCCAGGCCGACCACCATGTCCTGGATCAGCTTTTTCGGGTTCAGCGGCTGGCCGGCGGCGAAGGCCGGGCACGCGGCTTCGCACTTGCCGCACTGCACGCAGGCGTCAAACCCGAGCAGTTGGTTCCAGGTGAAATCCTTGGGTTTTTCCACGCCCAGAGGCGCGGTTTTATCGCCGAGGTCCAGCGGCTTCAACCCGGTGGAACGGCCACCGCCAAAGCGCTCGGCACGGCGGTGCCAGGCCAGGTGCAGGGCACCGGCGAAGGCGTGCTTCATCGGGCCGCCCCAAGTCATGCCGAAAAACATTTCCGACACGCCCCACAGCACGCCCACGCTGAGCAGCGCAGCCAACAGCCAGCCGCCGAAGTCGGCCGGCAGGATCCCGGCCACCGGCAGCGTTACCAGGAAAAAGCTCACCGAAAACGCCATCAAGCTTTTCGGCAGGCGCATCCACGGGCCTTTCGACAGGCGTGATGGCGGGTTACGGCGGCGCAGATAGACAAACGTGGCGCCGACAAACATCAGCACCGAGGCCAACAGCAGGGCATAGCCGAGGATGCGGTTATGCAGGCCGAAACCGTGCACCAGAATCGCCAACAGCGCTGACAGCACAAAGCCCAACGCCGTGGCGACGTGGGTGTTGGCGATGTATTTGTCGCGGGCAACCACGTGGTGCAGGTCGACCATGTAGCGCTTGGGCATGGCCAGCAGGCCACCGAGCAGGTCGACTTTGGAGGCGCGGCCACGGCGCCACATGTTCACCCGGCGCAGGGCGCCGAGGACGGCAAGGCCCAGGGCGGCAAACAAGAGAATAGGAAGCAAGGTGTTCAACATTGAGGTGACCTCAAGCGGCAAGTTTCAAGCTACAAGCGGCAAGTCAAAGCCGGTCAACCACTGCTCTTTCTTGCTGCTTGAAGCTTATGGCTTGCGACTGTTCTTAAAAATCCTTGCACAGGCGCAGGGCGTCGTAGATCGCAGCGTGGGTATTTCGCTGCGCCACACAATCACCAATGCGGAACAGCAAGTAGCCCTCGCCCGCCTCGCTCAGGCACGGCTGCGGCTGGATCGCGAACAAGGCTTCAACATCGATCTGACCTTTGTTACGCGATCCTTCCTTGAGCCCGTAGTAAAGGGCTTCATCCGGACGCACGCCGTTTTCCACCACCACCTGGTCCACCACCCGCTCCTCTTTGGCGCCGGTGTACTCGTTCTCTAGCACCGCTACCAGCTTGTCGCCTTCGCGGTAGACCTTTTCCAGCATCATGTCGCCGGTCATGATCACTTCCTTGGGGTACATGCTGCGGTAGTAGGTCGGGAATGACGTACCGCCGATGGCCACGCCGGGCTTGATGTCGTCAGTGACGATCTCGACCTGGCAGCCTTTGTCCGCCAGGAAATCGGCCACCGACATGCCGGTGAATTCGCAGATGGTGTCGTACACCAGCACGTTCTTGCCCGGTGCCACCTTGCCGTCGAGCACGTCCCAGCTGCTCACTACCAGGCCTTCGGCCGCGCCCCAGTGTTCGTTCTGTTCGATAAACGGATGCCCGCCCACCGCCAGCACCACCACGTCCGGACGCAGGTCGAGGATGGTCTCGGCATCAGCGGCCACGCCCAGGCGCAAATCGACTTTCAAACGTGCCAATTCCAGCTGGAACCAGCGGGTGATGCCAGCGATCTGGTCACGTTGCGGCGCTTTCGAGGCGGTGGTGATCTGCCCGCCGATAAATTCTTTCTTTTCCAACAGGGTCACGTCGTGGCCACGTTCAGCGGCAACGCGCGCGGCTTCCATCCCCGCAGGGCCGGCACCCACGACCACGACTTTGCGCTTGGGCCCGATGGACTTCTCGATGATGTGCGGCACGCCCATGTATTCACGGGAGGTCGCGGCGTTCTGGATGCACAGCACATCCAGGCCCTGGTACTGGCGGTCGATGCAGTAGTTGGCGCCGACGCACTGCTTGATCTGGTCGATCTGGCCCATCTTGATCTTGGCGATCAGGTGCGGGTCGGCGATGTGCGCACGGGTCATGCCGACCATGTCCACATAACCGCCTTCGAGGATGCGCGTGGCCTGGTTCGGGTCCTTGATGTTCTGCGCGTGCAGCACCGGGACCTTGACCACTTCCTTGATCCCGGCTGCCAAGTGCAGGAACGGCTCCGGCGGATAACTCATGTTGGGGATAACGTTGGCCAGGGTGTTGTGGGTGTCGCACCCCGACCCCACCACGCCGATGAAATCGAGCATGCCGGTGTCGTCGTAATACTTGGCGATCTGCTTCATGTCCTCATGGGACAAGCCGTCCGGGTGGAATTCGTCACCGCACAGGCGCATGCCCACGCAGAAGTCGTCACCGACCTCGGCACGCACGGCTTTCAGGACTTCCAGGCCGAACTTCATGCGGCCTTCAAAGGTGCCGCCCCATTCGTCGGTACGTTTGTTGACCCGTGGGCTCCAGAACTGGTCGATCATGTGCTGGTGCACGGCGGACAGTTCCACGCCGTCTAGGCCACCGGCCTTGGCACGACGCGCGGCCTGGGCGTAGTTGCCGATCACGCGCCAGATTTCTTCCGGTTCGATGGTCTTGCAGGTAGCGCGGTGCACCGGCTCCCGCACGCCGGACGGCGACATCAGGGTCGGCCAGTTGAAGCCGTCCCAACGCGAGCGACGGCCCATGTGGGTAATCTGGATCATGATCTTGGCGCCATGCTTGTGCATGGCGTCAGCCAGGTTCTGGAAGTGCGGGATGATGCGGTCGGTGGACAGGTTTACCGAGCTCCACCACTCCTGCGGGCTGTCGATGGCCACCACTGAGGAGCCACCGCAGATCGCCAGGCCGATGCCGCCCTTGGCTTTCTCTTCGTAATACTTCACATAGCGGTCAGTCGTCATCCCGCCGTCGGTGGCATACACCTCGGCGTGGGCGGTACTGAGCACGCGGTTGCGGATGGTCAGTTTGCCGATCTGGATCGGCGCAAACATTGCTTCGAAAGCCATGGCACGGTCCTCGGTTTACAACGGCTTGACGGTGAACAGGCCGTCATCGTGGCCCTCTTCGGAGCCTCCGTAGACTTGTTCGGCGACGGTGCGGATTTGGCTGCCACGCGCCTGCAGAATCTGGTCCATGGCACCGGCAAACCAGCCGGTGAACATGTAGTCGACCTTGCGTCCGACCTTGCCGTACACGTAGACAAACGCCGAGTGCTCAAGCTTGACGCTGGCTGTGCCTTTGTCGAGGTCGATGTCCTGGATCTTGAACAGGCCCCAGCCGCGCTGCGACAGGCGCTTCATGTAGTGTTCGAACACTGCGACGCCTTCCAGGCCGTGACATTCGGCTTCTTTTTCACACCAGTGCCAGGCGGACTTGTAGCCGGCTTTGTAAAGGATGTCGGCGTAGGCGTCAGCGCCGAGGACTTCTTCGATACCCATGTGGTTGTTGACGAAGAAATGGCGTGGCACGTACAGCATCGGCAGGGCGTCGGAGGTCCAGACACCGGTTTCGCTGTCGACTTCGATAGGCAATTGCGGGGCGATCTTGGCCATGGAAACTTAACTCCAGAAAATTCGTTGTGTTGATGTTCCGCGACAGTGCGGTGGCTTATTCGCCCCAGACGTCCTTGAGGACGTTGACCCAGTTCTCACCCATGATCTTGCGCACCACACGCTCAGGGTGACCGCGCTTGAGCAGGGTTTCGGTGAGGTTGGGGAACTCGCCCACGGTGCGGATGCCCAGCGGGTTGATGATCTTGCCGAAGCTGGTCAGGCGGCGGGCGTAGCCCTTGTCATGGGTCAGCATTTCGAAGAAATCCTGGCCATGGCCCTGGGTGAAGTCGGTGCCGATGCCGATAGCGTCTTCGCCGACGATGTTCATGGTGTATTCGATGGCTTCGGCGTAGTCGTCGATGGTCGAATCGATGCCCTTGGCCAGGAACGGCGCGAACATGGTCACGCCGACAAAACCGCCGTGGTCGGCGATGAACTTGAGCTCTTCATCGGACTTGTTGCGCGGGTGCTCTTTAAGGCCGGACGGCAGGCAGTGGGAGTAGCACACCGGCTTTTTCGATTCGAGGATAACTTCTTCGGAGGTTTTGGAGCCCACGTGGGACAGGTCGCACATGATCCCGACGCGGTTCATCTCACCGACGACCTCACGACCAAAGCCCGACAGGCCGCCATCACGCTCGTAGCAGCCGGTGCCGACGAGGTTCTGGGTGTTGTAGCACATCTGCACCACCCCAACGCCGAGCTGCTTGAAGATCTCGACGTAGCCAAGCTGGTCTTCGAAGGCATGGGCGTTCTGGAAGCCGAAGATGATGCCGGTCTTGCCCTGCTCCTTGGCTTTGCGGATATCGGCGGTGGTTTTCACCGGGATCACCAGGTCGCTGTTCTCACGGATCAGGGTCTGGCTGGCCACGATGTTGTTAATGGTGGCCTGGAAGCCTTCCCACACCGACACCGTGCAGTTCGCAGCGGTGAGGCCACCTTTGCGCATGTCCTCGAACAGGTCGCGGTTCCACTTGGCAATAATAAGCCCGTCGATAACGATGCTGTCGGCGTGCAATTCGGCTGGGCTCATCAGGCGTCCCCTTATTGGCGATTCATGCGCCGAATCGTCTGCCGGCGCTTTGGGGCCAGCATATGCCCAGGGGCCGACAGAGCCGGGTGCAAAAACGACAGGGGAATTGCCGAAAGCGTCAATCCGCGACAAAGGCTGTTAAGAGAGGTCTGACTGGCGGCTGTTATTTGTCTTACGCTTGAGCCAGAATTCCCGTATCACCTGATATGAGACGGCGAAATGAAATCGATTTTCCTGGCTTTGGCACTCATCGCAACCGGCGTTCACGCGGCCGAATACACCGACAGCACGCCGTGCGACGGCATCGAAAACGACAAGCAAACCCTGGAATGCGCCACTTACAATAAAACCACCGCCGATCAGTTGCTCAAGGATAACTATCAGAGCCTGTTGGAACGCATGGCTTCGACCTACGGCAGCGACAAAACCAAGCTGGCGGACATTACCGCTCGTCTGAAGGATGCCCAGCAGAAGTGGGAAAAGTTACGCGACGCCGATTGCGCCGTGGACACCTTCCCGGCGGTGAACGGCACGAAGGCGTACGCCATTGCACAGAATGACTGCCTGGCGCGGATGAGTGATGAGCGGTCGGAGTTTCTGGAATCGATCGGGCAGGAATAAGCGACAATCCCCGTCACTTTCCTTCTGAAACAAGGCTATTCATGAAGACTTGCGGCATCGAAATCAAAGGCAGCGAAGCCATCATCGCCGTCGCCTCCCTGGACAACCAAGCGCTGACTCACGTCGCCCTGGCCACGAAAAAAATCGCCCTGGAAGACGACGATGAAGCGGCCAACGTCAAAGCCTTCGCCGCTCAGGTGAAGGCGTTTGTGCAGGCAAACGCTATCGAACGTATCGCGATCAAGAAGCGCAGCAAGAAAGGCGAATTCGCCGGTGGCCCGACCACGTTCAAGATTGAAGGGGTGCTTCAGTTGCTGGAGGGTGTTGAGGTGACGCTGTTGTCGCCGCAGACCCTCAATGCGCAGAACAAGAAGCACACCTTTGACCTGCCGGCGACGCTGAACAAGTATCAGCATGAGGCGTACAAGGCGGCGTGCTCGGCACTGGTCAAGAAATAAGCCACACCCTATATCAATGTGGGAGCTGGCTTGCCAGCTCCCACATGTGATCAGCGTTTGATTCAGTTAAGAGCTCGGCGCCGGTGCTGCAGCCAATCCCCGAAGGATTTGTCTTCCAGCGCATAACCGCCCCGGCTCGACTTCCATACCAGCTCTTTATCGCGCAAGGCATCGATACAGGCCTGAATGGTCTGGGTGCCCGGCACTACGTCGCTGCCCATGCCTTCCAACGCCTTGCTGACGGCCGTGAGGGTGCTGTCGGTAAACGGCGCGAACGGTTCGTTGTTCTGTGAGCGCTCCACCATTACGTCCAGCACCGCACGCTGGGGAATGGTGAGGGCGTTCCAGGCACTTTCGAATTCGGTCCAAACGCCGGCGCGCAGCAGCTCGGCGCGACTGTGCAGCAGTTGGCCGAGATTGCTCGCCTCCCCCAGTTCCAATGCCACTTCACCAATGATGGTGCGCAACATTTCCGGGCGACGACCCACTAGCTCAAACGCTTCATCAATGTCGGCAGCATTGAACTGGTTGGTCTTGGCCAGAAGGCCGTTGAGGTACACGGTGTAGGCCTGTGTGAATGCTTTGCCCAGCAGTGGAAATGGGGTGATGCTGGACCCGAAGAACGGCTGGCTTTTACCTAATACCAGATGGGCAAGCTTGTCGCGATTGGACCCCGTGAACACCAGGCGCAACCCGCTGCCCTCGCCTTCACGACCTTGGTTGAGCTGGTCCCGGGCGGCCTTGAGGGCAAACATCGCGTTAACACCTGCTTCGGTGGTGAGCGCGTGCTGGGCTTCGTCGATCACCAGCACGACGGTTTTCTCGGCAGCGCTGTGAAGCAACTCCAGCGCTTGTGTCAGTGTGGCGCCTGCAGGCAATTGCGGCTTGGTGAAATCCCAGGACAAGGTGCGCAGGAAGCTGAGCTTTTCGATGCCGATATTTTTGGCCAGTTTGCGTATGCCCTTTTCAAAGGGCACCAGGGCACCGGCGATGGCACTGGAGATCAGGTCGGCGGGGTCTTTTTCCTTGTCGGCCCACAGGTCGACATACACCGCCAGCCAACCACGCGCCTGGCATTCAGGAACAAGGTCCTCACGTAAAAAAGTGCTTTTGCCCGTGCGACGCGGCGCCGCGAGAAACAGGCCGGAGGTGAAATCCTGAATACCGGCCCCCACAAGGCCATCGGCAATGCTGCTTGCCAGGTCGGGGCGGCGGAACACAAAGCCGCTGTTCTTGGACATGCTTTTATACTCAATTATGGAAAGGACTATAAATTATAGTCGCCAGTATAATTGACTATAATCAGCCGTCAAACCACCTCCCGTCGCCGATCCTCCCTTGGGCATTTCGCAAACCGTGCCCGATAACTCCGCGTGAAATACGACGGTGATTCAAACCCGCAGGCGATGCTCACTTCCAGCACACTCAGATCGCTCTGGCGCAGCAACTGCCGGGCTTTTTCCAAGCGCAGGCCGAGGTAGAAGTTGCTCGGGGTGTCGTTCAAATGCAGGCGAAACAGGCGCTCCAGCTGACGCCGCGTTACGTTGATAGCGTCGGCCAGCGCCAATGTGCTCAGGGGCGGCTCGGTGTGTTGCTCCATCTCGCCGATCACTTGCACCAGTTTTTTGTTGTTGATGCCGTAGCGCGTGGCGATCTGCATGCGCTGGTGGTCTTTGCGTGGGCGGATACGGCCGAGCACGAATTGTTCGGAAACCTGGATCGCCAGCTCCGAGCCATGAGCCTGGGCGATCAGGTCGAGCATCAGGTCGATGGAAGCGGTGCCGCCCGCGCAGGTGATGCGACGGCGGTCGATTTCGAAGAGTTCCTGGGTCACTGTGAGCTGCGGGTAGGATTCCTTGAAAGCGTCGATGGCTTCCCAGTGCAGGGTCAGCCGGTGGCCATCGAGCAGGCCTGCTTCAGCCAGCACGCAGGCGCCGGTGTCGATGGCGCCGAGGGTCACGCCGTCATGGTCGAGGCGGCGCAGCCAGTGTTCCAGCGCGGGAGTGGCGAACTGCAAGGGTTCAAAGCCCGCCACCACCAACAATGTCGCGCCTTTTTTCAGCGGTTCCAACGCGGCGTCGGCGTTGACCGACATGCCATTGCTCGCCAGCACCGCGCCGCCATCGGCACTCAACACGTGCCAGCGGTACAGCTCGCCACGAAAGCGGTTGGCCACCCGCAGCGGCTCCAGCGCGGAGATAAAGCCAATGGCCGAAAAGCCCGGCATCAGCAGAAAGTAGAAATCCTGGGACATGGTGGCGCTCTCGTCGGACGGGCAGCGTGGCACTGTGATACTCCCGTTCACGGACGGATTCAAGGGGGCAGGTCGCTGCAGTGCAAGAGCGGGTCGCCGCCGTGCGTTTTGTCGCCCCCAAAGCGACGTAACGTAAAACCCGCACCATCAGCCTCACGGCGCACAAAGACGCCGGCCCCCACAATAACGACCTGCCGAGGGATCCACCATGAACCGACTGATCAGCCGCTGCGTGCTCGCACTCAGCGCCAGCGCCATCTTGAGCACCCACGTAATGGCCGCCGATGCGGCGTCCTGCCAGAACGTGCGCATGGGTGTCGTGAACTGGACCGATGTAATCGCCACCAGCGCCATGACCCAAGTGTTGCTCGACGGCCTCGGCTACAAGACCAAACAGACCAGTGCCTCGCAGCAAATCATCTTCGCCGGCATCCGCGACCAACGCCTGGATATGTTCCTGGGCTACTGGAACCCACTGATGACCCAGACCATCACCCCATTCATCGACGCCAAGCAAGTCAAGGTCCTCGACAAACCAAGCCTGGAAGACGCGCGCGCCACCCTCGCCGTGCCGACCTACCTGGCGGACAAGGGCCTGAAAACCTTCGCCGACATCGCCAAATTCGAAAAAGAACTGGGCGGCAAGATCTACGGCATCGAGCCCGGCTCGGGCGCCAACACGCAGATCAAGGCGATGATCGCCAAGAACCAGTTCGGCCTGGGCAAGTTCCAGCTGGTGGAATCGAGTGAAGCCGGCATGCTCGCCGCCGTCGACCGGGCGGTCCGCCGCAAGGAGGCCGTGGTGTTCTTTGGCTGGGCGCCGCACCCGATGAACGTCAACGTCGCCATGACTTACCTCACCGGCAGCGACGACGCCCTGGGCCCGAACGAAGGCATGGCGACCGTGTGGACCGTGACCGCGCCAACCTACGCCGAGCAGTGCCCCAACGTGCACAAACTGCTGACCAACCTGACCTTCACCGCCGCCGACGAGAGCCGGATGATGCAGCCGTTGCTGGATCACAAGGACGCCCTCGAGTCCGCCAAACAGTGGCTCCAGGATCACCCGCAAGACCAGGCTCGTTGGCTGGAAGGTGTGACCACCTTCGATGGCAGACCGGCTGCGGCCAACCTGCAATTGACCAGCAAGTAACCCCTTTTCAATCACCGCTTCGCAGCTACAAGCGGCTGCGAACGGCATCACCACGCCTGTAAGGAACCGCCCCATGAACCACGACGTCATCATCACCTGCGCACTCACCGGTGCTGGCGACACGACCAGCAGAAGCCCGCACGTGCCGGTCACCCCCAAGCAAATCGCCGCCGCAGCGGTGGAAGCCGCCAAGGCCGGCGCCACCGTGGTGCACTGCCACGTGCGCGACCCCGAGACCGGCAAGTTCAGCCGTGACGTGGCCCTGTACCGCGAATTGATGGAACGCATCCGTGAGGCCGACATCGACATCATCGTCAACCTCACCGCCGGCATGGGCGGCGACCTGGAGATCGGTGGCGGCGAGCACCCGATGGCGTTCGGCCCTAACACCGACCTGGTCGGCCCGCTGACCCGCCTGGCCCATGTGGAAGAGCTGCTGCCGGAGATCTGCACCCTGGACTGCGGCACCCTGAACTTCGGCGATGGCGACACCATTTACGTGTCCACCCCGGCGCAACTAAGGGCTGGTGCCAAGCGCATCCAAGCGTTGGGCGTTAAGCCCGAACTGGAAATTTTCGACACCGGTCACCTGTGGTTTGCCAAGCAGATGATCAAGGAAGGCCTGCTCGATAATCCCCTGTTCCAACTGTGCCTGGGCATTCCCTGGGGCGCGCCGGCCGACACCACCACCATGAAAGCCATGGTCGACAACCTGGCCGCCGACGCGGTGTGGGCCGGTTTCGGCATCGGTCGCATGCAAATGCCAATGGCCGCGCAAGCGGTGCTGCTGGGCGGCAACGTGAGGGTAGGCCTGGAGGACAACCTGTGGCTGGACAAAGGCGTGCTCGCCACCAACGGGCAACTGGTGGAGCGCGCGAGTGAAATTCTCAGCCGGTTGGGTGCTCGGGTCATGACCCCGGCGGAAGGCCGAATCAAGATGGGCCTGACCAAACGCGGCTGACTTCCAAACACCACTAAATCCTGTGGGAGCCGGGCTTGCCCGCGATTGCGGTACGTCAGCCGCCAAATACACCAACTGACACACAGCTATCGCAGGCAAGCCAGATCCCACAGGTGATCACCGAACTCTTTAGGAATTTGCCATGCGCTTTATCACTGAAATCAAAACCTTCGCCGCCCTCGGCAGCGGTGTTATCGGCAGCGGCTGGGTGTCCCGCGCCCTGGCCCACGGCCTGGATGTAATCGCCTGGGACCCGGCGCCCGGTGCCGAAGCCGCCCTGCGCAAGCGGGTCGCCAACGCCTGGGGCGCCCTTGAGAAACAAGGCCTGGCACTGGGCGCGTCCCAGGACCGCCTGCGCTTTGTCGACACTATCGAAGCGTGCGTGAAAGACGCCGACTTCATCCAGGAAAGCGCCCCGGAACGCCTGGCGCTGAAGCTGGAGTTACACAGCAAGATCAGCGCGGCAGCCAAGCCGAATGCGTTGATTGGCTCAAGCACCTCCGGCCTGTTACCAAGCGAGTTCTACGAGCGCTCGACTCACCCTGAGCGTTGCGTGGTCGGCCACCCGTTCAACCCGGTTTACCTGTTGCCGCTGGTGGAAGTCGTCGGCGGCAAGAACACTGCGCCAGAGGCCATTCAGGCGGCAATCAAGGTGTATGAATCCCTCGGCATGCGGCCCTTGCATGTGCGCAAGGAAGTGCCTGGGTTTATCGCCGATCGTCTGCTGGAAGCGCTGTGGCGTGAGGCGCTGCACCTGGTCAATGACGGCGTGGCCACCACGGGCGAAATCGATGACGCCATCCGCTTTGGCGCGGGGCTACGATGGTCGTTCATGGGCACCTTCCTGACCTACACCCTAGCGGGTGGCGATGCCGGCATGCGGCACTTCATGGCGCAGTTCGGCCCGGCGTTGCAACTGCCGTGGACTTACCTGCCGGCGCCGGAACTGACCGACAAACTGATTGACGATGTGGTGGATGGCACCAGCGATCAACTGGGCAAACACAGCATTTCTGCGCTGGAGCGCTATCGTGATGATTGCCTGCTGGCCGTGCTGGAAGCTGTGAAAACCACCAAGGCCAAGCACGGTATGAGCTTCACTGAATAAACCACAATTTTGACCGCGTACAAATTCGGAATTTATGTGATGCCTGCGCTGACGACCTACACCACAAACATCCTTCCCGACTGGGTGGATTACAACGGCCACCTGCGCGACGCGTTCTACCTGCTGATCTTCAGCTACGCCACCGACGCGCTGATGGACACCCTGGGTCTTACCCGTGAAAGCCGCGAAGCCAGCGGTCACTCACTGTTCACCCTGGAGTTGCACCTGAACTACCTGCACGAGGTGAAACTGGGGGCCGAGGTCGAGGTGCATACCCAACTGATCGCCCATGACGCCAAGCGCCTGCATCTTTATCACAGCCTGCACTTGGTGGGTGATGCGAAGGAACTGGCGGGCAACGAGCAAATGCTGCTGCACGTGAACCTCGCCGGCCCGCATTCGGCGCCATTCACCGAGGCCACGCTGGGGAAACTTGCGGCCATCCACGCCGAGCAGACCGACCTGACCCGCCCCGCCCTCCTCGGCCGCCTCATAGGGTTACCCACGCCAAAATGAACAGCCAAAAAAAGCCCCGATCAAGCCGTGACAAGATCGGGGCAGAGTGCTTTGTGTAGGCCTTACATCCCGAGGGTGACCAAACCTTCAAGTCGCTTGCCTGGCAGTCAATGTACCCATTACTGCTGTCGGTAAACGGCTCGAAAACGACCTGTTCATAGCCATCTGAGGCATTCGTTGATTCTGCCCTTGCCGACCGGCTGATGGCCTACCAGAATCCACGTCAGATCCCGCTCCCTACACCAGGATAAACGTCATGATGCACGCGGACTTGATTGACCAGGATGACCTGCTGGGCCAACTGCGCTCATTGGGCTTTGAAGTGTCCAGCGGCGCCACCGCCGAGCAGGCCTGCGAGTGCGCGGTGCGTGGATTGAGCCCGGCGCGGGCCAAGGCCCTCAAGGGCATGGTTGAGCAGATGTACACCGGTAGCGCCACGATCTTGCCGGCGGTGAGGCAGGCGATCGACAAGCAGTTGTTGCCGGCTTTGGTTCAGTTCAAGCAGAACTCAGGCACCTGATAGCCCGCATTTGCGAGCAAGCCCGCTCCCACATTTGACCTTGTTCACAAATCAAAATGTGGGAGCGGGCTTGCCTGCGATAGAGGCAACTCGTTCTAGAGCGTTACGCTGGCGAAAGTCGACTCGTTACGCGCCTGGCTCAACGCCGACATCGGCCCCGACAACGGCGACAACACCAGCGCCTGCGGAATCGGCATCATCGCCACCTGTTGGGCGGTGTTGGAACCAACGCGCTCATCCCGTGGCGGAATGCCGAAGTATTCGCGGTAGCACTTGGAAAAGTGCGGCGTCGACACAAACCCGCACACCGACGCCACTTCGATGATCGACATCGGCGTTTGCTTGAGCAACTGCCGTGCACGGATCAGGCGCAGCTTGAGGTAGTAGCGCGACGGTGAACAGTGCAGGTACTTCTGGAACAACCGCTCCAGCTGGCGACGGGACACGGCGACGTATACCGCCAGTTCATCCAGGTCGATCGGCTCTTCCAGGTTGGCTTCCATCAGCGCGACAATTTCCTGCAGCTTCGGCTGGTTGGTGCCGAGCATGTGCTTGAGTGGCACACGCTGGTGATCCTGTTCATTGCGGATACGTTCGTACACAAACATCTCAGAGATCGCGGCCGACAGTTCACGGCCGTGGTCGCGGCTGATCAGGTGCAGCATCATGTCCAGCGGGGCGGTGCCGCCGGAGCTGGTGAAACGGTTGCGGTCGAGGGTGAACAGGCGTGTGCTCATGACCACGCGTGGGAAGGCTTCCTGCATCGAGGCCAGGCATTCCCAGTGCACGCTGCAATCAAAGCCGTCGAGCAAACCGGCGCAGGCCAGGGCCCAACTGCCAGTGCACACCGCGCCCAGGCGACGGGACTGGCGCGCCTGGCTTTGCAGCCACGACACATGTTCACGGGTAACGGTGCGCTGGATACCCACGCCGCCGCACACGATCACCGTGTCCAGGGCCGGGGCTTTATGCATGGAGGCGTCGGGCGTGATTTGCAGACCGTCGCTGGCCCACACCTGGTTTCCGTCGACACTCAGGGTCGTCCAGCGATACAGCTCGCGGCCGGAGAGCTGGTTGGCCATGCGCAGGGGTTCGACTGCGGACGCCAGGGAAATCAGCGTGAAATTGTCCAGCAGCAAAAAGCCGATGGATTGAGGCGCACGGTTCTGGGGTTGGGCCCCTGAGTTGAACGACGTCATCGCGGTATCTCCTCACACAAAGCGGGTGATGGCCTCAGGCGAGGCTCTTGTTATTGCGCTCTTCATCCATAAAGAAGAGAGGCTTTGAATTGATAGAGCAATTGCCGTGCCTGAATTTGAATGGCTATTCAATAAATCCTAAAAACGACCTCATGACGCGTCTAAATAAGCCCGCGCCGTACGTAGGGATATCGCCAGAATTGCGCGTAGGAACGAGCCTGCTCAAAGAGTGTGAGCAGAACGGTAGCACTTGTGGGAAGGCGCTTTGAGGGATGTGGGACAAGTCTGTCACCGCAAGCGCGGGTGACGGGTGCTCATGCGGGAAATCGTTCGGAGGCTACTTATCTATTTGCGACGCGCTAAAAGGTGGCGCTTTTGGTTCGGGGTGTTCACTTTATGCGCAGTGTTGCTTGAACTACCGCTATCGCGGGCAAGCCCGGCTCCCACAAGGGAACGCATTCCAAAGGTGGGAGCTGGCTTGCCTGCGATAGCAGTGTCACTGACTCAACATTCCACAGCACTCACCGCCAACCCACCCCGCGACGTCTCTTTGTACTTGTCATGCATATCCGCCCCGGTGTCGCGCATGGTGCGGATCACCCGGTCCAGCGAGATAAAGTGCTGCCCATCACCGCGCAAAGCCATCTGCGCGGCGTTGATCGCCTTCACCGCGGCAATCGCATTGCGCTCGATGCACGGCACTTGTACCAGCCCGCCCACCGGGTCGCAGGTGAGGCCGAGGTTATGTTCCAGGCCGATTTCGGCCGCGTTGCACAGCTGCTCCGGCGTGGCGCCGAGGATCTCGGCCAACCCGGCGGCGGCCATCGCGCAGGCCGAGCCTACTTCGCCCTGGCAGCCCACTTCGGCACCGGAAATCGAGGCGTTCTTCTTGCACAGGATCCCCACCGCCGCCGCACCGAGCAGGTAGTCGACCACGTTGGCCTCGGTGACTGCCTCGCTGAACTTCATAAAGTAGTGCAGCACCGCCGGGATGATCCCCGCCGCGCCGTTGGTGGGTGCGGTGACCATGCGCCCACCAGCGGCGTTCTCCTCGTTCACCGCCAGGGCGAACAGGTTCACCCACTCCATGGCGCTCAAGGTCGAGCCGATCACGTTCGGCTTACCCAACTCTTGCAGGCTGCGATGCAACTTGGCGGCACGTCGGCGCACGTTCAGGCCGCCAGGCAGGATGCCTTCGTGCTTGAGGCCCTGCTCCACGCAATCCTGCATGGCGCGCCAGAGTTTCATCAGGCCGCTGCGGATTTCTTCTTCAGAGCGCCAGACTTTTTCGTTAGCCAGCATCAACTCGGCGACGCGCAGGTTGTGGGTCTTGCACAACTGCAGCAGCTGCGCCGCGCTGGAAAACTCGTAAGGCAACTCGGTACGATCCATATCGGCCACGCCGCTGTGCGCCTGGGCTTCATCCACGACAAAACCGCCACCTACTGAATAGTAGGTATCACGGTGCAGTTCGCCGTTATCGCCGTGCACCACCAGGGTCATGGCGTTGGGATGGAACGGCAGGTTTTCGTCGAGCAGGCGCATGTCCCGCGCCCACACAAACGGCACCGGCAAACGCCCGTCCAGCAACAGGGTGTCGGTCTCGCGCAGGGTGTGAATACGGCTGCCGATTTGCGACGGGTCAATTGCGTCCGGCCACTCGCCCATCAGGCCCATGATGGTCGCGGTATCGCTGCCGTGGCCGATGCCGGTGGCCGACAATGAGCCATACAACTGAACTTCGACGCGCCTGACTTGTTCCAACAGTTCACGTTCACGCAATGCTTGGACGAACAACGCCGCGGCGCGCATGGGGCCGACGGTGTGAGAACTCGAAGGCCCGATGCCGATCTTGAACAGGTCGAAAACGCTGATAGCCATTGCCGTGAAACTCCTCGGTGAGCAGGCTAGGCATGAACAAGCTGCTACGCTCAGATCGCCCAGATGGCGGCATCATCAAGCTTTTATCCGCCCTCACGGCGTCTCACACCGACGTAACCATGCTCACCAACGCCGCTCTCGTGCGATCAGGCGTTTTGGCCGTTTTTAGCGGTGCAGATCGGTAAAAACTGCGGTTTTGCCACTGGAAAAATCTGTAAGCGACGTTACCGACACTGGATACGACCATCCCTGTACTGGATACGACGCCCCCTGTAGGCGTCAGATTTTCACTGGTACATGATCAGTCCCGACTCGTTTGCAAGGCGCCGTGCCTGCGCTTCATCGCACGCCCCAACCGCAACACTTATAAAGCGCGGCGAATGCCGCCAGAGAAAAGACACAGGAGTCTACCCCGATGAAAGGTTCACCCTCGTTGTTGTTGGCCGCCATGCTGAGTCTGCCAGTCTTGGCGAACGCTGCAGAACCGGAACAGTGCCATACCGTTAACTTCTCCGATGTCGGCTGGACCGACATTACCGTCACTACCGCGACCACCAGCGAAATCCTCAAGGGCCTGGGCTACACGCCGCGCACCACGATGATTTCGGTACCGGTGACTTACAAGTCGCTGGCCGACGGCAAGAACATGGACATCTTCCTCGGCAACTGGATGCCGACCATGGAAAACGACATCAAGCAGTACCGTGATGCCGGCACCGTGGAAACCGTGCGCGCCAACCTGGAGGACGCCAAATACACCCTCGCGGTCCCGGAAGCGCTGTACAACAAGGGCCTTAAAGACTTCGCCGACATCGCCAAATTCAAGGATGAACTGGGCGGCAAGATCTACGGTATCGAGCCGGGCAACGACGGTAACCGCACCATCAAGACACTGATCGACAAAGACGCCTTCGGCCTGAAAACCGCCGGTTTCAAAGTGGTTGAGTCCAGTGAAGCCGGGATGCTCTCGCAAGTGGAACGCGCCACCAGGCGGGACCAGGCCATCGTGTTCCTTGGCTGGGAACCGCACCCGATGAACACCCGCTTCAAGATGAAGTACCTGACTGGCGGTGACGATTCGTTCGGCCCCAACTACGGCCAGGCCACCATCTACACCAACGTGCGCAAGGGTTACACGCAGGAATGCAGCAACGTTGGCCAGTTGCTGAAAAACCTGTCGTTCACCCTGAACATGGAAAGCACCCTGATGGGTAATGTCCTGGACGACAAGATGAAACCCGACGCCGCCGCGAAAGCCTGGCTGAAGAAAAACCCTCAAGTACTCGACACCTGGCTCGCCGGTGTCACCACCGTTGATGGCAAACCTGGTCTCGCCGCCGTGAAAGCCTACCTCGCCAAATAGCAACCGCTGACCCCGGGGCGCTGCACTGCCCCGGGATGTTTTCCCTCTTCGCATGTGGACATTCACTACCATGCTGACTGAACATAAAATCCCACTAGGCCAGTACATCGCTGCCTTCGTCGATTGGTTGACCCAACACGGTGCCAACTACTTCGACGCAATCGCATCGACCCTGGAAACGATGATCCAAGGCGTGACGTTTGCGCTGACCTGGTTCAATCCGCTGGCATTGATCGGTCTGGTTGCGCTACTCGCTCACTTTATTCAACGCAAATGGGGCCTGACGGTATTTGTCATTGCCTCCTTCCTGCTGATCCTGAACCTCGGGTACTGGCAGGAAACCATGGAGACCCTGGCGCAAGTGCTGTTCGCCACCCTGGTCTGCGTGGTCATCGGTGTGCCGCTGGGCATTGTTGCCGCGCACAAACCGCTGTTCTACACCCTGATGCGGCCGGTGCTCGATCTGATGCAGACCGTACCGACCTTCGTCTACCTCATCCCTACCCTGACCCTCTTCGGGCTGGGTGTTGTGCCTGGGCTTATTTCCACGGTGGTGTTCGCGATTGCCGCGCCGATCCGCCTGACCTACCTGGGTATCCGAGACGTACCGCAAGAGTTGATGGACGCCGGCAAGGCCTTTGGCTGCTCGCGCCGTCAGTTGCTCTCGCGCATTGAACTGCCCCATGCCATGCCGAGCATTGCCGCCGGCATTACCCAATGCATCATGCTGTCGTTGTCGATGGTGGTGATCGCGGCCCTGGTGGGCGCCGACGGCCTCGGCAAACCGGTGGTCAACGCACTCAACACCGCGGACATTGCCCTGGGCTTTGAAGCCGGCCTGGCAATCGTATTGCTGGCGATCATGCTCGACCGTATCTGCAAACAACCCGAAGCTAAAGTAGGGGGTGATGCATGAGCATTATCCGATTCGACAATGTCGACGTGATTTTCTCCAAAGACCCACGCGAAGCGCTCAATCTGCTGGACCAGGGCATGAGCCGTAACGAGATCCTGAAAAAGACCGGGCAAATTGTTGGCGTCGAGAACGCCAGCCTGGATGTAGAGAAAGGCGAAATCTGCGTGCTGATGGGCCTGTCAGGCTCCGGCAAGTCGAGCTTGCTGCGTTGCATCAACGGCCTCAATACCGTGAGCCGTGGCCAGTTGTTCGTGGAGCATGAGGGTCGCCAGATCGACATCGCATCCTGCACACCCGCCGAACTGAAGATGATGCGCACCAAACGCATCGCCATGGTGTTCCAGAAGTTTGCCCTGATGCCCTGGCTGACCGTACGCGAGAACATCAGCTTTGGCCTTGAAATGCAGGGCCGCCCAGAAAAAGACCGGCGCAAGCTGGTGGATGAAAAACTGGAGCTGGTGGGCCTGACCCAATGGCGCAACAAGAAGCCCGACGAGCTGTCCGGCGGCATGCAGCAGCGCGTCGGCCTGGCCCGCGCGCTGGCGATGGACGCCGACATTTTGTTGATGGACGAACCCTTCTCCGCCCTCGACCCGCTGATCCGTCAAGGCCTGCAAGATGAATTGCTGGAGCTGCAACGCAAACTGAACAAGACCATTGTGTTCGTGAGCCACGACCTCGATGAGGCGCTCAAACTGGGCAGCCGGATCGCGATCATGAAAGACGGCAAGATCGTCCAGTACAGCGTGCCGGAAGAGATCGTGCTGAACCCGGCCGATGACTACGTGCGCACCTTCGTCGCGCATACCAACCCGCTCAACGTGCTGTGCGGCCGCAGCCTGATGCGTACCCTGGACAACTGCACGCGCGTGAACGGATCGGTGTGTCTCGACCCAGGCGACGACTCGTGGCTGGACCTGGCCGAAGGTAACATCATCAAGGGCGCGCGCCAGAATGGCGTGGGGATGAACCTGCAGAACTGGGCACCTGGGCAGACATTGGAAGCTCTGGGCCGGCTGCCGACACTGGTGGACTCCAATATCGGCATGCGCGATGCGTTGCACATTCGGTATCACACCGGCAATAAACTGGTGCTGCATGACAACAACCAAGTGGTGGGAATACTCGGAGACACCGAGCTTTACCATGCCTTGCTAGGCAAGAACCTGGGCTAACCACGGCGTAACCAAATGGAGGTATTTAGGCATTAACCAAGCGGCGCCATCGAGGGCGCCGCCTGCTCAATCATCAGCTATAGACCCGGCCAAGGAGCTGCCGATGGCTTTTAAACTGATCGAGCACGTCTCGGGTAATCTGTTCTGGGGCGAAGCCCATCAGGTCGTATTCCTGAGGCCCGTTGTACAGGTAAACCTCGGCGCGGTAGTAGCGGGTACGCTCTTCCTCGGGCAGGTCATTGGGTGCCGACGAGTAAGCATCCAGGCTCACCTCATAGACAAACGGGTTGTCTTCTTCCATCTCTACACGCACACCAATGCAGCGTTTGGACTTGCCAAGCAAGGTCTGCACTTGCAGCCCTTGGTTACGCAACGTAAGCGCCGCTTCTTCCAGCGCAGGCGTGACGCGCTTGTCCATAAAACGTTGCACGGTGCCCTGGCTCGGTTGCAGGTCCAGCGCGGTCAAACGCTCGCTGAAACCATGGCGGCCACGCTCGGCCAATTGCGCCTGCTCCTGTTCCATCGCCACGTCCTGGCGCATGGCTTTGTGAAGACCGAACATAAACAGGATCAGCACCACCGAGAACGGCAGCCCCGCCAGCACCACCATGGTCTGCATGGCTTCAAAGTTGCCGGCAAACAGCAGGCCGATGGTCACCAGGGTGATCACCGCCGACCAGAAGATCCGCAACCAGTGCGGCGCGTCTTCGTCCACATTGCCGCCTTTGCAGGAAAGGTTGGCCATCATCACCGCGCCAGAATCCGCCGGGGTCAGGAACAGCACAAAGCCCACAAAGATCGACACTCCGATGACGATTTTCGACGCAGGGTAATGCTCAAGCAGTTGGTAGATAGCCATCGACGGCTGTTCCAGCGCCGTCTTGCCCAGTTCCACCGCACCGTGGTTCAGCACCAGGTCCAGCGCCGAGTTGCCGAAGATCGACAGCCACGCCAGGGTGAAGCCCAGCGGGATCAGCAACACGCCGGCGACCAGTTCACGCACCGTGCGACCACGGGAAATACGCGCGATGAACATGCCCACGAATGGCGCCCAGGAAATCCACCAGGCCCAGTAGAACAGGGTCCACAGGCCCATCCAGCGCTCGGTCTTGTCGGCGTCGCCTTGGTACACGTAGAGGTCGAAGGTTTTCAGGATGATGCCGTTGAGATAATCACCGGTGTTCTGCACCAGGCCGTTGAGCAAATGCAGGGTCGGACCGAACAGCAGCACGAAGATCAGCAACCCGCTGAACAGCACGATGTTGAGGTTGGACAGGCGGCGAATGCCGTTCTCCACACCCGACACAGCAGCAATGGTTGCCACGGTGCTCATCACGACGATCACGATCAGCAAGTTGGTGTTGCTGTGCTGCATGCCGAACAGGTTTTCCAACCCGGACGACACCTGCATCGCGCCGATCCCCAGGTTGGTCACCAGGCCGAGCAGGGTCACGAACATACCGAAACCGTCCACCGCGTGGCCGGCCGCGCCTTTCACCCAACGCTCGCCCACCAGCGGGTACAGCGCCGAGCGCAAGGCCAGCGGCTGGTTGTGACGGTAGGCAAAGTACGCCACGGCCAGGCCGACCAGGGCATAGATTGCCCAGCCATGCAGGCCCCAATGCAAGAAGGTCAATTGCAACGCCTGGCGAGCGGCGCCATTGCTCGCCGCTGCGCCTTCAGGCGGGTTGAAGTAGTGGTCGAGCGGCTCCGAAGCGCCGAAATACAGCAGCGAGATGCCGATACCCGACGAGAACAACATGCCGGCCCAGGCGCCGTAGCTGAAGTCCGGGGTGTCGTCCTTGCTGCCCAGTTTCAACTTGCCAAAGGACGAAAACGCCAGGCCGACCACAAACACCAGGTAGGCGGCGATGACCACCATGTAATACCAGCCGAAGCTTTTCGACAGCCAGGCTTGGGCGATGCCGAGCATGCGCCCGGCCTCTTGCGGGGCGATGATCAGGATGGCAGTCAACAACAGAATCAGCGCGGTCGAGGTGTAGAACACCCAACCGTTGACCCTGACCTTTTCCGGCGGGGTCTTTATAAGAGAGGCAGAACTCATGGCGCAGATGCTCCGGGCAGTGCGAGAGAGAAACACAAGGCAACGGTTATCCCGGAACATCGATTTTTCGGCAGTCGACGGACGGGTGTTATAAAGACACCCCGAAAATCCTTGTGCCCCGCGAGGCGGTGCCAGGCCCATATATGGCCCGTTTCAGGGGTTTTCGCAGGTGTCAGATGTCGCCGCCCATTTGTAGGAAATGCCTATAGGCAGCGACCATTTGTCGCAGAGCTTATTCTTTGTTGATTGAACGTTCAATCAAAACAAAATAGACTGGCCACCAAGTCGACGAACGTTCATCGCCCGTCGCAGGCCTAAGGAGAGGTGCTACATGCCCAAGGTCGGTATGCAACCCATACGCCGCCAGCAGTTGATCGAAGCCACGCTGACGGCGATTGATCAGGTCGGAATGGGAGATGCCAGCATTGCGCTGATCGCCCGTTTGGCCGGCGTCTCGAACGGCATCATCAGTCACTACTTCAAGGACAAGAACGGCCTTATTGCAGCGACGATGCGCTATTTGATGAACGCGCTGATCGAGAACGTCCACGAACGAAGGCTTGCGCTGAAGGACGACAGTCCACGGGCGCACCTTCGGGTGATTATCGAGGGCAACTTCGACGCCAGCCAGGTCAACGGACCGGCAATGAAAACCTGGCTGGCCTTCTGGGCCACCAGCATGCATCACCCGTCATTGCACAGGTTGCAGCGGATCAACGATCAACGTCTGTATTCCAACCTGTGCTGCCAGTTCCGCCGAGTGCTGCCGCTGCCCCACGCACGCAAAGCAGCCAGAGGCCTGGCAGCCCTGATCGACGGTTTGTGGTTGCGCGGCGCCCTGTCGGGAGACGCTTTCGACACGGAGCAGGCGCAACGGATCGCTTACGAATACATGGATTTCCAATTGGCCAAGCAGGTGAGTTAGAGCACACGTAACCGCTCAACCCCTGAACCGTTGCCGCTCAGTGTTGCCACACCCTTATGGCTCACTTTTCGGCGGTTAACGCCAACCACTTATGCACTTGCGAGGACTTTATGGCCCGTTTCGAACTGCAAAAACTCTACATTGACGGCGGCTACAGCGACGCTGGCAGCGATGCCACTTTCGAAGCCATCAACCCGGCTAACGGTGAAGTTCTCGCCCAAGTGCAACGCGCAACGAAAGAAGACGTTGAGCGTGCCGTGGTCAGCGCCGAGAAAGGCCAGAAAATCTGGGCGGCGATGACCGCCATGGAGCGTTCGCGCATCCTGCGCCGTGCCGTCGACATCCTGCGCGAGCGCAACGATGAACTGGCCGCCCTGGAAACCCTGGACACCGGCAAATCCTTCTCCGAAACCAAGTACGTCGACATCGTCACCGGCGCTGACGTACTGGAGTACTACGCAGGCTTGGTGCCGGCCATCGAAGGCGAGCAGATCCCACTGCGCGACACTTCGTTCGTCTACACCCGCCGCGAGCCGTTGGGCGTGGTCGCGGGTATCGGTGCATGGAACTACCCGATCCAGATCGCCCTGTGGAAATCCGCACCGGCCCTGGCCGCCGGTAACGCGATGATCTTCAAGCCAAGCGAAGTCACCTCGCTGACCACCCTGAAACTGGCCGAGATCTACACCGAAGCCGGCGTTCCGGCTGGCGTGTTCAACGTACTGACCGGCAGCGGCCGTGAAGTCGGCACCTGGCTGACCGAGCACCCGCGCATCGAGAAAGTCTCGTTCACCGGCGGCACCGACACCGGCAAGAAAGTCATGGCCAGCGCTTCGAGCTCGTCGCTCAAAGAAGTGACCATGGAACTGGGCGGCAAGTCGCCATTGATCGTGTTCGAAGACGCCGACCTGGATCGTGCAGCCGACATCGCGATGATGGCCAACTTCTACAGCTCCGGTCAGGTCTGCACCAACGGCACTCGCGTGTTTGTACCCAAACACCTGCAAGCGGCGTTCGAAGCCAAGATCGTTGAACGTGTTGCGCGCATCCGCGTTGGCAACCCGGAAGACGACAACACCAACTTCGGCCCGCTGGTCAGCTTTGCCCACATGGAAAGCGTGCTGGGCTACATCGCCAAGGGTAAAGAGCAAGGCGCCCGCCTGCTGTGCGGCGGCGACCGCCTGACCGACGGCGACTTCGCCAAAGGCGCCTTCGTGGCCCCGACCGTGTTCACCGACTGCACCGACGACATGGTCATCGTGCGTGAAGAAATCTTCGGCCCGGTGATGAGCATCCTCACCTTTGATACCGAAGAAGAAGTGATCCGCCGCGCCAACGATACCGACTTCGGCTTGGCTGCCGGCCTGGTGACCAAGGACCTGAACCGCGCCCACCGCGTGATTCATCAACTGGAAGCGGGTATCTGCTGGATCAACGCCTGGGGCGAGTCCGACGCCAAGATGCCAGTGGGTGGCTACAAGCAATCCGGTGTGGGCCGTGAGAACGGGATCAGCTCGCTGAACAACTTCACCCGCATCAAATCAGTACAGGTTGAGCTGGGCGATTACGCATCAGTGTTCTGATGAGCCTCGAGCGGCAAGCTTCAAGCTGCAAGTAAAAGCAGTTTGGTTTGCCGCATCTCCCACATGCACCGCTCGCTGCTCTTTCTTGCAGCTTGAAGCTAGGAGCTTGCAGCTCCCCCGGAGTACAAATGACTCAAGAATACGACTACATCATTGTTGGCGCAGGTTCTGCGGGCAACACCTTAGCGACCCGTCTGACCGAAGACGAAGGCGTCACCGTTTTGCTGCTGGAAGCCGGCGGCCCCGACTACCGTCTTGACTTCCGCACGCAGATGCCGGCAGCCCTGGCCTTCCCGCTGCAAGGCCGCCGCTACAACTGGGCCTACGAGACCGATCCAGAGCCACACATGGACGGCCGTCGCATGGAATGTGGTCGCGGTAAGGGCCTGGGTGGTTCTTCGCTGATCAACGGCATGTGCTACATCCGTGGTAACGCCATGGACTACGACAACTGGTCGAAACTGCCCGGTCTGGAAGACTGGACGTACCTGGACTGTCTGCCGTACTTCCGCAAAGCCGAAACCCGTGACATCGGCCCGAACGACTGGCACGGCGGCGATGGGCCGGTCAGCGTGACCACGCCTAAAGCCGGCAACAACCCGCTGTTCCACGCGATGGTTGAGGCTGGCGTACAAGCCGGTTATCCGCGTACCGAAGACTTGAACGGCTACCAGCAAGAAGGCTTTGGCCCGATGGACCGTACTGTCACGCCTAACGGCCGTCGCGCCAGCACCGCGCGCGGTTACCTGGACACGGCTAAAAAGCGTTCGACCCTGACCATCGTCACCCACGCCCTCACCGACAAAGTATTGTTTGAAGGCAAGCGTGCGGTTGGCGTGCGTTACCTGATCGGCGCAGCCGAAGAGCGCGTTGAAGCCCGCGCTCGCAAGGAAGTGCTGGTGTGCAGCGGCGCAATCGCTTCGCCGCAATTGCTGCAACGCTCCGGCGTTGGCCCGGCCAAACTGCTGGAAAGCCTCGACATCCCGGTGGTCCACGACCTACCGGGCGTCGGCGAAAACCTGCAGGACCACCTTGAGCTGTACCTGCAATACGCGTGCACCCAACCAGTGTCGCTGTACCCGTCGCTGCTCTGGTACAACCAGCCGGCCATCGGTGCCGAATGGCTGTTCAACGGCACCGGTATCGGCGCCAGCAACCAGTTCGAAGCAGGCGGGTTCATCCGTTCACGCCCGGAATTCGAATGGCCGAACATCCAGTACCACTTCCTGCCGGTCGCGATTAACTACAACGGCAGCAATGGCGTAGAAGAGCACGGTTTCCAGGCGCACATGGGTTCCATGCGTTCGCCAAGCCGTGGCCGCATCCAGTTGAAGTCGAAGAACCCACGGGACTACCCGAGCATCCTCTTCAACTACATGGCTACCGAGCAGGACTGGCAGGAATTCCGCGACGGCATCCGCCTGACGCGTGAAATCATGCAACAGCCGGCACTGGACCCGTTCCGTGGCCGCGAAATCAGCCCAGGTATTGAAGTGCAAACCGATGAGCAGTTGGACAAGTTCATCCGCGAGCACGCCGAAACCGCGTACCACCCGTCCTGCTCGTGCAAGATGGGCACCGACGAGATGGCTGTAGTGGATGGCGAAGGCCGCGTGCATGGCATGCAGGGTCTGCGTGTGGTCGATGCGTCGATCATGCCGATCATCGCCACCGGCAACCTGAACGCGCCGACGATCATGATCGCCGAGAAAATCGCCGACAAGATCCGTGGTCGCCAGCCGCTGCCGCGCAGCACCGCCGACTACTACGTGGCAGGCGATGCGCCGGTGCGTGGCAAGCCGATGCGTGAAGTGGGCCCGACTGCACAGTAACTGATACACCGCGGTGCTCCCTTCGCGAGCAAACCCGCACACATTTGACCGTGTGAACACGATCAAATGTGTGCGGGTTTGCTCGCGAAGGGGCCCGACCATTCACTGCAAAACCTCTCCTTGATCAGCTACTCTGTTTGCCTGCGCGCGACGAGCCGCCCACAAGGAAGGTCCCATGTTCGACCACCACTCCACACTCAAACAGCATTTCAGTGCCCTGCGCACCTCCGCCGAATTCTTCTCCCTGCGTTACGTGCGCGAGTCCGGCCACTACCTGGCCGTACGCAAGAACGTCGCCGAACCACCCCACCTGAACCACGACGAAGGCGCCATGCTCACCGTGCGTCTCAATGGCGTGGAAGCCTACGCCGCGACCCACGACATTTCCCTGCATGGCCTGCAAGCCGCCCTTGCGCGCGCCGAACAGCAAGCCCGGTTGATCAAGCCCCACGCGCTGCTCGACCTGCGCGACCAGCACGTCTCCAGAGATGTGGCGGACTACCTGTCCCCCGACCTTAACCAACCCTTCCCGTCCTTGAGCGACTGCTACCAACTGCTGGGTGACGAATCCGCCGCCGTGCCCAAGGACGAGCGCCTGGTGAACTGGGAAGTCAGCCTCGGCCTGACCCACGTCGAGCAGATCTACCTCAACAACGCGGGCGCCGAACTGCGTCAGGCCCAGCGCTTCGTGTTCCCCGGCGTCAACGTCACGGCCTATGACGGCAACGACAGCCAGAGCCGCACCCTGGGCGGCAGCAACTTCGGCCAGCAAGGCGGCGTTGAGGTGATCAGCCGCTTCGGCCTGATCGGTGCCGCGCCACGCATCGCCGACGAAGCCCTGCAACTGCTGCTCGCACCGAACACCCCCAACGGCCCGCGCGACCTGCTGCTGATGCCCGATCAGATGATCCTGCAGATACACGAATCCATCGGCCACCCGCTGGAGCTGGACCGCATTCTGGGGGACGAGCGCAATTACGCCGGCACCAGCTTTGTGAAGGCCGGCGACTTCGGCCATCTGCAATATGGCTCCAAGTTGCTCAACGTAACGTTCGACCCAGACATCCCCGAGCAACTCGCCAGCTACCGCCATGACGACGACGGCACCCGCGCCAGCAAGCAGTTCCTGATCCGCGAAGGGCGGTTGCTCAAACCGCTGGGCGGGGCGCTGTCGCAATACCGCTCCGGCATGCCAGGCGTGGCCAACAGCCGGGCCAGCAGTTGGAACCGTGCGCCCATCGACCGCATGGCCAACCTCAACATCGAAGCTGGCGACAAGAGCCTTGCACAACTGATCGGCGGCATAGAAAACGGCATCCTGATGTCGACCAACCGTTCATGGTCCATCGACGATGCGCGCAATAAATTCCAGTTCGGCTGTGAATGGGGCCAATTGATCGAAAACGGTGAGCTGAAAGGTGTGGTGAAGAACCCCAACTACCGGGCTATTTCCGCAAACTTCTGGCGCAATCTCAGTGCGGTTGGCGATGCCAGCACCTTCAAGGTCCTGGGCACGCCGAACTGCGGCAAAGGCGAACCCAACCAGGTGATCCGCGTCGGCCATGCGTCGCCCGCCTGCGTATTCAGTGATGTCGACGTATTTGGGGGAGACGCCTGATGAACAACTTCAAGGCATTGGTGGAGTGGCTCAAGCACGCCATCACCGACCGCGAACAATTCCACCTGGGCTATGCGGATGAAGCGTCCGAGTTCGTGCGTTTCAACCACGCCAAGGTGCGCCAGGCCGGCCAGGTGCAACAGGCCAGCCTCAACCTGAAACTGATCAACGACGGCCGCCACGCCGACCTGGGCATCACCCTGGCAGGCGAGCCGGAGTTGGACCGCCAACGCTTGGCCGATGGCCTGAAACAGCTGCGTGAAACCCTGCCGTTGCTGCCCCAGGATCCGTACCTGTTGCTGAACCACAACGCCTGGCAAAGCAACAACGCACACACCCGACCGCTGCCGGCACTGGCTCAGGTACTGGAAGAGATCAGCCGGGCTGCGCAAGGCGTCGACCTGGTCGGTTTCTATGCGTCGGGCCCCATCAGCCGAGGCTTCGCCAGTTCGTCGGGCGCCTTCGGCTGGCACCAGGCCAATAGTTTCAACTTCGATTTCAGCCTGTTCCACGCCAATGGCGAAGCGGTGAAAGCCAGCTACGCCGGACACACCTGGGACAGCGCCGAGTTTGCCGCGCGCTTCCAGCAGGCCCGCGAACAGCTTGAGTTCCTCGGCCGCCCACTGCACACGCTGGCACCTGGACAATACCGCGCTTACCTCGCCCCGGCGGCGATTGAAGAAATCATCAGCATCATCACCTGGGGTGGGTTTTCCGCCCAGGCCATCGCCAGCAAGGGCAGCTCGCTGCAAAAGCTGTATGCCGGCGAACAGTCCCTGAGCCCGCTGGTGACGGTGGCTGAACAGATCAGCGGTTCCCTGAGCCAGGCGTTTTCCACCGAAGGTTACCCACGCGGCGATGTCACGCTGATCAATGCGGGGAAAGCCGATGGCCAACTGATCAACTCACGCAGCGCTGCCGAATACGGCTTGAGTACCAATGGCGCGAGCAGTGATGAATCGCCCAGCGCCTTGCAGATGGCTGCCGGTAGCCTGGCCCAGGCCGATATTCTCAAGCAGTTGGGCACCGGGCTGTACATCAGCAACCTGTGGTACCTGAACTACTCGGACCTGCCGGCGGCACGCCTGACCGGCATGACGCGCTTCGCCACCTTCTGGGTGGAAGACGGCGAGATCAAGGCGCCGGTGAGTACCATGCGGTTTGATGACAGCATCTATAGCCTGCTTGGTTCGCAGTTGGAAGCGCTGACCGTTGACAGGGAATTACTGCTGTCGGCGAGTACGTATAGCCAGCGCAACACCGCCTCCAACTTATTGCCAGGCGCCTTGGTAAAACGCCTGACGTTGACCCTGTAAACACCCCCCTGTGGGAGCGCACTTGCCCGCTCCCACATTGGGTTGTGTTGATTTCAGACACGTCTGGTCTGCCCCTTCCTACCGTCAAATCCCATCCCGCACGTGTTCCCGCATGCTCTGTTGTCGCCCGCAGAAAACCTCGCTATAACGGTCAGTGGCACACCGCTACCCCACAGGAAGTACTGCATGCACTTGCCCGGTATGGGCAAGCCGGAGCATTGACATGGACCATGGAAGTTTCGTCATACAAAAGCTGTTCAAGCACTACAACGTTAACGTCGAGCAGTTAGGTAACAATCCGCAGAAAAAAACCGTGCTGATGGTCAATGGCGCGCTGTCCACCACGCGCTCATTTGCGCGCACCAGCAAATGTCTGGCGGAACACTTCAATGTGTTGCTGTTCGACTTGCCATTCTCCGGCTATTCCCGCGAGCACAACACTGACCTCGACCTGGTGACCAAGGACGACGAGGTGCACATGCTGCGCGCATTGGTCGAACGCTTTCAGGTCAACCACCTGGTGTCAGCCTCCTGGGGCGGTATCTCCACGCTGCTGACCCTGGCGCACAACCCACCGTCCATCGAAAGCTCGGTGGTGATGGCCTTGGCGCCCAACCTCAACCAAGCCATGCTCGACTATGTGGAGCGTGTGCGCGTACTGATCGAGGCGGATGACAAGTCTGCCGTCGGCCACTTGCTCAATGAAACCGTGGGCAAATACCTGTCACCTCGGCTCAAGCGCAACAACCATCGGCACCTGTCGAGCATGGCGACCACCGAATACCGCCAGGCGCGTTTTCATATCCACCAAGTGCTGGCTCTGGGCGATGGCAACTACTTGCCGGCACTCCGGCAGATTGAAACGCCGGTGCACTTTCTCAATGGCGCGCTGGACGAATACACCCCCGCCGCCGAGGCGCAGCTATTCAAGCACTACGTGGGGCGCAGCAGCTTTGCTGTGGCCGAACATACGGGGCATTTGCTCGACCTCGAATCCAGCGAAGCCGCCGTGGCGGTGCACCGTGAACTGCTGGACTTCCTGGTGGGAAAAGGATCGACGGATGGCGCATAATCGCCAACACATAGCCTGCTAACAAAAGGTTTTCCATGCCGAACCGCGTCCCGCTTGATGCCAATACCGCCCGCTGGCTGCCCTGGGTGGTAGCGATTGCCTTCTTCATGCAGTCGCTGGACGGGACGATCCTGAACACCGCACTGCCGGCCATGGCACGGGACCTCGCGGAAAACCCGCTGCGCATGCAAGGGGTGGTGATCGCCTACATGCTCACCGTGGCCTTGCTGATCCCGGCCTCGGGCTGGATCGCCGACCGCTTCGGCACCAAGAAAATCTTCTTTTGCGCAATCATGCTGTTCAGCATGGGCTCGCTGCTGTGCGCCTTGTCCAACAGCTTGAGCATGCTGGTGGGTGCGCGGGTGATCCAGGGGTTGGGCGGTGCGCTGATGCTGCCGGTTGGACGGTTGGTGGTGTTACGCGCGTACCCCCGCTCCGAACTGGTACGCATCATGGGCTTCATTACCATCCCCGGGCTGCTCGGCCCATTGCTTGGGCCGACCATGGGCGGCTGGATGGTGCAATACCTGACCTGGCACTGGATCTTCTTGATCAACTTGCCGGTGGGCATGATCGGCTGCTACGCCGTGTGGAAATTTATCCCCGACTTGCGCGGCAGTGAGCGCACGCGATTCGATGGGATCGGCTTCCTGTTGTTTGGCGCCGCGATGGTGCTGATCACCATCGCCATGGAAGGCCTGGGCGAATTGCACCTGCCGCACCTGCGCGTGATGTTGCTGCTGTTTGGCGGGCTTGCCTGCCTCGCGGCCTATTGGCTGCGCGCCGGACATATCGATAACCCGTTGTTTTCGCCAGTGCTGTTCAAGACCCGTACCTTTGCCGTGGGCATTCTCGGTAACCTGTTTGCGCGCCTGGGCAGCGGCGCCCTGCCGTTCCTGGTGCCGCTGCTGTTGCAGGTGGCGCTGGGTTATTCGCCGTCGGAAGCCGGGATGAGCATGTTGCCTCTGGCGGCGGCGGCGATGTTTGCCAAGTCCGTTGCGCGGCCGCTGATCGAACGCCTGGGCTACCGCATCGTGCTGACCGGCAACACCCTGGCGCTGGGCATCATGCTGGCGAGCATGGGGCTGGTCACTGAAAACACGCCGTACCCGCTGCTGCTGGGGATGCTGGCGGTGCTGGGGGCGATCAACTCCCTGCAATTCACCGCAATGAACACCGTTACGTTGATCGACCTTGATGACGCCCAGGCCAGCAGCGGCAACAGTTTACTGTCGGTGGTGGCGCAACTGTCGCTGAGCCTCGGAGTGGCCTGCGCCGGTGCATTGCTGGGTGGGTTTACGGCCGAAACCGGCAACGATGGTGTGGAAAGCGTACTCGGCGCCTTCCAGCTGACCTTCCTTACGGTGGGCATCATGGCGATGCTGGCGGCGGCGATCTTCCTGCAATTGTCGCCAAAAGACGGCAAACGTGTGGCCAGCCCGGAGCAGCATATTGAGCATTGAAGCAGCTGCAAGCTTCAAGCTGTAAGCCTCAAGCTTGCCGCTTGCAGCTCGTAACTTGCCGCTGGCCTGCTGCTCCTCGTCGAGAACATATAAAGAAACTCAAAGGGGCCTGCTACACTGCGCGACATTTTGTTTTGCAGAGCCAGTCCCGTGACTACCATCGCCACCGCTTTTAATACTTTGCCCCTGTCCGCCGCCATGCTGGCTAACCTCGACTCGCTGGGTTATGTCGAGATGACGCAGATCCAGGCGCAAAGCTTGCCGGTGATCCTCAAAGGGCTGGACCTGATTGCCCAGGCCAAGACCGGCAGCGGCAAGACCGCTGCGTTCGGCATAGGCCTGTTGAACCCGATCAACCCGCGCTACTTCGGCTGCCAGGCCCTGGTGATGTGCCCGACCCGTGAGCTGGCCGACCAGGTCGCCAAGGAAATCCGTCGTCTGGCCCGTGCCGAAGACAACATCAAGGTGCTGACCCTGTGCGGCGGCGTGTCCCTCGGCCCACAGATCGCGTCCCTGGAACACGGCGCCCACGTCATCGTCGGCACCCCGGGCCGTATCCAGCAGCACCTGCGCAAGGGTTCGCTGGTACTCGACGGCCTGAACACGCTGATCCTCGACGAAGCCGACCGCATGCTCGATATGGGCTTCTACGACGCCATCGAAGACATCATCAGCAAGACCCCGCCGCGCCGCCAGACCCTACTGTTCTCGGCCACCTACCCGGTGAGCATCAAGCAGTTGGCCTCGAAATTCATGCGGGCGCCGCAACAAGTGAAGGCCGAAGCCTTCCACTCCGACGACCAGATCGAGCAGCGTTTCTACGAGATCTCGCCGGAAGAGCGCATGGACGCCGTGACCAAGGTACTGGCGCACTTCCGCCCGGCATCGTGCGTGGCGTTCTGCTTTACCAAGCAGCAAGTGCAGGAAACCGTGGATCACCTGACGTCCAAGGGCATCAGCGCCGTTGGCCTGCATGGCGACCTGGAACAGCGTGACCGTGACCAAGTGTTGGCGATGTTCGCCAACCGCAGTACCTCGGTGCTGGTAGCGACCGACGTGGCCGCCCGTGGCCTGGACATTGACTCGCTGGACATGGTGATCAACGTCGAACTGGCCCGCGACTCGGAAATCCACATCCACCGCGTCGGCCGTACCGGTCGTGCCGGTGAGACCGGCATCGCGATCAGCCTGGTTGCACCGTCAGAAGCGCACCGCGCCCAGGCGATCGAGCAGTTGCAGAAGTCGCCGTTGAACTGGGACCAACTGGACAACCTCAAGCCACAAAGCGGTGGTCCGTTGCTGCCGGTGATGAGCACCCTGTGCATTGCTGCCGGGCGCAAAGACAAGGTTCGCCCAGGCGACATCCTCGGCGCGCTGACCGGTGATGCCGGCATTCCGGGGGCCCAGGTTGGCAAGATCGCGATCTTTGATTTCCAGGCGTTCGTGGCCGTGGAGCGCGGGATCGCCAAGCAGGCATTGCAGCGCTTGAATGATGGCAAGATCAAAGGCCGTTCGTTGCGCGTGCGGATCCTGTAAAGCTTTCCCGTCCAATGGAGATCCGATGTGGTAGCGAGCAAGCCCGCTCCCACATTTGACTGTATTCCAAATCAGAAAATGTATGAGGACACCGCTTTGCGCTCGACCGAAGTTGTGATCATTGGCGCCGGCGCCGCAGGCTTGATGTGCGCACTGACCGCCGCCGGGCGTGGGCGCAAGGTGATGCTGATCGACCATGCGAACAAGGCCGGCAAAAAGATCCTGATGTCCGGCGGTGGCCGCTGCAATTTCACCAATATGTACACCGAGCCGGCCAATTTCCTTTCGCACAACGCGCACTTCTGCAAGTCCGCCCTGGCGCGCTACACCCAGTGGGATTTTATCGGCCTGGTGGCCAAGCACGGCGTGCCGTACCACGAGAAAAAGCTCGGCCAGCTGTTCTGCGATAACAAGTCCAGCGACATTCTCGGGATGCTGCTGGACGAGTGCATCCAGACCGGTGTGAGCATGCACCTGGACACGTCGATCCAGGAGATCGCCAAAGTCGACAATGGTTACCAGTTGCAGACCACGCTGGGTGAGCTGCGCTGCGAGTCTTTGGTGATTGCCACGGGCGGCTTGTCGATTCCAACCCTCGGCGCGACCGGTTTCGGCTATCAAGTCGCCAAGCAATTCGGTCATGAGCTGCTACCGACCCGCGCCGGGCTTGTGCCGTTCACCATCACCGACCAGCTCAAGGACTTGTGCGCAGAGCTGTCCGGCACCTCGGTGGATTGCCTGGTCAGCTGCAACGACCAGAGCTTTCGCGAGAACATCCTGTTTACCCACCGCGGCCTGAGCGGGCCGGCGATTCTGCAGATTTCCTCTTACTGGGAGTCCGGCGACACGGTGGAGATCAACCTGCTGCCTGACCACGACGCCCACAGTTGGCTGCAACAGCAACAGACCGAGCGCCCTAACAGCGAGCTGAAAACCCTGCTGGGCGAGATCTTCACCAAGAAGATGGCCAACCTGCTGGCAGAGACCTGGTTTGTGTCCAAGCCGATGAAGCAGTACACCCACGCCGAGATTGCCGATATCGCGCAAAAGCTCGGCAGTTGGCAACTGGTGCCGGCGGGCACCGAGGGCTATCGCACGGCCGAAGTGACGTTGGGTGGGGTGGACACGCGGGAAGTGTCTTCCAAGACCATGGAGTCGCTGAAAAGCCCTGGCTTGTACTTTATTGGTGAAGTGTTGGATGTGACCGGTCACCTGGGTGGCTTTAACTTCCAGTGGGCGTGGGCCTCAGGTTACGCGGCCGCACAATATGCCTGACACAATGCGGTAAAACATGTGGTGTGCCAGTGAATAATTTGCTGTCAGATGTGATCACCACCCTTGCCGTGGCGTCATTACTGGCTCAATTTAACGGCATCGTCCCGGAAGACTCCAGCCTTCATGTCATCGACCTCGTTCAAGCAGTCCATGCGGCGCCTGTGGGCGCTGGATAAATTCAGCTACAGCATTCGGGTGTTCATCGCCCTCACCGGCAGCATGGCGTTGTGCTGGTATCAGGATGAAATGACGCTGCTTATCCCGCTGTTCCTGGGGATTATCGCCAGCGCCCTGGCCGAGACCGACGACAGTTGGCAGGGCCGCCTCAACGCCCTGGCAGTGACGCTGGTGTGTTTCAGCATTGCCGCGCTGTCGGTGGAACTGCTGTTCCCTTATCCCTGGATTTTCGCGATCTCCCTGGCCCTGGCCACCTTCTGCCTGACCATGCTCGGCGCCTTGGGCGAACGTTATGGCGCGATTGCCTCGGCGACATTGATTTTGTCGGTGTACACCATGATCGGTGTGGACCAACGCGGTGGCGCCGTCTCCGATTTCTGGCACGAGCCGCTGCTGCTGGTGGCCGGGGCCGCCTGGTACGGCGTGCTGTCAGTCCTGTGGCAGGCGCTGTTTTCCAACCAGCCGGTGCAGCAGAGCCTGGCACGGCTGTTTCGCGAACTGGGGCGTTACCTCAAGCTCAAGTCGTCACTGTTTGAACCGATTCGCCAGTTGGATGTAGAGGCGCGACGCCTGGAACTGGCCCAGCAAAACGGCCGGGTGGTGGCGGCGCTCAATGCGGCCAAGGAAATCATCCTGCACCGCGTGGGCAATGGCCGCCCAGGCTCGAAAGTCAGCCGTTACCTGAAGCTGTACTTCCTCGCCCAGGACATCCACGAACGCGCCAGCTCATCCCACTACCCTTACAACGCGCTGGCCGAAGCCTTCTTCCACAGTGATGTGCTGTTCCGTTGCCAGCGCCTGCTGCGCCAACAGGGCAAGGCCTGTCAGGCCCTCGCCGAGTCGATCCAACTGCGCCAACCGTTCATCTATGACGACAGCTTCGCCGAAGCGCTGGGCGACTTGAATGCGTCCCTGGAACACCTGCGCATCCAGAGCAACCCGGCCTGGCGCGGCCTGCTGCGGTCGTTGCGCGCCCTCGCGGCCAACCTGTCCACACTCGACCGCCTGCTGGGCGACGCCAGTAACCCCGACAGGCTGGCTGATGCCACCGACAGCAACCTGCTAGACCGTGCGCCGCGCAACCTCAAGGAAATGTGGACGCGGTTGCGCACCCAACTCACGCCGACATCACTGCTGTTCCGCCATGCCTTGCGCCTGTCCCTGGCGTTGACCATTGGGTACGGCACCCTGCATGCCATCCACGCCTCCCAAGGCTACTGGATCATCCTCACCACGCTCTTCGTGTGCCAGCCCAACTACGGCGCGACACGGCGCAAGCTCGGCCAACGGATCATCGGCACCGCCATCGGCCTCACTGTGGCCTGGGCACTGTTCGACCTGTTCCCGAGCCCCCTGGTGCAGTCGATGTTCGCCATCGCCGCCGGCCTGGTGTTCTTTATCAACCGTACTACCCGCTACACGCTGGCCACGGCCGCCATCACCCTGATGGTGCTGTTCTGCTTCAACCAGGTGGGTGATGGTTACGGGCTATTCCTGCCACGCCTGTTCGATACCTTGCTCGGCAGCTTGATTGCGGGCCTGGCGGTATTCCTGTTCCTGCCGGACTGGCAGGGCCGACGCCTGAACAAGGTGCTGGCCAACACACTGACCTGCAACAGCATCTACCTGCGCCAGATCATGCAGCAATACGCCGCCGGCAAGCGCGACGACCTGGCCTACCGCCTGGCCCGTCGCAATGCGCACAACGCCGATGCGGCGCTGTCCACCACCTTGGCGAACATGCTGATGGAGCCGGGGCACTTCCGGAAGGAGGCGGACGTGGGTTTCCGCTTCCTGGTGCTATCGCACACCTTGCTCAGTTACTTGTCAGGGCTGGGCGCGCATCGCGAAACACAGTTGCCGGCCGAGGTGCGCGAACACCTGATCGACGGCGCCGGTAATACCTTGGCGGCGAGCATCGATGAAATCGCTACAGCGCTGGCGAACAAACAGCCGATTGCGATTCAAAGCGATGCCGAGGAAGCGTTGGCGGCCGATCTCGAGCAGATGCAGGATGAGATTGATGAAGGGCAGCGGTTGGTGCAGACGCAGTTGGCGTTGATTTGTCGGCAGTTGGGGCCGCTGCGCACGTTGGCGGCGCATCTGATCAAAGACACCAGCGCGGCCTAGACCGCTTTCGCGGGCTTGCTCGCGAAGAGGGCTGCAAGAGCCCTACATCCCATGCTGCTTCATCAATCGTGCATAACTCCCATCCGCCTTCATCCTGGCAATTTCCCGATCAAAGCTGGCGACAATCTGCGCATGCTCAGGGTTTTTCAGGCTGACCAGAATATGCAGGCTGTTTTGACTCAGCGGCTTGGGTAAAAACTCCACCGCATCGCGCACCCGTGCCGACTCCCGGGAAAGGTAAAAACGTGCCACATATTCATCCTCCACGGTCATCCGAACCCGCTGCGCCGCGAGCATGCGCACGGCCATGGCGAAGTTATGCACAGGGACTTTGTGCAACTGCGCGTCCCCATCGAACGCCGCCGAATAAACATACCCGCGCACCACTGCGATGGGATAGTCGTGCAGCTGCTCAAGGTTCTGGAAATCGATAGGGTCGTCGCGGCGCTTGATGAAACGCACGCGGTTGAGCAGGTACTCGCCGGAGAACTGCCCCAGTTGAGTGCGGGCATCGTCGTACCAGGCGTTGACCAGCACGTCGTAGCGCCCATCGCCCACGCCCAACAACGCACGGGCCCATGGCACCTGTTCAAAATCACTGGCATACCCCGCACGGGCCAACGCGGTGCTGACGATATCGGTGGCAAGCCCGCCGTTGATCAACGTGGCGTCAGTAAAAGGTGGCCACGCATCCGCTACCAGGCGCAAACGCTGTGCAAAGGCCGGCTGGGCCAGCAACAACACTCCAATCAAAGCAACGGCACGAGAGAATCGCGGCATGCTCAAGTCCTAGGCAGGCAGGCGGTGGCCTTAGCTCAGGCAGCGCCTGAGGCTCTAACAGTAGCTCAGATTACACAAAGAAACCGGCGCCGAGCGCACTCAATGATGGCAATTTGATTTCACTCACAAAAATAACGAATTTAGACACACACGGCGGTCGCGCTTACTATCCGGAACAGACATTTATAAGAGAACACGTCATGACAGTTGAATGGGTCTGCAAACATCACGACGACTTGGGCAAGGAGCAGCTTTACGCCATCTTGCGCTTGCGCAACGAGGTCTTTGTCGTGGAGCAAAAATGCCTTTACCAGGATCTCGACGGGCAGGACTTGTCGGGCGACACCCACCACCTGATGGCCTGGCAGGATGATCAACTCGTGGCGTACCTGCGCCTGCTGGACCCGGAGTCCCAGGGCGGCGATGTGGTAATCGGCCGAGTGATTGTGGCGCCCGTGGCGCGCGGCACCGGGCTGGGGCATCGGATGATGGAAGAGACGCTAGAGCGGATTGCCGATATATGGCCGCAGACGCCGATGTTTCTGTCAGCCCAGGCGCATTTGCAGGGGTACTACGAGCGGTATGGGTTCGTGGTGGCGGGTGAGGAGTATTTGGAAGATGACATTCCACATATTGGAATGCGCCGCGCTTGATGGCCTCATCGCGAGCAAGCCCGCTCCCATATTTGACCGGGTACTACCTTTGGAATGCGGTCGAATGTGTGGGCTTGCTCGCGAAGGCGTCAGCCCAGACAGCGCCGACCTTCAGGGATACCCCAACACCTGCTTGATCACCGCCAGATTCTCCTCGATCCAAACCCGATCAATCGCCCCCCAGTTGCGAACCCGATAGTGCCCCGCATGATTGCGCGCACCGTCCTCCTGCTCGAACTCACACACGATATCCAGGTCGGCCAACGCCGCAATCGTATCCTGCGCCGTGCGCCGGGGCATGCCGGTGGCGTCGGTCAGCGCCGGGACGTTGCTCGCCTGCCCACTGTCGATCAGGTAGGCCACATACAGGCGGCGGTAAAAACTGCTCTTGGTCTTGCTCACATCCATCGTCGGTCGCCTTGTGCGGTCAGGGTTTGCCCTGCAGGTCGCGGTACGTGAGGTAGACCCGCAGGTCGAATTCCACCTGGTGGTAGCCCGGCATCATGTACTCACAGAGTTTGTAGAACGCCTTGTTGTGTTCCGATTCCTTGAAGTGGGCCAGTTCGTGTACCACGATCATGCGCAGGAACTCTGGCGCGGCCTCCTTGAACAGCGCAGCAATGCGGATCTCTTTCTTGGATTTCAAATTGCCGCCCTGCACCCGCGAGATCGTGGTGTGCAGGCCGAGAGCGCGATGAGTCAGGTCCAGGCGGTTATCGAACAACACTTTGTCGATGGCCGGCGCATTACGCAGGTGTTCCTGCTTCAAGGCCAACGCGTAGGCGTACAGGGCCTTGTCGCTCTGCACGGCGTGGCGTTCAGGGTAACGTTGCTCCAAGTAAGCACCCAACTGGTCCTTGGCGATCAGCTGGCGCACTTGCTCTTGGAGAGCTGTGGGATAAGCCTGGAGGTACTTCAACGCGGTCATGGGGTCTGCAACAGGGTTCGGATGGGCGCCAGTGTAGCGAATTCAGCGCACGCGGGCGCGCGACCAGTTGGCGACTTCCTCGGCCATCAATGGCTGCGCGGCCAATGGGCCCTGGATAAACGCGCACCCATTGGCCTTGAGCCATTGAGCCTGTTCTTGGGTTTCTACGCCTTCGGCGATCACCAGCACATCGAAATGCCCGCATAGCTCGATAATGCTACGGGCCATCACCGCATCCCGTGCGGAGCCCGGCAAGCGCGCGACCAATTGCGGGTCGAGCTTGAGGGTGTCGAACGCTAAATCGCGAAGATGCGCCAGGGAACAGTTGCCTAAACCAAAATCGTCCAGCGCAGTGCGCACACCAAGCTGGCGCAGCAACTTCAGTTGCTTGGTCGACTCTTCCAGGTTACTCATCAGGCTTTCTTCGCTGATTTCCACCTCCAGCTGGCGCCCCTGCAACCCATGTCGATCGAGTACCTGCTGCAGTTGGGTCGCCAGGTTGGGCATATTGAACTGGTTACTGCTCAGGCTCACGCTCAGCACCAGCTCATCATCAAAGCTGGCTTGCCATGCCTGACGCTGGGCGGCGACCTGCTGGTAAATCCAGGCGCTCAGTTGGCTGATCAACCGCGCTTCTTCCAGCAACGGCAAGAACAACCCAGGCGGCACATCGCCAACACTCGGATGCTGCCAGCGCAACAGTGCTTCGACACCGCGCAAACGCCCGTCATCCAGGGACACCTGAGGCTGATACACCAAGATGAAATCCTTGTTGTGTATCGCCGTGCGCACGCTGTCTTCCAGCATCAGGCGCGAACGGGCGCGGCCGTTCATTTCCTGGTCGTAATAGCGATACTGCTGACGGCCCGCACGCTTGGCCTCGTACATGGCGATGTCGGCGGCGCGCATCAGGCCATTCAAGTCCGAGCCGCAATCCGGGAAAGTAGCGATACCAATACTGACGCCGAGCATCACGTCCAGGCCGTCCACCTGATGGCAGATCGACACGCGCTCGATCAGTTTTTCCGCAATCTTCGCCGCCTGTTCTGGGAATTCCAACTCCAGCAGCGCGGTGAATTCATCGCCGCCCATGCGCCCGAGAATGTCGTAGGAGCGCAGGCAACCCTGCAATTGCTCCGACACCCAACGCAGTACCCGGTCGCCTGCGTCATGCCCCAGGGAGTCGTTGACCCGTTTGAAGCCATCCAGGTCCAGGTACAGCAACACCAGGGCCTGGTCAGTTCGCTCGCTGCGCAGCAGGGTGTTCTCCACTGCCTGGTGGAAGCCGCGCCGGTTCAGCAGCCCGGTCAACGGATCCGTAACGGCCTGGAACTCCAGTTGCTGATGCAGGTGACGAACCTCGGACATGTCCAGCACCGTCACTACCATCGCCTTCTGCTCGGCGGGCAACGGCGCGCAAGACAACGCCACCGGCACCTGCTGGCCACGATTGGTACGCAGGAGCGCATCGTGCAGGCGCCAGGTGTCACTCTGGCGGTACGCGGCATACATCAGCGAGTCCGGCCAGGTCGGCACATGAGGTTTTTGCAGGAATCCCAGGAATTCCTGGCCCTGCAGTTCGTCCATCGTGGCATTGAGCAAGCGTGATATCGCCGGGTTGGCGTACTCGATCACGCCCTCCTCACTCACCACAAGGATGCCTTCGGCGGCGTTATCCAACACCGAGGCATTAAAGGCGCGAGCGGACTCCAAATCATGACTCAGGCGCTGTAAGGCCCGGCGATTGCGCTGATGCTCCAGCAACGCCTGGACCTTGGGCTTGAGCATATGCGGGTCGAAGGGTTTGAACAGGTAATCGATGGCGCCACTGGCGTAGCCCTCCAGCACTGCGGCGGGAGATTGGGCGTTGGCACTGAGGAAGATGATCGGCGTCATCTGCGTACGCTGGCTGCCGCGCATCAAGCGGGCCACTTCAAAGCCGTCCATGCCGGGCATCATCACATCCAGCAACACCAGGTCGACTTCGTGCGCCAGCAACAACTCCAACGCCTCTACGCCGGAGCTCGCAGTGACGACCTTCCAATCGTCACGCTGCAAAAGTGCACGCATGCTGATCAGGTTTTCCGGATAGTCATCGACCACCAAGAGAACCGAACTGCCATCGCCGTGGTGTGGAGCGCATTCCATGCTACGAATCTTCCTTAGGAGCTGCTCCGGTCACTTCTGGGAAAAAACCCGGACAAACAATGAGGCCTCACTCTATCCTCGGTTCCGAAAAATCAGAAGTAACCGCAGTGCCATCATTGCGCCAATTTTCAGGAAGCCGACTAACGGTCAGTGTCTGGAGCCCGCGAGTCATGGGAGACATGGCTTTTTGACGCTTGGTTGACGCCAATAAATCGCCAAAAATATTTAACAAGACGGTTAACACCACCTATAAAGAACCTGTCTGGCCCAAGTGCCATAGCCTACACCTCTCCGTAAAAAGGCCTACGCAATGATTGACCTTTCCACCTGGAACCTCAGCATTCCTGTCGGCTCCCCGCCTGCGACCATCGAAACCTCCAAACTGATGAGCGGATTCAAGGACCAATATTTCCAGGCCGAAGGCAGCAGCGTGCAATTCTGGACACCCGTGACCGGTACCCGCACCGAAAACGCCGTTTACCCGCGCAGCGAATTGCGCGAAACCTACGCGGACGGGCGCCTGCGCAACTGGACCTATCCGGAAGCGGACAACTTTCTGCGCGCCACCCTGGCCGTCAATCAGGTACCGTCCACCGGCAAAATCGTGATCGGGCAGATCCATGCCTATGACAGCCAGAAACCGCTGATCAAGTTGGAGTACCAATTCAAGGAAAAAACCCAGACCGGCAACATCGTCGCCAAGGTGCGCATGCGCCCGGATGAAGGTGAAAGTCGGGTGATTACCGTCGCGTCGAATGTGCCGCTGGAGAAGAGCTTTACCTATGTGATCAACCTCAACAAAGCCGGGCTGCTAAGTGTGTATGCGGCGGATGGAGAGTGGAATGAACGCATTGGTGCGGCGTGGGGGTCAAAGCCGTTGTACTTCAAGGCCGGGGCGTACGTGCAAGACAACAGTGGGAATACCAAGGAAGGCGCGCGGGTGACGTTTGCTAAATTGGATATTGATCACGAGTAAGCATCGACTCCTGTCTTGTAGGCCTAGTCCTAACGAGCCCACAGATCATTCGCACTCTTGAATACGCCAACGATTCGTGTGGGAGCCGGGCTTGCCCGCGATGGCGGTGTATCAGCCGACATCCTCAGAGACTGACACGCCGCCATCGCGGGCAGCCTTGCTCTTAATCGACAGCGACGCCCCGTTGCGGGACCGCCATTCCTGCTTGCGAGAACGTCTCAACGCCGTCCTCGAACACCTCAACCTGATGGCCTGCTCCTGCCTGCAGGACTTTGGCAAACGCGACCTGAACAACGTAGCCAATACGGCGCGCATTCTGGTGCAGGACGTGAGTGATGTATTCCGGGTGATCGAGCACCGAAGCTTCGATACAGCTGACGCCGCTTTATAAAGTCCATCCGAAAAAAAGCCCGCATCGCTACGGGCTTCTTTTTAAATGCTTAAGGCTTAGTTCACCTTAGCGTTCAACTCACCTTTCAAATACCGCTGATACATCGCCTCCAACGAAACCGGCTTGATCTTCGAAGCATTACCGGCGGTACCAAATGCTTCATAACGCGCGATACACACGCGGTTACAGGGGCAAGGGTAAACACAAGCTGAAGTTGTATATCAACGCTCAAATTACACATGTGACATTTGATATCCTCGACTAAAGTGTCGGATTGAGCACCCCGAAAGGAAAAAATTGAACCACAACGACAACGAAACTCCAGGCCAATATGCAACTGGATATTACAGACTTGTATATGAATCAGCATTTTTATAAATCAACGGTGGAGCGAGATGTAGGAACTACCAATCAGAATCATCCGACAACCGCCTATAAAAATACACAAAAATTCAACTGAAAAAAATCACACTCCAAGAATTGAAGTTGACAATCACAATGGCCCCTCATACGGTTTAAGCGCATCGCACATCCGCGAATGCAATAACGCTGAGGAACTATATATGAAACGTGTAATTATAGAACCGACACTTATCAATCAGTCAAACGACGCGTACCAAACCCCTCACTTTTCAATTAAGACAATCACTGTACCCAGGTACACATTCATTCCCAACTATGGGGAGCGCATTGTCGCGACCTCTAGTAGTAGAAAGTTAGCAGTCAAATAATAATGTACCGCCTGGGCTTCGGCTCAGGCTGCCACTAAAAATGAACCTCACTACTGGATGGTCACGCGGGTATGTGCAATGCGAAAAAAAAAATGGCTCTCGAACGACATATTTCTTATGCTTAAAGATGGCGTGGCTTACTTGTGGGACTATAAAAATCACGTCCAATACCAAATAAGTACTAGAGAATTTGAGCGGCTCGTAAGTTTTTCCGCAGGCGATTTCGTATCGGATACAGCTGATGACATATCCATAGACACATCCGGGCTCCTATATGAAGCAAAACCAACTGATGAATGGGGTTGGGACGTGCTATCCAAAATATTCCATACCGGGACATCTCACCCCAATCCTCCAACCCCAGACAAGCCTGAAATGTACAGCGAATATGCTAAAAGTTACTTAAATTTCTGCAAATCAATTCATAAGAGCGAACCAAATATCTCTTTAATAAAAGGAGGTAAAAGAACGTTATTGCCAGCTCCAAACATCTCAGCCATTAAAGAAGCTAGCCTTTGGGAAACTCTTTTAGCACGTCATACCTGCCGAGATTTTTTTGATACTTCAGTATCTATATCATCACTGGCAACCATATTGTATGGAACGTTGGCGGATAAAAAAGAGACCGATTACGACGCTCCGGTCGGAACACAAAAATTTGGTTTCAGAAGGACGTCCCCCTCAGCCGGAGGTTTACAGGCGACGGAGGGTTATGTATGGGTACGCAATGTCGAAGATCTTGCACCCGGCATTTATCATTATATAAGTGAACAGCATACTCTTGAGAAGGTAAACGACCTTCCGCCTGAAGTAATATCTACTTATTTATGCGGCCAACACTGGGCAAATAACTTAGCATTCGCAATATTTTTCACCTCGCGCTTTGACAAGCTTTGGTGGAAATACCCACACTCTCGTGCCTATCGCCCAATGCTGCTGGACGTAGGACACCTGTCACAAACCGCAAATTTATTGATCACAGCGCTTGGATTACATCCTTGGTTGACCGGCTACTTTCATGACAAAGAGATAAATGAGCTCTTAAAGGTCAACGTCCCCTCGGAACACGTCATTTTTTTGGTGGGCGCGGGACACGGAACGGGTAGTTCATACACTACAGAAGTCAGAGCGCTGCTAGACGGAATCTGATGAGAGGACTGAGCATGGTCAGCGTAGACAATAATGACATTGTCATTCTAGGCTTTAAAGATGGACATGACGGGGCGGTAGCCCTAATTATTGGTGACCACTTGGAGTTTTCTGTAGAGGCAGAAAAGGATAATGGTCTTCGTTATTCAAGCGTGACACCAGATGCACTTTTGAAAATTCTTCACATGGTTAACAAACCGCTCGACATAGTAGCTCAGAGTGGGTGGCGTAAAGGACCAAGCACAGAAAGTGCAACTATTGGTGCAGGTTATTCGGGACTAGAAAAGATCATCTATCAAAAACGTTCCATATTTGGTCACGACATTACTTATTTTTCATCCTCCCATGAGCGCTCACACCTTTTATGCGGATACGGACTTTCACCCTTTCCACAAGGACAACCCTGTTACGCATTACTTTGGGAAGGCCACTTCGGCGCATTCTATCGAATCGATGAAAACGTAAATATTACCAAACTAGGTAGTGCACTTGAAAACCCTGGGGACAGATTTGCTTTTTTGTATGCGCTCGCAGATCCGACTTTTAATCTGGGAGCGGGACAAATTCGCTTAAGTGATGCAGGTAAACTCATGGCACTGGCTGCTTATGGAGAAAAGGATGATATTGATGAGGACGCCAGACACATAATAGCGACATTACTCGACAAGAACATGGACTTTAGAACGTTTCACAAACGCCAGTTTCACAACAACATATACTACAATATTGGATTTGATGACCCCAGACTAGCATCACTTGCACACCACCTTTCAAACGCAATTTTCAATCTATTTCGTGATTTTGCACAGCAACTAGTCTTTGATAAAGCACCTCTGTTAATTGTTGGTGGATGCGGATTAAATTGTGACTGGAACTCCAAATGGAAAGAGACACAACTATTTTCTGACGTATTTATTCCTCCGTGCACAAACGACAGCGGATCTGCAATTGGAACTGCGATTGATGCACTATTACATACTAAAGGACTTGCCAAGATAACGTGGTCACCCTATGCAGGTGAGCTATCACAGACTGATACAGATAACACAGGCACCTTCATTAGTGAGCCCTACGATATGCGACATGTAGCACAATTGCTTCATGAAGGCTGCATATTAGGTTGGGTACAAGGCAGATATGAAATGGGGCCTAGAGCCTTGGGAAATCGCTCAATATTAGCGGCGCCCTGGCCTAGAAAAAATCTCGATAGATTGAACAAAATCAAGAAGCGCGAGGATTTTCGTCCTATTGCGCCAATTTGTTTAGAAGAATGCATGGATGAATACTTCTACCCGTCTAACCCTTCACCTTTCATGCTGGAATTCCGCAAAGTCATTTCAGCTAAAATTCCGGCGGTTACGCATGTTGATAACTCAGCGCGTCCTCAATCAGTCAACAAATCGCAGAATCTTCGTATGCATCAGTTGCTAACCGCTTATCGTGACGTGTCAGGAGTTGGCGTACTGTGCAACACCTCCCTAAATTTTAACGGACGCGGTTTTATAAATAGATTGAGCGACCTGCATCGCTTCGCCAGCGAGCATGATCTTGACGGATTCGTCTTTGAAGACAGCCTTTTTCTAAATTCAGATCGACACGATGAAAACATCAAGTAAACTTATTTATGTGCAGGCGCTATCCAGTCTTTCACTATGGCTTGATCTTTTTTTGATCTTCACGGTTCCCGTCTATTTATGGCACGCCTCTCCTTCCTCGATAGCATTTCTGGCTTTTTGCCTGGGCGCCCCAATGTTGTTGCTGGGTCCTATTGTAGGAACGCTTATAGATCGACATGACGTAAGAAAAACGCTGGCATTTGGCGCCTTACTCCGCGCGATATCTACTGTAGCGCTCGCAGTATCTCCAGATTTTCAATTTTTCTTGTTTTTCGTTATTTCGAAAGGGATATCAAATTTATTTTATTTCCCTTCGATAACCGTTATGGTTCGGCAACTGGTACTTACTGAAGAACGTAAATCATTTTTCAGCCAAATCAGTGTATATGATCAATCCTCCAAAATTTTCGCACCGCTACTGGCAGGTATGTTAACAATACTATTGCCACCTAAAGACCTATTCTTTTTATCGGCCGCCGCCGTTTTTTTAACCTTTCCGCTCCTAAGGTCCATTTGCCAAGTATTCCGAACGCACGTTAACGACTCCTCTATAAAACCCCTACCGTTCTATCGTGACATAGCCAGGGGATTCGCTATATTTAACGCATTGCCGTTTCAACTACGCATTGGTTTTTTGTACTCCCTACTCACTTCGCTGGCGTTAGGAGTTTACGACCCGCATGTGGCATCCTTTCTAGCCCATGAAGGTTTACCTCCGGTTAATTTTTCAGTAATCGTCTGCGCAACAGCCGCAGGAGCGATAGTTGCCGCACTGCTGATGAAGTTAAAATTAAGCAATGTTGATGAGATTTTACTTCGGTCGAATGCATTAGTTGTGTTCTCTGCCGCGTTAATCCTGACTGCGGCCTTAGTATTTTTCCAAATACCTGGAAGAGCCTATCTCTATCCGGTAGTTTGGTTTATGAATGGCTTCGGCTACGAGACGTTGATAATTTCTTCGAACATAATCCTTCAACAATTATGCCCTTCTGACAATATTGGAAGGGTCTCCATGTCCTTCAGAAGCATCCAAATGCTGTGTGTTATCACCGGGCCATCTTTAGGAACACTGCTAATAATCGCAGGTGGCCGCCCAGCGCCTTTTGTTGTGGCTGCATGCCTGGCATTTTTAACTGCATCAGTGTCAATTGCAGTCTATTTATATTTTAAGAAAAAACAGGCGCCCAACCCTATTGGCTAGTGCCCTGCGGGCAGCGTCTAAGATCCATTATCTCTCAGTGAACCACCGCTCATTCAAATTTGCCCAATCAAATTTCAACCCATCGAGTAGGAGGCGGATTCACATCCGCCGTCCTCTCACACCACCGTACGTACGGTTCCGTATACGGCGGTTCAGGTTATACGGTTAAGTCGGTTTATCGTGTCCAGTATCGAGACCAGGCCGAGGTTGTCCCATCGTTTCTTCGCCAGCGCCTGATTCATATGTGACGCTCCCGAGTTCCACCATGGGCCGCGGCCGTTGAACGCTGATTTGCAGGCCCGCTCCTCTTTGAGTCCCAAGCGCATCAGGTTGCGCGCCCTCGTGGAGGGCCACTTCCATTGACGCCAGAGGACGCAGCGAAGCTTGCGCCGCACCCAGCCGTCCAGTTCTTCAAGTGGCCTTCTGCTTCGGCTAAGCTGGAAATAACCCGCCCAACCGCGTAGTACCGGGTTTATTCGCTCGATGATCGTAGCCATCTTGCAACCCTGTGCGCCGTGCAGCAGCTCTCTGAGCCGATCACGCAAGCGATTCAGGCTCATCGTTGCCACTTTCAGCTTCGGCTGTTTATGCCAGCTCATCCCGTAACCTAAGTAATCACAGACCCATGGCCGTGCCACGCGGCTCTTTTCCCGATTCAGCGTTAGTTTCAAACGCTGATTCAGGAAGCGCTCAACCCCGGCCAGCACTCGTTCGCCAGCACGGCGACTGCGCACATAGATGTTCGCATCGTCGGCATAACGCACAAAGCGATGCCCCCGCCGCTCCAGTTCGCGATCGAGTTCGTTGAGCAGGATGTTCGACAGCAACGGCGAGAGCGGGCCGCCTTGCGGCGTCCCCTCCTGCCGTCGGCTGACGATCCCGCCCGACATGATTCCGGCTTCGAGGTAACGACGGATCAGCCTGAGCACCCGCCTGTCTTCGATTTGACGCTCGACGTAGGCCATCAATACATCGTGTGTTGACCCGATCAAAGAATTTCTCCAGGTCAAGTTCCACGCACCAGCGGTGGCCCGCCGCCACATGGGCGCGGGCAGTTTCAATGGCTTGATGAGCGCTTCTACCCGGACGAAAACCGTAGCTGTAATCCGAGAACAGAGGGTCGAAGATCGGCGTGAGCTGTTGCAGCAGGGCCTGTTGGATCAGGCGATTCACGACACAGGGAATGCCCAACTGCCGTGTTCCACCTTTGGGTTTTGGGATTTCAACGGCGCGCACACCTTGCGGGTGATACACGCCGGCCAGCAACCGAGCCTTGAGAGTCGGCCAATACTGTTTCGTGTAGTCCGCCAGTTGATCGACCGTCATGCCATCGGCACCCGGTGCGCCCTTGTTGCTGACCACACGTTGATACGCACGCCTGAGGTTGGCCGGTGCAAGCACCCGCTCCATCAGCGTGTCCGGCTCCGCGTTCGTCCACGTCACAGACGCCGCCGATGCCTGCGCACTGCCAGCCGCAAACCCTGGATTCCGTCCAGAGCTTGGGGTTATAGCCCTCTTGTGGAGAGATTTCTGCTTTTCGGACATTCGACGAGACTCTGACGCCTACTGGCGGCATAACCTGTTCGGCCCTTGGTGGCGTGGTTTTTTTTCCGCCACTTACTACGGCCTCGGCTGACTTCTGCAGGTTCATCCCGTCGCCTCTCGGCGCTCGGTAGCACGATGGCAAACCTGCAGATCTCCCAGGGTAATTCGCGCGACCTTCCTGCTTATGCCTGTCGGATATACGTCACAGCGCTCCGTGCAAGTATCGGGCTTTGACGATTGTGGCCGTCTTACCCCGCTGTGCCGCCTCATCCGCTTCCTGTTCGTCAGGCCAGCATTTCGCCTCGGGCTTCCTTCAGATTCGCAGTCACCCGCGACACCCTTGCCTCTGGCTAACACTTCCCCTTGCCGGGTGTGTAGAGGACTTTCACCTCCAAGTCGTTCGGCTCACCACCACAGTGAGCTGAACAGCGCCAGTCACGGCGCTACGCGCCATGCCTGGCGCACCACAAAAAAGCCCGCATCGCTGCGGGCTTCTTTTTAAATGCTTAAGGCTTAGTTCACCTTAGCGTTCAACTCACCTTTCAAATACCGCTGATACATCGCCTCCAACGAAACCGGCTTGATCTTCGAAGCATTACCGGCGGTACCAAACGCTTCATAACGCGCGATACACACATCACGCATGGCGGTCACGGTGGCGCCGAAGAATTTACGTGGGTCGAACTCGCTCGGGTTGGTGGCCATCAGGCGACGCATTGCGCCGGTGGAGGCCAGGCGCAGGTCGGTGTCGATGTTGACCTTACGCACGCCGTACTTGATGCCTTCGACGATCTCTTCAACCGGCACGCCGTAGGTTTCTTTAATGTCGCCACCGTACTGGTTGATGATCGCCAGCCACTCTTGCGGGACCGAGGACGAACCGTGCATCACCAGGTGGGTGTTGGGGATGCGTTTGTGGATTTCCTTGATGCGATCGATGGCCAGTACGTCGCCGGTCGGTGGCTTGGTGAACTTGTAGGCGCCGTGGCTGGTGCCGATGGCGATGGCCAGGGCGTCAACTTGGGTCTTCTTCACGAAGTCGGCGGCTTCTTCGGGGTCGGTCAGCATTTGGCTGTGATCCAGCACGCCTTCAGCGCCGATGCCGTCTTCTTCGCCGGCCATGCCGGTTTCCAGGGAACCCAGGCAACCCAACTCGCCTTCAACCGACACGCCGCAGGCGTGGGCCATGGCCACGGTTTGTTGGGTCACGCGTACGTTGTAGTCGTAGTCGGTTGGGGTCTTGCCGTCTTCGCCGAGGGAGCCGTCCATCATCACCGAGCTGAAGCCCAGTTGGATGGAGCGCTGGCACACGTCAGGGCTAGTGCCGTGGTCCTGGTGCATGCACACCGGGATGTGCGGGAATTCTTCGATCGCGGCAAGGATCAGGTGACGCAGGAACGGTGCACCGGCGTATTTGCGCGCACCGGCGGAAGCCTGGACGATCACGGGGGAGTCGGTCTTGTCAGCGGCTTCCATGATGGCGCGCATCTGCTCAAGGTTGTTGACGTTAAAGGCTGGGACGCCGTAGCCGAACTCGGCTGCGTGGTCCAGCATTTGACGCATGCTGATAAGTGCCATTGTGTTGTCTCTCCCGGTCGAGGGTCGTTAATCGTGCAAGCCTGCCGTAGCGGCGGCTGCTATTCAAGTTATTGCCGGCCAGGTTTTGTAGGCCTGTCCTGCTGAATCGTTATTGCAGTGTCAGGTTCGCAACTTATGTCACTTTGGAACCGGATTTACTGTGGGAGCGGGCTTGCTCGCGAAAGCGGTATGTCAGCTAACACATGCATTACAGACCCACCGGCTCCCACATTTGATTTTCATTGATCTCACTATTGGGCCTTGCAGCCACGCCCAATCAAATCATCGGTGGCAACCCAGTAAACCAGGCCTTCCTCACCTTTTGTGTGAAACGCCAATTGGTCGTTGGCATACAGCACGCCCGAGGCAGCGACGTCCTGTTTAAGGCGATAAACCTGATCGGAGCCGCCTAGGCGCACGTCCACTTCAGATTTGGCCGGGTTGGCAAAACGCCAGTTGACCTCGGCCTTGCTGTCGCAGGTCCAGGTGGTCCACTTGTCGGCAGTTTCTGCCTTGTTGAACATGCTCATGCTGCTGCAGCCGGCCAACAGGGCCAGGGCTGCCAGGGCGAAAACGACTTTCATTGCCAATCCTCGTGAGGCGACCGATGGCCGCCAGTTGATCAGACCCGTCAAGGGCAACCCTGTTCCTGACCGTTGGGCGCGGAGTCGTATTGCTCCAGCCGCTCGTTGCCAAGGCGCTTGTTAATCACCGGCATGGTCTCGGCTTGCCAGTCAGCCTGGTAGCAGCTTTTTTTCGGCTGCGCTCCAGGCTTTCCAGGCTCAGGCGCCGCGCTTGGCGTGCTACCGCAGCCGACCAGCAGGCCCGCTGCAATCACCAACGCCAATGACTTGATCATGGGAATACTCCTTTTCCGGATCACGCGCCTTAACCTTTGGCTCGGGTTTCCAACACTTCAACGGCAGGCAGCACTTTGCCTTCGACGAATTCAAGGAATGCGCCGCCACCGGTAGAAATGTAGGAGATCTGATCAGCAACGCCATATTTATCGATGGCGGCCAGGGTGTCGCCGCCGCCAGCGATGGAAAATGCCGAGCTTTCGGCGATGGCCTTGGCCAGCACTTGGGTGCCGTTGCCGAACTGGTCGAATTCGAACACGCCAACCGGACCGTTCCACAGGATGGTCTGCGAAGCCTTCAGCAACTCAGCGAAATTGGCTGCAGTTTGCGGGCCGATGTCCAGGATCATATCGTCGTCGGCTACGTCGGCGATGAGCTTGACGGTGGCTTCGGCGCTTTCAGCAAACTCCTTGGCAACCACCACGTCGACCGGCAATGGCACGCTGACTTTGGCGGCAATGGCGCGGGCGGTGTCGAGCAGGTCCGGCTCGTACAGGGACTTGCCCACCGGGTGACCGGCAGCGGCCAGGAAGGTGTTGGCAATACCGCCGCCGACGATCAACTGGTTGCAGATGGCGCTGAGGCTGTTGAGCACGTCCAGTTTGGTGGACACCTTGGAGCCCGCCACGATGGCGGCCATCGGTTGCGCCGGAGCCCCCAGCGCCTTGCCCAGTGCATCCAGTTCGGCAGCCAGCAACGGGCCAGCAGCGGCGACCTTGGCGAACTTGGCCACGCCGTGGGTCGAGCCTTCAGCGCGGTGGGCAGTGCCGAACGCGTCCATCACGAACACGTCGCACAACGCAGCGTATTGCTGGGCCAGTTCGTCGCTGTTCTTTTTCTCGCCTTTGTTGAAGCGCACGTTTTCGAACAGCACGATGTCGCCGGCTTTAACGTCGATGCCACCCAGGTAGTCAGCCACCAGCGGTACGTCGCGGCCCAGGGCCTTGCTCAGGTAATCGGCGACAGGCTTGAGGCTGTTTTCGGCGGAGAACTCACCTTCGGTCGGGCGACCCAGGTGGGAGCAGACCATCACGGCCGCGCCTTTTTCCAGGGCCAGCTTGATGGTCGGCAGCGAGGCCAGGATTCGCGCATCGCTGGTGACAACACCGTCCTTGACTGGGACGTTGAGGTCTTCGCGAATCAGTACGCGCTTACCTTGCAGATCGAGGTCGGTCATCTTCAACACGGTCATGGGTCGCAGTTCCTGAATTACTGTTGAGGTTGTTTGGAAGCTATTTGCAGATAGTGCTCTGCAACGTCGAGCATTCGATTGGCAAAACCCCATTCGTTGTCGAACCAGGCCAGGATGTTTACCAGCCTGGGGCCGGAAACGCGGGTCTGGCTGGCATCGACAATCGCCGAATGCGGGTCATGATTGAAATCACAACTGGCGTGGGGCAACTCGGTGTAGGCCAACAAACCTTTGAGCGGACCGCTGGTGGCGGCGTCGCGCAGGATTCGGTTGACCTGCGTCGCATCGGTGTCGCTGACGGTCTGCATCGTGATATCCAGACAGGACACGTTCACCGTCGGCACCCGTACGGCTTTGGCCTGGATTCGCCCGGCAAGTTCCGGCAGCAGTCGCTCGATCCCGCGCGCCAGGCCTGTAGACACCGGAATCACTGATTGAAACGCCGAACGCGTGCGGCGCAAGTCTTCGTGATGATAGGCGTCGATCACAGGCTGGTCGTTCATCGCCGAGTGAATCGTGGTGATCGACACGTAATCCAGGCCAATCGCCTGATCCAGCAGGCGCAACAGCGGCACGCTGCAGTTGGTGGTGCAGGAGGCGTTGGACACCAGCAACTCGGCGCCGGTCAAGCAATCCTGGTTGATGCCGTAGACGATGGTGGCATCCACGTCCGCCTCACTGGCCATCGGCTGGGAAAACAGTACACGCGGTGCGCCGGCGTCGATAAAACGCTGGCCGTCGGCGCGGGTGTGATAGACACCGGAGCACTCCAGCACCAGGTCGACGCCCAGCGCTTTCCAGTCGATACCTTCGGGGGTGGCACTGCGCAAGACTTGCACGCAGCTGCCATTAATATGCAGACAGTCGCCCTCAGCCCGCACTTCGCCGGGGAACCGGCCGTGGGTGGAGTCAAAGCGTGTCAGGTATTCGATGCTGGCCATGTCGGCCAGATCGTTGATCGCGACAATTTCAAACCCGGCTGCCGCCCCTCGCTCGAACAGCGCACGCAAGACGCAACGACCAATGCGGCCGTAGCCGTTGAGTGCAACTTTGTAGGGACGCGGTTGGGGCATGGGGTTCTCGATTACCGTGGGTAATGGGGTGAATGTGCCGCCGCCTTCGCGAGCAAGCCCGCTCCCACATTAGATTGCATTCCAATGTGGGAGCGGGCTTGCTCGCGAAGAGGTCAGTACAGCCACCTCAATCTACAGCCTTAGTCTTCCAGCAGCTCTTCAGCCTGACCCAGGATGTTTTCCAAGGTAAAGCCAAACTCTTCGAACAATGCTGGCGCCGGCGCCGACTCACCGTAGGTGGTCATGCCGATCACGCGGCCTTCCAGGCCCACGTATTTGTACCAGTAGTCGGCGTGCGCCGCTTCGATAGCGATACGCGCGCTGACCTGCAACGGCAATACCGACTGCTTGTAGCCCGCGTCCTGGGCTTCGAACACGCTGGTGCACGGCATGGACACGACGCGTACGTTGCGGCCTTGCTCGGTCAGCTTGTCGTAGGCCTGAACGGTCAGGCCCACTTCGGAACCGGTGGAGATCAGGATCAGCTCCGGCTCGCCAATGCAGTCCTTGAGCACGTAGCCACCACGGCTGATGTCGGCGATCTGCGCGTCGGTACGCACTTGGTGCTGCAGGTTCTGACGCGAGAAGATCAGCGCCGAAGGGCCGTCCTTACGCTCGATCGCGTGCTTCCAGGCCACGGCGGATTCGACGGCGTCGGCTGGGCGCCAGCAATCCAGGTTCGGCGTGGTGCGCAGGCTGGTCAGTTGCTCGACCGGCTGGTGCGTCGGGCCGTCTTCGCCCAGGCCGATGGAGTCGTGGGTGTACACATGGATCACACGCTTCTTCATCAGCGCTGCCATACGTACGGCATTGCGCGCGTATTCCATGAACATCAGGAAGGTTGCGCCGTAAGGCACCAGGCCGCCGTGCAGGGACACGCCGTTCATGATGGCGCTCATGCCGAACTCGCGCACGCCGTAGTACATGTAGTTGCCGCTGGCGTCTTCAGCCGAGACACCTTTGCAGCCTTTCCACAGGGTCAGGTTGGAACCGGCCAGGTCAGCCGAACCGCCGAGGAACTCAGGCAGCAGCGGGCCAAAGGCGTTCAGGGTGTTCTGGCTGGCTTTACGGCTGGCGATGGTCTCGCCCTTGGCCGCAACTTCGGCGATGTAGGCCGAGGCTTTTTCCGAGAAGTCGGCAGGCAGGTCGCCAGCGAGGCGGCGAACCAGCTCATTGGCCAGCTCTGGGAATTCGGCGGAGTAGGCAGCAAAACGCTGATCCCACTCGGCTTCGGCCGCCAGGCCTTTTTCCTTGGCGCTCCACTCGGCGTAGATGTCGGCCGGGATGTCGAACGGGCCGTGGTTCCACTTCAGCGCCTCACGGGTCAGGGCGATTTCCGCGTCACCCAGTGGGGCGCCGTGGCAGTCTTCTTTACCTTGCTTGTTCGGCGAACCGAAGCCGATGGTGGTCTTGCAGCAGATCAGGGTCGGCTGCGCGCTCTTGCGGGCGGTGTCGATGGCAGTCTTGATCTCTTCCGGATCGTGGCCGTCGACATTGCGGATCACCTGCCAGTTGTAGGCTTCGAAACGCTTAGGGGTGTCATCGGTGAACCAGCCTTCGACTTCGCCGTCGATGGAGATGCCGTTGTCATCGTAGAAAGCGATCAGCTTGCCCAGGCCCAGGGTACCGGCCAGGGAAGCGACTTCGTGGGAAATGCCTTCCATCATGCAGCCATCACCCAGGAACACGTAGGTGTGGTGATCTACGATGTCGTGGCCAGGACGGTTGAATTGCGCGCCCAGGACTTTTTCAGCCAGTGCGAAACCTACGGCATTAGCCAGGCCTTGGCCCAGGGGACCGGTGGTGGTCTCGACGCCTGGGGTGTAGCCGAACTCCGGGTGGCCCGGGGTGCGGCTATGCAACTGGCGGAAGCTCTTGAGGTCATCGATGGTGACGTCGTAGCCGGTCAGGTGCAGCAGCGAGTAGATCAGCATCGAGCCATGGCCGTTGGACAGCACGAAGCGGTCACGGTCGGCGAACGACGGGTTGCTCGGGTTGTGTTTCAGGTAATCACGCCAAAGTACCTCGGCGATATCCGCCATGCCCATCGGGGCACCGGGATGGCCGCTGTTGGCTTTTTGCACGGCATCCATGCTGAGGGCACGAATGGCGTTGGCACGCTCACGACGGCTGGGCATCGCTGATCTCCTGAGGTTTGAATATAAAGAAACGGAAAAAAGGACCGGCATTTTCCCTCAGCCACCGCTTGCGGGCAATGACAGATAGTCACTTGGGCGGTTTTTCCTGTGCTTTGGACGCCAATCCCCTGCATAAACCTTTAACCGGTTCGTCTAAAGGTTATAGCGGCTGCTTGTAACCACCACTTATCGACCAATATCAAAACTTTTTGATATTGGCCTTGCGGGGTTATCCACCCATCACTAGACTGCTGGCCTTATGAATCTACCGATGCCCTCACTGCGCCCCGACGACGGCGATGAACTGGCAGCCTTGTGCAAGGCCGCCGGCGATCCTCTGCGTTTGAACGTATTGCGCGCGCTGACCAACGATTCCTTTGGCGTACTGGAACTGGCGCAGATCTTCGCCATTGGCCAGTCCGGCATGAGTCACCACTTGAAGGTATTGGCCCAGGCCGACCTGGTAGCCACCCGCCGCGAAGGCAATGCGATTTTCTACCGCCGCGCCCTGCCCCACACCGAACTGCTCGGTGGCAAGCTGCACGCCGCCCTGCTTGAAGAAGTGGACAGCCTGGAGCTGCCGGGGGATGTGCAGTCCCGCATCGGTCAGGTCCACGGGCAGCGGGCTGCCGCGAGCCAGGATTTTTTCGCACGGGTTGCCGACAAGTTTCGCGCCCAGCAAGACCTGATTGCCGGCCTTGCCCAATACCGCGACAGCGTACTGGCGCTGCTCGACAAGCTGAGCTTCAGTGATGAGGCCACGGCACTCGAAGTCGGCCCAGGCGATGGCGGTTTCCTGCCGGAACTGGCGCGGCGTTTTCACCAGGTCACGGCGCTGGACAACAGCCCGGCGATGCTCGAACTGGCGCGCCAGCTCTGCGAGCGCGAGGCACTGGGCAATGTCCGCCTGCAACTGGCTGATGCATTGAATAGCACAGCGATTAAAGCCGACTGCGTGGTGTTGAACATGGTCTTGCACCATTTCGCCGCCCCCGCCGACGCGCTCAAACAAATGGCCGGGTTGCTGCACCCCGGCGGTAGCCTATTGGTTACGGATTTATGCAGCCACAACCAGAATTGGGCCAGGGAGGCCTGCGGTGATCTCTGGTTGGGTTTTGAACAGGACGATCTGGCCCGTTGGGCCACCGCTGCGGGACTCGTTCCCGGGGAAAGCCTCTATGTAGGTTTACGTAATGGTTTCCAGATCCAGGTCCGCCATTTTCAGCGGCCGGCTGGCGACACTCACCATCGGTAAAATCAGGAAAACATCGAGATGAGCGAATACTCCCTTTTCACCTCCGAGTCCGTGTCTGAAGGGCATCCGGACAAAATCGCCGACCAGATTTCTGACGCGGTGCTGGACGCCATCATTGCTGAAGACAAGTTCGCCCGTGTGGCGTGCGAGACTCTGGTGAAAACCGGTGTAGCGATCATCGCTGGCGAAGTGACCACCACTGCCTGGGTTGACCTTGAGCAGATCGTTCGTGACGTGATCACCGACATCGGCTACAACAGCTCCGACGTCGGCTTCGACGGCGCGACCTGCGGCGTGATGAACATCATCGGCAAGCAGTCCCCGGACATCAACCAGGGTGTCGACCGTGCCAAGCCGGAAGACCAGGGCGCCGGCGACCAGGGCCTGATGTTCGGTTACGCCAGCAACGAAACCGACGTGCTGATGCCAGCACCGATCACCTTCTCGCACCAACTGGTGCAGCGCCAGGCCGAAGCCCGTAAATCCGGCCTGCTGCCTTGGTTGCGTCCGGATGCCAAGTCCCAGGTGACCTGCCGTTATGAGGGCGGCAAAGTCGTCGGTATCGACGCTGTGGTTCTGTCGACCCAGCACAACCCGGACGTGTCCTATGCTGACCTGCGCGAAGGCGTGATGGAGCTGATCGTCAAGCACGTGCTGCCTGCCGAACTGCTCAGCAAAGACACCCAGTTCCACATCAACCCGACTGGCCAGTTCATCATCGGTGGCCCGGTAGGCGACTGCGGCTTGACCGGTCGCAAGATCATCGTCGACAGCTACGGCGGCATGGCCCGTCACGGCGGTGGCGCGTTCTCGGGCAAAGACCCTTCCAAGGTTGACCGTTCGGCGGCCTACGCCGGTCGTTACGTGGCCAAGAACATCGTCGCTGCCGGCCTGGCCGAGCGTTGCGAGATCCAGGTTTCCTACGCGATCGGCGTGGCCCAGCCTACGTCGATCTCGCTGAATACCTTCGGCACCGGCAAGATCGGCGATGACAAGATCGTGAAACTGGTGCGCGAGATCTTCGACCTGCGCCCTTACGCGATCACCACCATGCTCGACCTGCTGCACCCGATGTACCAGGAAACCGCAGCCTACGGCCACTTCGGTCGTACCCCTGCGCAGAAGACTGTCGGCGACGACACCTTCACCACCTTCACCTGGGAAAAAACCGACCGCGCCAACGACCTGCGGACTGCCGCCGGCCTGTAATCGCTCCCGGTACACAAAAGCCCTGCCGGGTTCGCCCGGCGGGGCTTTTTATTGCGCGGCAACTCGCGCCATGACTTTCACATTTTTTGGATCCAAATATTGCAGGCACAATGATGGCGCTCTAGAATCCGCGCCCTCTCGGGCCCTCTACCTTATTTGGATATTGCCCTGCGCCAGCCCGGGATAGACACGTGCGCAGGCAATCGAACATTGAGGTTTTTCATGCGCATCTCCACGCTCGCCCCTGCCGCTCTTCTGCTCAGCCTGTTCGCCCTGCCAGTAAACGCCGCCGACCTGAGCGCACTGAGTGGCGCCCTGGGCTCCCAACTGGGTGGCGGCAATTCCGGCGACTGCCAGAAGCAATCTGCAGACCTGCAAACCAAGATCGATGCCGCCGAAGCCCAAAAGGACAAGATGAAAGTGAAGGCTTTCAAAGCCGCGCAGGACCAGATCAACAAAGGTTGCAACAAACTCTCTGAAGCCCAAGCCAAAGCCGACGCCAAGCAGCAAAACCAAGAGGCCAAGGCAGATAAGCCCGACGCAGTGAAAGCCCTGGGCGGGCTGTTCAAGTAAATAGAAACACCCAGTAAAAAGCCTCGCACTGCCGGGGCTTTTTTGTGCCCGCGCGGATCATTTAGGCTGGACACCCTTTCCGAGCAAGGATGCTCATGATGCGTTCATTATTTGCCCTTTTACTCAGCGCACTACCCTTCTGGGTGTGGGCCGAAGGCTGCCCGGACGAAGCCCGCTCGCAGGTCGACACCTTGGCCGAACAGATCCGCCAGTGGGATGACAGCTACCACCGGCTTGGCCAATCCCCGGTCTTTGATGAACTTTACGACCAGGCGCGCCAGCGCTTGGCTCACTGGCGTCGGTGCTTTCCCGAGCCCACTGCGACGCCCGACAACCCTCTCGCGAGTTCACGCGGCACCCTGCCTCACCCCGTTGCCCATACCGGCCTGGAGAAACTGCTGGATGAAAAGGCCGTCGGTAGCTGGCTGGGTACGCGCGAGGATGTATGGATTCAACCCAAGGTAGACGGTGTTGCAGTGACTGTGGTGTATCGCCAGGGGCGCCTGAGTCAAGTCATCAGCCGAGGCGATGGCGTCAAGGGCCACGACTGGTCTGCCTCCGCGCGCAAAATCCCCAGCATTGTCCAGCAACTGCCAGCGCCCATCGACGTGGTGCTGCAAGGCGAACTCTATTGGCACCTCGACGACCATGTGCAATCGGCAAGCGGAGGGCTTAATGCCCGCAGCAAGGTGGCCGGGCTGATGAACCGCAAACGATTAAGCGACACCGACGCCGCCGGCATTGGTCTGTTCGTCTGGGCCTGGCCTGAGGGGCCGGCAGGGTTCAGCGAGCGCCTGGCCACGCTGGCAAGCTGGGGTTTCACCGATAGCCGGCGCTACAGCCAGCCCATCCGCGACATCAACGAAGCCACGCACTGGCGTGCCTATTGGTACAACCACCCTCTGCCGTTCGCCAGCGATGGGGTGGTGTTGCACCAGGCGCAGCGCGCACCCGCCGATCGCTGGCAGGTCAGCGCGCCCTACTGGGCGGTTGCCTGGAAGTACCCGGCGGCCAAAGCCTTGGCGCTGGTGCGTAAGGTGCAATTCAAGATCGGCCGCACCGGGCGCGTGACCCCCATGCTGGAGTTGGAACCGGTGCGATTGGATGACCGGCAGGTCAGCCGGGTGAGCGCGGGCTCATTGAAGCGCTGGCAAGCGCTGGATATCCGCCCCGGTGACCAGGTTTCCATCAGCCTGGCGGGCCAAGTCATTCCTCGGTTGGATGAGGTCATTCTGCGCAACACCACAAGGGCGGAGCTGCCAGTGCCCAACCCAGGAAAATTCCACGCGTTGAGCTGCTGGCAACTGGACCCCGGTTGTGAAGAACAATTGCTGGCACGCCTTACCTGGCTGAGCGGCAACGAGGGCCTCGCTTTGCCACACATCGGCCGCGAGACCTGGAACGTATTAATCCAGGCCGGTCTAATCGCAGGCTTTCTCGATTGGTTGACCCTGGATGCGGCAGAGCTTGCTAACATTGATGGCTTCGGTGATCGCAGCCGTGCGCGAGTCCTCAAAAGCCTTAACAGCGCGCGGCAACGGCCCTTCGCACAATGGCTCAAAGCCTTGGGCGTACCGCCTGCGGCACGTAACAACCTGGAAGGCGACTGGCAGACGCTGGTCGCCAGAGATACCCAAGCCTGGCTGGCCATCGACGGCATCGGCCCGGGCCGCGCAGCGCAATTGAGCGCCTTTTTCCGCGACCCGCAAGTACAGGCCTTGGCAGACACATTACGCGCGGCCGGCATCGACGGGTTTTAGACCCCAGCCGGCCACCAGATTGCGACCTTGGAGTCCCACATGAAATTTCTAGCACCGCTTGCCCTGTTGACCGTCGCAAGCTTCATGACTACTCCGCTGCTGGCTGCGGAGGAAGCACCGCAGCTCACCGGGTGCGCCGCCAAGCGCCAAGCCATCAGCACCCAGATCGAACAGGCCAAGGCCCACGGCAACAGTGCGCAACAAGCCGGCCTGGAAAAAGCCCTGAGCGAAGTGACCGCCAACTGCACCGAAGCATCCCTGAAAAAGGAGCGGGAAAACAAGGTGCTCGACGCCAAGCATGAGGTCAGCCGCCGTCAGGCCGATCTGGACAAGGCCATGAAAAAAGGCGACGCGGACAAGATCAACAAACGCAAGGACAAGCTCGCCGAATCCCGCAAGGAACTGCAGGATGCCGTGGAGGAGCTAGACCAGTAAAACCGATCAGTGGTCCCGGAACTGTTTATGGCAGGCGCTGCAGGCATCTTCAACTTTTTGCACAGCAGGCCCCAGGTTGCTCGCCTTGTAAGGCTGCACTTGGCTGGCGGTCACCAATTCACCGGTGGCCGCCTCAAGGTCGCGGGCCAATTGCTGGAATTGCGCCTGTTTCTGCCAGACATCGTCCTTGGCGCTGGTGTGATCTTCTTCGCGCACGCTCGGGAAATGCTTCCACGGCTCATGGGACAATGCATCCAGCTTGACCGCACCTTCGGCAAACTTAGCGCCGTCGAACGGGATGCGCCCACGCAACATGCCGCCCAGGTCTTCACCGGTCTTGAGCATCTGCTTGAAGATCGCCTTGCGCTGGCCCAGCGGCGAATTCGGATCAACGCCGCCACAGGCGGACAGTGTCAGGCAGGCCAGCAGTACAACGGTCAGTCTTTTAAAAGTCATGGTGGCTTCGAGGTCGCGGGAGACGGCGGCCAGTATCCTCGCCCCGCCCGCAAAGACCAATAGCCCTATTATTAATAAGGGTTGCCCAAAAGCGCTGCGACGCGGGCAATCGCTTAAGGAATTGTTTGTATGAATGTCAGCTTGAAACCCTGGAGCCGCCGCCTGGCGTGGGCTCTACCGATGATCGCGCTGCTGACCGGCTGCGACGCGGGCAAAGAAACAGCCAAGGATGAAACTTCCAAGCCTCACGCCGTCGCCACCTATGTCAGTGCGCCGTGGGAAGCCTTGCCGACAGTATCCGACAGCGACCTGCTGGCCGGTTTTGAATCCTGGCGCAGCGCCTGCCAACGCCTCAAGGCAGACCCGGTATGGGGCGCGACCTGTGCGGCAGCCGCCACGGTCCCGAGCAACGCAGTGGCAGTGCGCGGGTTTCTAAAAGAGCGCCTGGATGTGTTCGGCCTGCGCTCGGCCGACAACACCCCGAACGGTTTGATCACTGGCTACTACGAACCGGTCTACCCCGGCAGCCTGACCAAGACCGCCAAAGCCAACGTGCCTGTGTACGGCGTGCCGGACGACCTGATCATCGTCAACCTGGAAAGCATCTACCCCGAGCTCAAGGGCAAGCGCCTGCGCGGTCGCCTGGAAGGTCGCGTACTCAAGCCCTATGACGATGCCAGCGCCATCAACGGCCAGGGTTCAACCGCCAAACCGATTGCCTGGCTGACAGACCCGATGGACCTGCAATTCCTGCAGATCCAGGGCTCGGGCCGGATTCAACTGGCGGGGGGACGCCAACTTCGTGTCGGTTATGGCGACCAGAATGGCTACCCTTACCGCCCGATCGGTCGCTGGCTGGTGGAGCAAGGCGAGCTGAAGAAAGAAGACGTGACCATGGGTGCCATCAGCGCCTGGGCCAAGGCGCATCCGCAGCGTATTCCGGAACTGCTGGCGAGTAACCCAAGCTATGTTTTCTTCAGCGCCCGCCCCGATAGCAATGAAGGCCCGCGCGGCTCCTTGAACGTGCCGTTGACCCCTGGCTACAGCGTAGCAGTGGATCGCAAGGTGATTCCGTTGGGCAGTCTGTTGTGGCTGTCGACCACCAAGCCGGATGGCTCGCCGATCACGAGACCCGTGGCCGCACAGGACACCGGCGGTGCAATCACCGGTGAAGTGCGCGCGGACCTGTTCTGGGGCACCGGCGATGCAGCCGGTGAACTGGCGGGCAATATGAAACAGCAAGGCCAGATCTGGATGCTGTGGCCCAAGGGCGCAGCGTTGCCGCAAGTGCCGGATGCACCTGTCGGAAGCTGACAGACACTGAAGATGTGGGAGCGGATTTGCTCGCTCCCACAGGAGGATTCGCGTCAAACGTTAGATCGAGACAAAGAAGAAGCTCGCAATCAACGCCATGCCCACCGCCCACACCACCGAGCGCAGCATTGCCCAGTCCGCCAGGTAGCAAATGATGTACAACAAGCGGCTGGTGATAAACAGCACGGCCAGCACGTTAATGGTCACCAATTCAGCCGTACCGGCCAGGTGCGCGACAATGACCGCCGCCGCAAATGCCGGGGTGACTTCAAAGCTGTTGAGTTGTGCACTGTGGGCTCGCTTGGCAACCCCCTCGAGCGTCTCGAGGAATGCACGCGGGTCGTGGTTGTGGCGCGGCCGAAACTTTCCGCCGCTGAACTTGGCCACGCCGGTACACAGGTAAGGCAGAAAAATTGCGATCAACACACACCAGAAAGCGACCGTCATAACTCATTCCTTTTTTAGTTTTAAACAGCGATTAGAGTTTTAGCACTAAAAACATCTGGCCGCACCCTACCGCTATGAACCGTAGCGCCTGGAAAGGTTCTACGGCCTTTTACCCCAGCGCTTGCAACATCCCGCCGTCGCGGCGGTCCATCCCCTCACCCACGTTTCCCCCTCAACTTCCAAGGACCCCGGATGCTTGAACTTGTCGCCGCCTTCATTTGCCTCACCACCCTACTCACCTATGTGAACTTCCGCTTTATCGGCCTACCGCCCACCATCGGCGTGATGGTCACGGCGCTGATATTTTCACTGTTCTTGCAAGGCTTGAGCCTGCTCGGCTACCCAGGACTGGAAGAACGCATCCAGCAGTTGATCGGCCAGATCGACTTTGGCGATTTGCTGATGAACTGGATGCTCTCATTCTTGCTGTTCGCCGGTGCGTTGCACGTCAACCTGAACGACCTACGCAGTTACCGCTGGCCCATCGGCCTGCTGGCGACCTTTGGCGTATTGATCGCCACCGCGGTGATCGGCAGCCTGGCGTATTACATTTTTGCCCTGTTCGGCTGGCACGTCAGTTTCCTCTACTGCCTGCTGTTCGGCGCGCTGATCTCGCCCACCGACCCAATTGCGGTGCTTGGTGTGTTGCGTACCGCCAATGCCTCAAAACCGTTGAAAACCACCATCGTCGGCGAATCATTATTCAACGACGGCACTGCAGTGGTGGTCTTCACCGTGCTATTGGGCATCGCACAGCTGGGCGAAACGCCGACCGTGGGCGCCACCGCCATGCTGTTCGCCCATGAAGCCATTGGCGGCGCGATGTTCGGTGGCCTCATCGGCTACCTGGTGTACCTGATGATCAAGAGCATCGAGCAACACCAGATTGAGGTAATGCTGACCCTCGCCCTGGTGATCGGCGGCTCGGCGATGGCCACCGAGCTACACGTCTCCGCTCCGATTGCGATGGTGGTAGCTGGCCTGATCATCGGCAACCTGGGCCGCCAGTTGGCGATGAACGACATGACCCGTCGCTACCTCGACGGTTTCTGGGAATTGCTCGATGACATGCTCAACGCCCTGCTTTTCGCATTGATCGGCATGGAGCTGCTGTTGTTGCCCTTCAACTGGCTGCACGTGTTCGCTGCCAGCTTGCTGGCGGTGGCAATTCTGTTGTCACGCCTGTTGACCGTGGCCCCGGCGATCCTGTTGCTGCGGCGCTGGCGCACGGTGCCACGCGGCACCATCCGCATCCTCACCTGGGGTGGTTTGCGCGGCGGAGTTTCCGTGGCACTGACATTGGCCTTGCCGCTGGGCCCGGAGCGCGACCTCCTGCTGAGCATCACCTACATCGTGGTGCTGTCATCAATCCTGTTGCAGGGTTTGAGCATCGGCAAGCTGGTCAAGCGCGTAACCCGGGACGAGCCCCAGGCTACGCCTGACGCTCACTGATCCTTGTTGATCTGCTGCGGATGCCTCGGGTCCGCAGCTTTCTTGTCCGGCAGGCTGCCTTCGCTGCGAATCTGCGCATGACTGATCAGCGCAAAGATAAAGCTGCCACCAATGATGTTGCCGGCCAGGGTCGGCCCGGCAAACACCAACCAGAAATCCTTCCACGGCAACTCGCCTGCAAATACCAGATACGAGACCTCTGCCGAACCCACGACGATGTGAGTGAAGTCCCCCAGCGCCATGAGATAGGTGATCAGGATAATGATCAACATCTTGGCGCTTTCCATGGAGGGGATCATCCAGACCATGGTGGCGATCATCCAGCCGGAGATGATGCCCTTGGCAAACATCTGGCCGGCATCGTTTTCCATGACCTTGCGCCCAATGTCGAGGAAGGCCATGTCGGTCTTGGTGTCAAAGATCGGCAGGTGCAACATCACGTAAGCCACCAGCAAAGTGCCACACAGGTTGCCCACCAGCACCACGGTCCATAGCCGTAACAGGCGCCCCGCATTGCCGAGGGTGGGCTTGCTCATCACGGGCAGCACGGCGGTCAGCGTGTTTTCGGTGAACAGTTGCTGGCGCGCCAAAATGACCGCCAGGAAGCCCGCGCAGTAGCCGAAGCTGGCAATAACCTTGAATCCTTCGCCGTCCGGCAGGCGCGAATTGAGTAGCCCCATCGCCATCAATGAAAGGCCCATTGTCAGGCCAGCAGCCAACGCCGACCACCACAACGCAGCCACATTGCGCTCCAGCTCCTGGTCGCCCTGAGTGCGGATGATTTCATGCAGCACCGCCGCACGGGGCGGTTGGTTTTTGTCGACGTCCTGTTGCTCTTCCTGCGACAGATTAGGGGTTTTACCTGATTCGTCAGTGGCCATGATTATCCAGAGTCCAAGGGGTGCTTGTAGCTACGACACGCCGCCACAGTGGCTGTTCAATGGCCAAGCAACTAAACCTGCACACGCCAGGCCTTTGCCCTCTCCACAGTGGTCGAGCTGGCCGCCTTGTCCCAGGGTTTGTTACGCGCTTTGTAGCTGTCACTGAGGGTATCGAGCACCCGGTTGAACTCGGCGGGCGTGTTCGCCCACGCCAGGTCTTGAGCTGCGCGGTGCAACAGTTCCACGTTGGACTCGGGTTGGCCCAGCCGAAACAACGAGGGATAAATGACTTCCCGTGTGAAGTTCTCAGCCTTCATCGCTATGTCACGCAGTTTCATCTCGGCGACAGCGCCGCCGATGACGTTGGACATCGGCACTGCATCGCTTGCGATCTGTCTGGCCGCCACTTGCAGCAACTGCTGGAAGTTGCGCTGGCCTGTAACATTGAGGCGCCGCGCCAACCAATCGATCTGCTCAGGCCTTGTGGCGAGCGCATTCAGATTACGCAATGCCGTTGATATTTTCGGCGTGAACACCAACGCGCCCTGTGACTGATTGGCCTCGGCAATCGCATCATCCAGGGTTTTCAACACCTGCTGCGCGCTCTTTCGAAACATGAGGACATCAGCAGCGGCCGGGTCCTTGTGCAGCGTCGGTTGCACACTGGCGAGCATTTCATCATCCATGGCCAGCACTGCCTCATCCAGCGAATGGAACGCGTGATGCTCAAGTGCCGTGGTGCGACGCTCCAAATGTGCCTCCACCGCTTGACGCGCCTTTGCCTGCAGGTGTTGCTTCTGCTCATCCAGCATAGTGAAGTTGACCGTGCCCGTGAGCAGGCCACGAAAGTCACCTTTTCCGGTCTTGAGGGGCAATGTCACAATCTGATCGGCAAACGCTTCGAGCTTTTTATCTTGAAAGGCGCCAGCGGCCGAATGCGCAACGCCTGTAATGCGGTCGGCCCCACGGCTGAAAAAACTCCCACTGCGCACTGGCGCATCAGTGATGCCAGCCTCGAACTTGACGATCAACGATTCAGATTTGTTCAAGGGGCTATCAGGAAATAACCTTTCCACCACGCCTGGCGCCGGGGTATTGAGCAGCAAGCCGCCGTCTTTGAACGCGGTGGTTTCAGCAGACGCCTGAAAACCATGACCTTGCTCCACCGGTTTTTTGAACACCACCGGCAGCGCACCCGAAATATGCGCCGCGCTGGCAATGTCCATATGCGGGGTCAGACTGGCATTGAACACCACCAACTGCGGGCGGCCGCCAAACATGCCGGTGCCCGTGATATTGAGTTGCTTGATCGCAGAAATATGCCGGCTCAACACCTCGAGATCACCAAACGTGGGAGCGCCACCGGCACTCAGTTTGTCAGCAATGTCGATGACTTCGGCGGGCCGGGTTTCCCGAGGGGTTTGCGCGATGTGGCCAAGAATCGACTGGCGCGACTCGTTGCGGATCAATGCTTCCAGGGGCAAGGCTTCAGTCTGCAAGCGCAGCAGCAAGGTCATCAACAACTGAGAAACCGCGCCGACGGAGCCGGGCAAGCGGCCAGTGAGTTTGCCAAGTGTCGTACTGGCCTCTTGCATCCAGGCCGTCGCGGCATCGTTGCTGTTCAACAGGCTTGGCAAATTGATGCTGTCCGACAACCTGTCGAACGCCGCAGCCCCCATTCCGCTGGCAATCAGCGCCGCTGAAATCGCACCGGCAGATGAGCCGGAGGTCGATTGGATACCTTGCAGCTGTCCGGCGCCCTCAAGTGCCTGCACCACCCCCGAAAAAGCGATGCCCTTGGCCCCACCACCGCTGAGCACCAAGCTCGTGACGGGCGGTGCCGATAAAATCACCTCCACCCGTCCCTGGTTATCACGCAGGAGCGTCAGGTTGCGCTCGCCAACCCCCTCCACCAGGGGCGTCTTCTCAGCTTGATGGGTCGGGAAATGACCCTTCTCACTCAATGAGGGATGAATCTGCGCAATCGAATTAAACACTTTCATCCACGGGCTCTCTCTACAGGGTGTGGTCCTGAGTGATGAGCGCGCTGCGCAACGATCCATGCGGAATGATTTGGTAAAGCAAATCAAACCGCGGCGTGGTTACTCGGGAAGGCTGTCGTCCTGAAACTGATCCTTGACGTACTTGATCTCGGTGCGGCCGTGAGGTGCAGGCTGCCCATCTTCACCGAGGTTGACGAAGACCATTTTCTCGACCGTCAGGATGCTTTTGCGGGTGATCTTGTTGCGCACTTCACAGGTCAGGGCGATGGAGGTGCGACCGAACTCGGTGGCGGTGATGCCCAGCTCGATGATGTCGCCCTGGCGCGAGGCACTGACGAAGTTGATTTCGGAGATGTACTTGGTCACTACGCGCTGATTGCCCAATTGCACAATGGCGTAGATCGCCGCTTCTTCGTCGATCCAGCGCAGCAAGCTGCCGCCGAACAGGGTGCCGTTGGGGTTGAGGTCTTCGGGTTTTACCCATTTGCGGGTGTGAAAGTTCATGGGGGGGGGCTCCGAGGTTGAGGTGGTTGGACGATTGGGTTATGGCCCCCAGCTTCGAGTTTTAAGCTGCAAGCTGCAAGTTAAAAGCCGATTCGCTTTTACTTGCCGCTTGTAGCTTGTCGCTTGTCGCTGCCCCTTGCCACTCACCAGACAAAGAAAGCTATAATCGTCACCGATTTCGAGCGGCCACCACCGTTCTCCCGCCACCTGTCCGAGGGGCGCTGCAGCAGGTTCAACCTGTCAGGCTCGGATGGGGCGTTGTCAGGCCTGGTTTATTCGGCCTGATACTAAACGCACAACGGCGCCCATTCGCACACTACGAATGGAGGCTCTTCATGAGCGCTGTCAACACGCCTGCAGATTTCACCGACTACAAAGTCGCCGACATGTCCCTCGCCGCCTGGGGCCGTCGCGAAACCTTTATCGCCGAATCCGAAATGCCTGCCCTGATGGGCCTGCGTCGCAAGTACGCCGCTGAGCAGCCACTCAAAGGCGCCAAGATCCTCGGCTGCATCCACATGACCATTCAGACTGCCGTGCTGATCGAAACCCTGGTTGCCCTGGGTGCGGAAGTGCGTTGGTCGTCCTGCAACATTTTCTCGACTCAAGACCAGGCCGCTGCCGCTATCGCTGCTGCCGGTATCGCGGTTTACGCCTGGAAAGGCGAGACCGAAGAAGAGTACGAGTGGTGCCTGGAGCAAACCATCCTGAAAGATGGCGCGCCTTGGGATGCCAACATGATCCTCGACGACGGCGGCGACCTGACCGAGCTGCTGCACAAGAAGTACCCGCAGATCCTCGACCGCGTCCACGGCGTAACCGAAGAAACCACCACCGGCGTACACCGTCTGCTGGACATGCTGGCCAAGGGCGAGCTGAAAATCCCGGCCATCAACGTCAACGACTCGGTGACCAAGAGCAAGAACGACAACAAGTACGGCTGCCGTCACAGCCTGAACGATGCCATCAAGCGCGGCACTGACCACCTGCTGTCGGGTAAGCAAGCCCTGGTGATCGGCTACGGTGACGTGGGCAAGGGCTCGTCCCAGTCCCTGCGCCAGGAAGGCATGATCGTTAAAGTCTCCGAAGTTGACCCGATCTGCGCCATGCAAGCCTGCATGGACGGCTTCGAAGTGGTTTCGCCGTTCATCGATGGCGTCAATGACGGCACCGAAGCGAGCATCGACAACGCCCTGCTGGGCAAGATCGACCTGATCGTGACCACCACCGGCAACGTGAATGTTTGCGACGCAAACATGCTCAAAGCCCTTAAGAAGCGCGCCGTTGTCTGCAACATCGGTCACTTCGACAACGAGATCGACACTGCTTTCATGCGCAAGAACTGGGCATGGGAAGAAGTGAAGCCGCAGGTGCACAAGGTTCACCGTACCGGCGCTGGTGATTTCGACCCGCAGAACGATGACTACCTGATCCTGCTGGCCGAAGGCCGTCTGGTTAACCTGGGTAACGCCACCGGCCACCCAAGCCGCATCATGGACGGCTCGTTCGCCAACCAGGTCCTGGCGCAGATCTTCCTGTTCGGCCAGAAGTACGCCGACCTGTCGCCAGCCCAGAAAGCCGAGCGCCTGACCGTGGAAGTACTGCCGAAGAAACTCGACGAAGAAGTGGCCCTGGAAATGGTCCGCGGCTTCGGCGGCGTGGTGACTCAACTGACCAAGACCCAGGCCGATTACATCGGCGTGACCGTTGAAGGTCCGTTCAAGCCGCACGCTTATAGGTACTGACAGCAGCGGCAAGCTTTCAGCTACAAGCGGCAAGTAAAAGCGTTTGTGTGAAGGCTTGCTACTTCCTTGCTCTTTAAGCAGTTGTGGGCTGTGAGCTTCATGCTACAAGAACAGGCGCGCCGCCCTCTTGCAGCTTGAAGCTTGCAACTTGCAGCTGGAGACCTCCTCCATGTCCCAAGACCGTCGCTACAGCTTCGAGTTCTTCCCGACCAAGACCGATGCTGGGCATGAAAAACTGATGGCGACTGCTATGCAGTTGGCCAGCTACAACCCCGACTTCTTTTCCTGCACCTACGGCGCCGGTGGCTCGACCCGTGATCGCACGATCAACACCGTGTTGCAGCTGGAAAGCCAAGTCAAAGTTCCCGCCGCGCCGCACTTGTCGTGCGTGGGCGACAGCAGGAGCGACCTGCGCGGCCTGCTGACTCAATACAAGGCAGCCGGCATCAAGCGCATCGTTGCCCTGCGTGGCGACCTGCCGTCCGGCATGGGCATGGCCAGCGGTGAGCTGCGCTACGCCAATGACCTGGTGAGCTTCATTCGTGAAGAAACCGGCGATCACTTCCATGTCGAAGTGGCGGCTTACCCGGAGATGCACCCGCAGGCACGCAATTTCGAAGACGATCTGCAAAACTTCGTCCGTAAAGCGAACGCCGGTGCCAATAGCGCAATCACCCAGTACTTCTTCAACGCCGACAGCTACTTCTACTTCGTCGAGCGGGTACAGGCCATGGGTGTGAACATCCCGATCGTGCCGGGCATCATGCCGATCACCAACTACAGCAAGCTGGCGCGTTTCTCCGACGCCTGCGGTGCCGAGATTCCGCGCTGGGTGCGCAAACAACTGGAAGCCTATGGCGACGACGTCAAGAGCATCCAGGCGTTCGGCGAAGAGGTCATCACCAATATGTGTGAAGAGTTGTTGCAAGGTGGCGCGCCAGGCTTGCACTTCTATACCCTTAACCAGGCTGAGCCGAGCCTTGCGATCTGGAACAACCTCAAGCTGCCGCGCTGAGGTCGTTTGAGTAGCATCCAGGCCCTCGTTCATACGGGGGCCTTTTTTGTTCAAAAATCCTTGGAATGGAAGCCCGCAGTAAATGAATACAGCGTCCCCGACACCTCGCCCGCAGTTGGTTTACCTGGTATTCGGCGCCGAGACCTACCATCAGGAAGCCGTATTCAGCATCGCCAGCGCGCTGTCACATTTGGGCGGTGCCCAGGACATGCCGCTGGACATCCAGGTGTTCAGCGACAACCCGGCGCCCTACGTGGGTTTGCCGGTGCAGGTCCACGCACTGGACGAAGCCACGCGCAAACAGTGGAGCGAGCCCCACGGCTACCATTTTCGAACCAAGCACGTGCTGCTGCGCTACGTGCTGGAAACGGCGGAACAGGCGCTGTTGATCGACACCGACACGTTTTTCCACGACTCGCCCATGGCACTGTTCGAACGCGTCGCCCCCGGCACCTTGTTGTGCAATGCCTTCCAGGCCAAGTACGGCGATAACCGCGAAAGCGTGCTGTACAAGGCCCTGGCCAACTACCTGGCCGACAAAGGCGTGGCTGACGACGATATGTGGCTGCTCAACTCCGGCGTCATGGGCCTGACCCGGCAAGACGCGCCGTTGCTGGATCATTCCATTGAGCTGATGGACGAACTGTTCCCAATGGCCCACGGAGCCTACACTCTGGAAGAGTTCTGCCTGTCGGTTGCCGCCTACCGCAAGGTCAACGTACGCCAGTGCCCGGACCTGATCCACCACTACTGGAGCCGCAAACAGCTGTTCCGCGCCAAGGTCCTGGCGTGGGTCGCCAAGCACGCCGCCGCCCCCACCAGCGCCGTGGCACTGGCCGATACCCGCAAGGTATCCGCCCACCTGCCACGCCCGCCGCGCCTTCAGCGCATGGTGTACAAGCTGATCACCCTGGCCCTGCCCAAGCGCAAGCAGCAATTTATCCGCGAGATTCTCTACGGCTGCTACGAGCACGAAAACGAATTCGACCAGGCATGTGGCAAGGTTTGGTGGGACAAGGCCCGGCAGAATCAGGAAGAACGCCAGAAATGCCCGGTCGACGCGCACCAACTGGAGCACTGGTTCGCCAACCCCCTGGTGCGCCTGATACTTGGCGAGCGGCGCGCAGCCATCTACGAACACCTGATGACCTCAGAGGCCAAATAGCATCGTTAGCAGATGCGTGCGCCAGAGCTTCTCTTTAATGCAGGAGCGTCGTAATCTCAGGGCATGCGCATCATTTTGAAGCTTGCGACCGCTGCCCTTTTTACTTGCCTGAGCCTGGCCGCTTATGGCGAGAAATTGCGCATTGTGACCGAGCCCTGGGCACCCTACGTGTATGAGGAACACGGCAGCATGCAGGGGCTGGACTACGAAACCACAGTCATCGTGTTCCAGCGCCTGGGGGTCGAGGTGCAATGGCAATTCCTGCCCTGGAAGCGCTGCCTGGCGATGCTCGACCAGGGACAGGCCGATGGCGCATTGGACATTTTCCACAGCCATGAGCGCGATGCCTTGCTGCTCTACCCCAGCGAACCGCTGTCGGAGGTGGAGTTCGTGCTGTTCTACGCCAATGAGCGCCCTCATCCCGCCCAAAGCCTCGAAGCGCTTCGCGGCCTTACCGTCGGCACGTCACCGGGCTACCTGTACGGCGCAGAATTCAGCGATTCGACCCTGTTCAACCGCGAAGCTGCCCCCAGTCATGAGGCCAACTTCGGCAAATTGATGCTCGGGCGCATCGATCTGCTGATCACCGATCGCCGGGTGGGTCAGCATGTGATCAAGGCACTGGACCTGGAGGGCAAGGTCAGCCAGGCGCCAGCAGTGGTCAGTCGCCAGCAGCAGTACCTCGCCGTGCGCCGTGGCGCGGGCATGGACCTGCTGGTGCAACGCTTCGCCGCAGAACTTAAACGTTTCAAACAAGAGCCAGCCTACACCGCCTTGAGCGCAAAATATGGTGGAATCCAAGCGATTACGGGGGCTGGACGCACCGTTGAGCAGCAGGAAAGCAGCGCGCGGTGATTGCTCTGTTATACTCCGGCCTTTCCGCCAGGCTTACGCCCGGCCGCTGAGGTCTTGAAAAAGGCACCCAACCCCGCTACTGCGCAGCTTTCAGCCCGCGCGAGCCGATGGAGTGCCCGCCAGACGCAGCAGGACCGGACGGGATTGCGCTCCCCTAAGCGCCATTCACGCCCGGCAAGATTATCCCTTTGGGCCAAGCCCTAACTAAAACAGGATTACTCATGTCCTTTGCTTCCCTCGGTCTCTCCGAGGCTTTAGTCCGCGCCATCGAGGCAGCGGGCTATACCGAGCCTACTCCGGTGCAACAGCGGGCCATTCCCGCCGTGTTGCAAGGTCGCGACCTGATGGTTGCGGCTCAGACAGGTACTGGTAAAACCGGCGGTTTCGCCCTCCCGATTCTGGAGCGGTTGTTCCCCAACGGTCACCCGGACAAATCCCAGCGTCACGGCCCGCGCCAACCGCGCGTACTGGTCCTGACCCCAACCCGCGAACTCGCCGCCCAAGTGCACGACAGCTTCAAGCTGTATGCCCGCGACTTGAAGTTCGTCAGTGCCTGCATCTTCGGCGGCGTTGGCATGAACCCACAGGTTCAGGCCATGTCCCGTGGTGTAGACGTGCTGGTGGCGTGCCCGGGTCGTTTGCTCGACCTGTGCGGCCAAGGCAGCGTCGATTTGTCCCACGTGGAAATCCTCGTGCTGGACGAAGCCGACCGCATGCTCGACATGGGCTTTGTCCATGACGTGAAAAAGGTCCTTGCCCGCCTGCCGGCCAAACGTCAGAACCTGCTGTTCTCGGCAACGTTCTCCCAGGACATCACCGCCCTGGCCGGCAAGTTGCTGCACAACCCGGAGCGCATCGAAGTCACGCCGCCGAACACCACGGTCGAGCGTATCGAGCAACGCGTATTCCGCCTGGCCGCCAGCCACAAGCGTTCGCTGCTCGCCCACCTGATCACCGCCGGCGCGTGGGAACAGGTGCTGGTGTTCACCCGAACCAAGCACGGCGCTAACCGTCTGGCCGAGTACCTGGACAAGCACGGCCTAACCGCCGTCGCCATCCACGGCAACAAGAGCCAGAACGCGCGCACCAAAGCCCTGGCCGACTTCAAGGCCGGTAGCGTACGCATCCTGGTTGCCACCGATATCGCCGCTCGCGGCCTGGATATCGACCAGTTGCCACACGTGGTCAACTTCGAACTGCCAAACGTCGACGAAGACTACGTGCACCGTATCGGCCGTACCGGCCGCGCCGGTCGTTCGGGTGAAGCCATTTCCCTGGTTGCACCGGACGAAGAAAAGCTGCTGAAAAGCATCGAACGCATGACCAAGCAGAAAATCGCCGACGGCGACCTGATGGGCTTCGATTCCAGCGCCGTGGAAGCTGAGAAGCCTGAAGCGCGCGAGCGCCCAGACGTGCGTAACCCACGCAACCCACGCGGTCCGAAGGGCGATGGCCCGAACGGCGGCGGCGGTGGCGGTGGTCGTCGCGACAAGGGCAAAGACAAAGGCGGCAAGGAAAAAGCGCCAACCAACGGCCGTGGCGAGCGCCCAGCCCGCGAGCAAAAGCCCCGTGAAGGTACCCCGGCCCGCGAACAGCGCCAGCCGAGCCAGCCGCCACGCGCCGCTGCTGATCGCGCCCCGGACGAGTTCCTTGACGACGATATCGATAACTTCGGTAACCGCGCTGACTACGTACCTCAGGCAAAACCCGCCCAAGGTCGTGGCCGTCGCCCAGGTGGGCAAGCTCCGGGTGCAGGTGCAGGCACCGGTTCGGGCGCGCCACGTGGCGGCCAGCCTCAGGGCGGTCGTCAGAACGGCCCGCGTAACAGCAGCGGCGGTACCACCGGCACGCCACCTGCCAAGCGCAGCGGCCCGCGAAATGGCGCACCGCGTGACGGTCAAGCCCGTCGCGAAGACTCGCGTAGCAACAACCGCCGCCCAGCCCGTGACGACCAGCCTCGCTCGTCCGAACCGGCCGTGCAGAACCCGCGTGGTGGCCCGGCGCCGAAGATCATCCACAAGGAGTCGAAAGTGGATCGCTTCCCGACACCTGAGCAGTTGGATCAACTGCCAGGCCGCCCTCGTGGTGAAAAACCAGCGTTGCTGACTCGCAACCGCTGATTTTAGACGCCTCATAAAAATGCCCCGCATCGCTTGATGTGGGGCATTTTTTTGACTTCGCAACATTCAATGAGCTTTTCTGTGGGAGCTGGCTTGCCTGCGATAGCGATATCCCAGCCAACATTAAAGTGACTGATCTGCCGCTATTGACGACATTCCAGGCATAAAAAAACCGGATCCTGAGATCCGGTTTTTTTGTGCACGGGCAGAAATTACTTTTGCTTAACACCTTCCAGCGAAATTTCCAGGTCTGCCGTCTGGGAAGTCGGGCCTGGGCCTTTGATGCCGAAGTCGTTCAGGTTCAGCGTGGTGGTGGCGTTGAAGCCAGCACGTTCGCCGCCCCACGGGTCCTTGCCTTCGCCGTTGAACGTGGCCTTGAAGGTCACAGGTTTGGTCACGCCGTGGAAAGTCAGGTCGCCAGTCACGTCAGCGGTTTTCGCGCCGGTGGACTTAACAGCGGTGGAGACGAACTTGGCGTCGGCGAACTTGGCAACGTCCAGGAAGTCTTTGCTGGCGATGTGCTTGTCACGCTCTGCGTGGTTCGACCACAGGCTGGCGGTTTTCACGTCGACCGCGATTTTGCTGGCTTCTGGCTTAGCCGCATCCCAGCTGAACGTACCGTCCCAATCCTTGAAGGTGCCGTGAATGTAGCTGTAGCCCAGGTGGCTGATTTTCCAGTCGATGAAGGCGTGCTGGCCTTCCTTATCGATCTTGTAGTCAGCAGCCATCACCTGACCTGCGGACAGCAGGGCAGTACCGATTGCCAGAGCGGCGAGGGTCTTTTTCAACATGCTTTCTATTCCTTGTGAGTCGAGGTTGAACATCAGGCTTTGCGCCCCAGCATTCGCGTGAGGGTCACATCACGATCGATAAAGTGGTGTTTCAACGCAGCCACGCCATGCAAACCGGCGAAGACCACCAACACCCAAGCGAGGTACAGATGCACCAAGCCTGCGTTATCTGCCTGGTCCGGTAGTCCGGAAACCACGGCAGGAATCTCAAACAGGCCAAACACCGGGATACCGACACCGTCTGCGGTGGAAATCAGGTAACCAGCGATCATCACGGCAAACAACCCGAGATACAGGAATGCGTGGCCAAACGCGGCCCCCATGCGGGTCATGCGACTGTAACTGGTCAAGGGCGGTGGTGGCGGGCTGACCAAGCGCCAGACGATACGCACCAGCATGATGGCGAACAGCGTGATGCCAATGCTCTTGTGCAGGTCCGGTGCCTCTTTGCGCCAGGCGCTGTAGTAGTCGAGGCCGACCATCCATAAGCCTAGAGCGAACAGGCCGAATACCACCAAGGCCACGCCCCAGTGCAGAACCATGCTGACCCAGCCATAGCGGGCCGGTGAATTGCGTAACTGCATGTACTTAATCCCGTAGTAGCTGCGCCCAAGACTAGCGATTTACCTATCGAATTAAAGCGGAAAATTCTGCTTTGAAATATCGAGAAATACGATCTTGAGGGTATGAAGAGTAAATTAACAATGGATTAAGGACTATCCAGAAGAAACGTGACAGACCGTCCTGCGTTTACACCCCATTCACAGGTAATGTCTTGTGACACAGCCGCCCATTGCATAGGCTTGCGCGATTGTTTTACCTGCGCACGCCGCAGGACCGCTTCGAGGAGATAACGATGGGCTTGAACAACCAGTGGATGCAACGCGACCTTGCGGTGCTGTGGCATCCCTGCACCCAGATGAAAGACCACCAGCAATTGCCGCTGATCCCGATCAAGCGCGGTGAAGGGGTGTGGCTGGAAGACTTCGAAGGCAAGCGCTACCTGGATGCCGTCAGTTCCTGGTGGGTCAATGTGTTCGGCCACGCCAACCCGCGCATCAACCAGCGCATCAAGGACCAGGTCGATCAGTTGGAGCACGTGATCCTCGCCGGTTTCAGCCACCAGCCGGTGATCGAGTTGTCCGAACGCCTGGTGCAGATGACGCCTGAAGGCCTGACACGCTGCTTCTACGCCGACAATGGTTCGTCGTGTATCGAAGTCGCGCTGAAAATGAGCTTCCACTATTGGCTCAACCGTGGCCTGCCTGACAAAAAGCGTTTCGTCACCCTGACCAACAGCTACCACGGCGAAACCATCGCCGCGATGTCGGTGGGCGACGTGCCGCTGTTTACTGAGACCTACAAGGCGCTCCTGCTCGACACCATCAAGGTGCCCAGCCCGGATTGCTACCTTCGCCCCGAGGGCATGAGCTGGGAAGAACACTCGCGCAACATGTTCCTGGCCATGGAACAGACCCTGGCGGACAACCACGACACCGTCGCCGCCGTCATCATAGAACCGCTGATCCAGGGCGCCGGCGGAATGCGCATGTACCACCCGGTGTACCTCAAGCTGCTGCGCGAAGCCTGCGACCGCTACGGCGTGCACCTGATCCACGATGAAATCGCCGTGGGCTTCGGCCGCACCGGAACGATGTTCGCCTGTGAGCAGGCCGGTATCAGCCCGGACTTCCTGTGTTTGTCCAAAGCGCTCACGGGCGGTTACCTGCCGTTGGCCGCCGTGGTCACCACCGATGACGTGTACGACGCCTTCTACGACGACTACCCGACATTGCGCGCGTTCCTGCACTCCCACAGCTACACCGGCAATCCGCTGGCGTGCGCGGCGGCGCTGGCGACGTTGGATATTTTCGAAGAAGACAACGTCATCGAAAACAACAAGGTCCTGGCCCAGCGCATGGCGACCGCCACCGCGCACCTGGTGGACCACCCTCACGTTTCGGAAGTGCGTCAGACCGGCATGGTGCTGGCCATCGAGATGGTCCAGGACAAAGCCACCAAGACCGCCTACCCGTGGCAGGAGCGCCGTGGCTTGAAGGTGTTCGAGCACGCTCTGGAACGTGGCGCGCTGTTGCGACCATTAGGCAGCGTGGTGTATTTCCTGCCGCCGTATGTGATTACGCCGGAGCAGATCGACTTCCTGGCTGAAGTCGCCAGTGAAGGGATCGACATCGCCACCAATAGCAACGTCAGTGTCGCTGTGCCAAAAGACTTCCACCCGGGCTTCCGCGATCCAGGTTGATTGCCTAACCAACTTTTCCAGAGAACAGAAATGAGACTGTCCCGCTTTTTCACCGACACCCCGCTGAGCCTCGGCGACCACGAATTACCCGAAGCCCAGGCGCATTACATCAGCCGCGTGCTGCGCATGGGCGAAGGCGATGCTGTGCAACTGTTCGACGGCTCCGGCCAGGAGTTCCTCGGCAGCTTGCTGGAAGTCGGTAAGAAACGTGTCACCGTGCAACTCACGGAGCGCTTTGCTGGCCAGACCGAATCACCGCTGCATATCCACCTGGGCCAGGGCCTGTCCCGGGGCGAACGCATGGATTGGGCGATTCAGAAAGCCACCGAACTGGGGGTCAACGCGATTACGCCGATTTTCAGCGACCGCTGCGAAGTACGCCTCAAGGATGAACGCGCCGACAAACGCCTGCTGCACTGGCGCCAGGTGGCCATCAGCGCCTGCGAGCAATGTGGGCGCTCGACGGTACCGGTGATTCACCCGCCACTGTTGCTGGCGGACTGGTTGAAGCAGACCGAGGCGGATTTGAAGCTGGTGCTGCACCCCGTGGCTGAACCGATGATCAGCCATGCCAAACCATCAAGCCTGGCGTTTTTGATCGGGCCTGAGGGTGGGCTGACCGACCAGGAAGTCGAAACCGCGCAAGCCGCCGGTTACCACGCCGCCCGCCTCGGCCCGCGGGTGCTACGCACCGAAACGGCGCCGGTAGTGGCTCTGGCCGTCGCCCAACAACTGTGGGGCGACTTTTAACCCTCTTCCGTTGCAAACCCAATCAAAACGGTGGGAGCTGGCTTACCAGCGCCCACCGTTGGATCGGGTTACCCCTTACTCCACAGGGTCACTCACCGGCTTGGCAATAATCGCCCTTAATTCACTGGTCATCGGGAATTCCAGGTTCAAGCCCTTGGGCGGAATCGGTGATTCAAACCAGCGCTGGTAAATCCCGTTGATCTCTGCGCTTCGGTACAGATCAGCCAGTGTCTCGTTAACCACCGCAAGAAACTGCGGGTCGTCCTTGCGCACCATGCAGCTGTAGATTTCCCGCGACTGCTCCTTCCCCACCACCACCCAGTTATGCGGGTCCTTTGCCTTGGCGCGCTCGCCGTAAAGCAACGCGTCATCCATATAGAACGCCGCTGCACGGCCGGTCTCGAGCATCTTGAAGGCTTCGCCATGGTCCTTGGCACTGATCACGAACATATTGGCCTTGTGGTCGGCGTTGTAGCTTTTGAGGAAACGCTCGTTGGTGGTACCCGCGGTGGTCACCACGTTCTTGCCCGCAAGATCAGCAAAGCCTTGGATGCCACTGTCCTTGGCCGTCAGCAATTGCCCCTTCACGTAGATAAACCCGTAGGAAAACGCCACCTGCTTCTGACGTTCGGCCGTCACCCCGGTAGAACCGCACTCCAGGTCGACTGTGCCATTCTGCACCAGCGGGACACGGGTCTGCGAAGTCACCAGGTTGTACTTCACATTAAGCTTCGCCACTCCGGTTTTCTGCTGAATGCGCTCGACGATCTTGTTTGCCAGCTCTACCGAATAGCCCATGGGCTTGCCACTGTTATCCCCGACGTAGGAAAACGGCACCGACGCATCGCGATAGCCCAACGTGATGGACTTGGCGTTAGCAATCTTGCCCAGCGTGCCGTCCAACGGCGCTTGGTTCGCATGGGCGTGTGCGCCCAGCAAAAGCGCCAGGGTGCAGCCGGTCAACAGGATTTTTTTCATTGTTATTCTCCGTTGGTCTTGGGGTTGTGAACATTCAAGCAGCCTGGGGCGCAAGGCCCTGCATATCAATAGAAGGCGCGTGTTGCCCGATCAACTCAGCCAGCAGCTGGCCGCTGCCGCACGCCAGGGTAAAGCCAAGTGCACCGTGGCCCAGGTTCAGCCACAGGTTGGGATAGACACTGGCCCCAATCAGCGGCACGCCCGTCGGGGTGGCCGGGCGCATACCAGCCCATTCCACCGCATCGGCGTAATCGCCCGCCAAAGGAAATGTCTCCAGCGCCTGGCGTTTCATCAGCGCCAGGCGCTTGGGTTCAAGGCTGGCGTCGAAGCCGACGATATCCACCATGGCCGCCACCCGCAGTTGTTCGCCGAGGCGCGCATAGACGATCTTGCGGTCGTAGTCGGTGATACTCACCTTCGGCGCCTGGTGCTGCGCGCCAATCGGCACACTAAGGCTGTAACCCTTGAGCGGGTAAAGCGGCAGCGGCACACCCAACTCCGCGCTGCGATACCCGGCCGCGAGTACCAGATGCTCGACCGGCATCACCTCTGAGCCCAGTTCGATAGCCTGCACCACACCGCCAGCGTGGCGAATGCCAGTGACCTTGCGCCCCAGCAAAAAGCGGCAGCGGCCGGACGCTTCAAGCCGCGCCGCCAAGCGCTGGCAGAACGCATGACAATCAGCCACCTCCTCATTCGGCGTGTAGATGCCACCGACAAAACCACCGCCCGCCAGCGCCGGCTCCAGGCGTGCGCAATCGGCGGCCGACAGCACCTGCTGCTGAAGGATATCGGTGACCTTGCTGCGGGCATGCGCAAAGGAGTTGGGTTTACGGAAGGTGAGCAGTTTGCCGTTGCGCCGCCAGTGGAAGCCGTCCAGGTGATCATCCTCGCGCCACTGCTGCAACGTGTCCTGGCTCAGGGAGGCAAGTCGCAGCAGGTGGGCGGCATTGCGTTTGTTCACCGAGCTACGACAGGCGCCGAGGAACGCGGCCATCCAGCGCCATTGCTGAGGGTCGAGGCGTGGGCGCAGCGTTAACGGCGAGTCACCGCGCAACAGCCAACCGATGGCCTGACGCGGCACGCCGGCATCGGCCAGCGGCGCCACGTAGCGATAGGACAATTGCCCGCCATTGGCAAAACTGGTTTCACTGCCCAGGGTCTCGCGCGCGTCGATCACCGTCACCTCGTGGCCCGCGCGCACCAGCGCATACGCACTGGCCAGACCAATCACCCCACCCCCAATAATGTGCACCATTCCCGCCGCCCGCCGTTTAATCAAGAGGCCTCAAGCCTAGGGGCAGGTGACAGGCCACCGACAATGAATAAAGATGGGTCACCTATAAACAAAGGTTATGGACCTGCCATGCGCCTGCGTCATATCGAAATCTTCCAGGCCATCCGCCAGACCGGCTCCGTCAGCGCCGCCGCGCAACTGCTGCATGTGTCACAACCGGCGGTGACCAAGGTGTTGCAGCACGCCGAATTACAACTGGGCTTCCCGCTGTTTCTGCGCGTGCGCGGCAAGTTGCAGCCCACGCCGGAAGCCCTGGCGCTGGAAAGCGAAGTGGAGAAAGTCACCGAAAGCCTGCAAGGCGTACGGCGCCTGGCCAAGAGTTTGCGCCGTGAACCGGGCCAGAGTGTGCGCATCGGCGCGATCCCGGCGCTGGCCCTGTCACTGCTGCCGCCAGCAATCCTGGAGTGGAAACGCGACTACCCGGACATGGCCTGCGAGTTGTCCAGCGACCACAGCCGCGAGCTGGTGCAGAAGCTGCTGATGCGTGAGATTGACTTGGCGCTGACGCTCAACTTCTCTGGCCATCCAGGGCTGACCACGCAAGTGCTGGCCAACGGGGTGTTGGTGGCCTTGGCGTCCAAAGGCTATTGGTCTGATGCCGAGCTGAGCAGCCCGCTGCCCCTGGCTGATCTGGCGGGCACGCCGCTGATAGGTCTTTCCAGCGCCGACCCGCTGGCGGCAAAACTCGACAGCTACCTGGAAAACGTCGACCCGCCGCCAAGAGTGACGATCTCCGTACAAACCTACTCGTTGGCCCGTGCGATGGTGGAATCCGGCGCCGGCCTCACGGTGATCGACCCCTTCACCGCGCTCGGTGCTTCGACCGCCACCACCTGCATCCGCACGCTCACTCCGCCGCTGCCGATCACGCTGTACGCCCTGACCCGCGCCGATGAACCGCCGCCGCATATGCTGGCTAATCTGCTGGAGATTTTCGGCCACCGCGCCCGAGAGCTGCTGGAACGGCTGTGAAAATCGGATTTTCAAAACAACGAGGATCAAATGTGTTGTCTGTTAGAGCACGTAATGCATGATCGCCACAAAGTGCAGCAGGCTGCCGCCAATCACAAACAAATGCCAGATCCCATGGGAGTGCCGCAGGCGGTCCTCCAAGGCAAAAAATATGATGCCGACGGTGTACAGCACCCCACCCGCCGCCAGCCAGGTAAACCCTGCCGTGCCCAGCGCGGCGATCAGCGGCTTGACCGCCACCAGCACGATCCAGCCCATCACCGCATAAATCACGATCGACAGGACGCGCGCCTCGGAGCGCGGCTTGATCTCTTGCAGGATGCCGATCACCGCCAGCCCCCACACGATGCCGAACAACGTCCAGCCCCACGGCCCTCTCAAGGTCACCAGACAAAACGGCGTGTAACTGCCGGCGATCAACAGGTAGATCGAAAAGTGATCAACCTTCTGCATGATTTCTTTACGGCGGCCCTGCACGCTGTGATACACGGTGGACGCGCTGTACAACACCAGCAGCGTAAAACCATAAATTGCCACGCTGACGATCTTCCAGGGGCTGCCATCCAGGCTCGCCACCACCAACATCCACACTGCGCCTACAAACGCCGCGACTGCACCGAGCAAATGGCTCCAGGCGTTGAATCGTTCCCCGTGGTACATCTGTCACTGCCCTCCCGTAAGCGTTAACGACTGGCAGGCAAGCGTCCAGCCTTGCGCATCAGAGTGCAAGCGGCTTATGACGTTCCGGCGACGCCGGGCGGTTTTGCGGGCACAATTGTCGGCATTCGAACAAGAGCCCACGGCCATGCTGATCGACGAAGAATTCACCCTCAAAAAGCTCGAAATCTTCCTGGCGTTCATGCGCACCGGCAACCTGGCCCGCGCCGCCGCCGAGCTGCAAACCAGTAACGTCAGCGTGCACCGCGCCATCCACTCCCTGGAAAATGCGCTGCGCTGCCCGCTGTTCAAACACGAAGGGCGCAACCTCACCCCGCTGGAAAGCGCCTACGTACTGGAAGAGCGTGCACAGAAACTGGTGGCCGATGTGGTCGACAGTGTACGCCTGACCCGCGAGGCCGCTGGTTTCTCCGCCGAACGCTTCAAGCTCGGCTCGCTGTATTCGCTCACGGTGAAGACCGTGCCACAGCTGATCATGGGCCTGAAAATCCGTCGCAGCGAACTCAACATCGACCTGATCCTGGGCTCCAACTTCGACCTGCTCTACAAGCTCAAGAACATGGAGGTGGACGCGATCCTCATCTCCCTGGATGAGCACGCCAACGACCCCGACTGCGAACAGATCGCGCTGTTTACCGACGACATTTTCCTCGCCACTCCCGCCGAATCACCGTTCGACCGCGAGCAGGAAATTGACCTGGCCGACGTACGCGACGCCACGTTCATCACCCTCACCCAGGGCTTTGCCACCCATCAGGACGGCAACCGGGTGTTCAAGCAGGCGGGGTTCGAGCCAAAGGTGGCGATGCAAGTGAATGACATCTTTACGCTGCTGAGCATGGTCAGTTCAGGGGTGGGTTATGCGCTGCTGCCGGGGCGGATTGCGGCGGTGTATGAGAACCGCGTGAAGCTGATACCGCTGCAACCACGGTATCGGTTGCAGCAGCAGATTGGCGTGGTGTTCTTGAAGGCCAAGGAGCGCGACCCTAACTTGCTCGCGCTGTTGGCGGAGTGTCGGATGTATGCCAATCGGGGCGCTAACCCACCAACCCGCGCATGATCAGAAACAACAGCGAAGGCCCCAACAAACAGCCCAACGCGGTATAAAACGCCGCGGTCAGGCAACCGTAAGGCACCAGTTTCGGGTCGGTTGCCGCCAAGCCGCCAGCCACACCACTGGAGGTGCCCATGAGCCCGCCGAAAATCACCGCGCTGCGCGGATTATTCAGGCCGATAAGCGGGGCAACGAACGGCGTCATCACCATCACCAGAATGGCCTTGATCAACCCGGCGGCAATCGACAGCGCCATCACTTCGGAACTGGCGCCAATCGCCGCACCGGTCACCGGGCCGACAATGTACGTCACGGCGCCGGCGCCGATGGTGGTCAGGCTCACGGCATCGGTGTAGCCAAACGCCATGGCCACCCCGACGCCCGCGATGAACGATGATCCCACGCCCACGAACAACGCCAATACCCCGACGTATCCTGCCCGTTTCAGCTCATCGACACTCACGCCAAACGCCGTGGCAACAATGGCAAAGTCGCGCAGCATCGCCCCGCCCAGCAGGCCAATACCCGACAACAACGGAATATCCACCACCCCCTTGGAGCCACCGGTAAACGCACCGCCCACGTAAGACAGCACCAGCCCCAACAAAATAGCGATGGCCGAGCCGTGCAGGCGGCCTTTGGTGAAGGTGTCGGAGATCCAGTAAGAGACCCACATGGTCAGCCCGATTACCGCAAAGCCACTGATCAGGCCGTAGCCAGTGATCACTTTCATCATCGATTCGTACATGGCAATCACCCGGCTTCTTTGGTGGGGACAACCGCGCTTGGCTCACGGTTGCCGATACGCATCAGCACTGGCACCAGGGCAAAGCCCAGCACCACCGCGAATGTCCCAGCCAGAATCGCCATTGGGCCGCCACTGATTGCACCGTAGACGTTTTGCTGGGCAGCCATGGCCACCACGATCGGGATATAAATGGCCGCCCAGAAGCTCACGCCCTGCTCCGATTTACCGGTAAACAAGCCGCGCTTGGCGAGGTAACTGCCCAGCCCGATCAACAGCAACATGGCGATACCCACCCCGCCGACGTTGGCCGGAATGCCCATCCATTTGCCCAGCAGTTCACCGACGAACAGGCCGGCCAACGTACAGAGCGCCAAAAACGCCACACCGTAAATAATCATTGTTGTTGTCCTCAAAGTGCTCGATCGAAATTGTTGTTTTTGTGCTTCGACAGCCTTGGGTGGTGCTTTATCGGTGGCGGCGTTCCTCCTCTTGCAGCAAGGCTTGCAAGGTATCCAGGCGGGCGCCTTCATAGGCGATCACCGTGCCTTGTTCAAACACGCGGCGCGACAAGCCGGTGAGCACGGCGCCCGGGGGCAGTTCGATCTGCAGGCGTACGCCGCGCTCATAGGCGCTTTGCACGGTGCCGCGCCAGTCGACGACGCGGCACATATTGAAGGCCAGGTCATCGCGTAGCTGTTCCGGGTTGTGGATAGGCCGCGCGCGGGTGCTGCTCAGGTAGGTGATGCGTGGCGCCTTGAGCGTAACGAATGCCTCGGCCAGTACCCGGGCCGGTTGCTCCAGCAACGCGCAATGCGACGGCACACTGACGGCCAGGCGTTTGGCGATGCCGTTGCCTTTAATGCGGCTGGCGACCTGCTTCATGGCGTCGTCGCTCCCAGCGATCACGGTTTGGTTGTCGGCGTTGATATTGGCCAGGTACACCGGGGTTTCGGGGCTGTGGATATCGGCCAACAGATGGTCGACTGTGGAAAACTCCGGGCCAATCAGGGCGGTCATTCCGTAGCCCTGTGGATAAGCGTTTTGCATCAGCTCACCGCGCAGGCTGACCAGTTTGATTGCGTCGCTGAAGTCCAGCGCGCCTGCGATCACCGCCGCCGGATAGGCACCGATAGACAGGCCCGCAACATAATCCGGTGTGTGTTGCAGCAGGCGCGCATAGGCCACGCCAGCGATCAACAGGCAAAGCTGAACGGCGCGGGTATTCGCCAGGGCTTGCGCCGAATCCAAGGCGCGAACGTCCTCACCCAAGGCATCGCTGGCTTGCTCCAACACAGCGGCCGGCAACGCCTGGAGCATGCCTGGGCGTTGGGCGCCCTGGCCGGGGAACACGAGAAGGCTGCTCATGCCACGGCCTGCCATGGATCAAGCACGAGGTGCGCACCGCTGACGGTTTTGAGCAGCACACGGCGCGACCCGCTCGCCCATTCGCGCAAGGCGACTGCACCGAAAGGGGTTTGCAGTTGCAGGTCCACGGCACACTCCGCAGTGTCGAGAATCGCCAGCAGATCCTCAGCATCACCTCGCGCCAATGGCTCGGGCGTGCGCAAAATCAAATCCAGGTCGCTCAGGGCATGCAGCGCTTCAATACCCGTGGCCAGTTCGAAACCTGCGCTGCCAGTGACGCCCCAGGTTTCGTTCGCCAGTACCGTCTGCAGCGACGCAAGTGCTCGCAATGCGGGCAAGTTCCGTGGCGACACCACGCCGCACAAAGCTTCCGGAACTACGCGCCGCTGCAGCGCAGCGATGGGCATCTCGGCGGCAAGCCGCTGCTCACGCACACGCCCGCGCACACCCACTGCAACCAGGCCCGGCTGGGTAATGGCGCGACGCACCACCACCGGGTGACCGGCGCCGATCACCTCCACCGCCCAGGCCGGTGCATCAGCGGGCAGGTGGGCCGGGGTCATGCCCCAGAGCAGGTCGTGCGCGTTCACCATTGTTCCCGCAGCAGTTGCCGAACATGGCTGGACGCAGCGCGATTGGTTGCACCGAGACGCCCGCTCAAATCACTCCCCCCGATAGCCTTGATCGCACTCACCAGGCAATCGCTGACCCGCGCCACGTCCTCCGACGTGGGCTGTTCAATCTGGCTGACCGACAAGGTCTCCCACAACAAACCAAGGCTGGCATAACTGTCGATGTCATACGCCATCGGCGGTACGCTGGCGGCCAGGGCTTCCAGTTCTTCGACACTGCGCAGGGTCACCCGCGCCGCCGAGGCCTTGCCCATGGCGTGCACCATCACACCGGGGTCGCGCAGGGCGATCAGGCGGTTGGCCTGATAGCCGTGCGCGAGGAATGCTCCGGACATCGCCTTGCCCACCAGCAGCGCAATCACCGGATGCCCGGCCAGTCGGGCGCGGGCGTAGCTGTCGGCGGCGGCGGCCAGGGCCTGGTGGATGCCGAGGGCTTCTTCGCGACGGCCGTAGGCTTGGCTCGGCACATCGACGATAGCGATCAGCGGGCGCTTGTCGCCCTTCTCGATGGCTTCATCCACCGCTTTAGCGAGCCCCCAACCTTCCAGCAACCCGACTTCGCCACTGCGTGCGCGGGGGAAGCGATTGTGTTCGTCGGTGACCACGGCCAGAAATCGCACGGCGTGTTCGCCCACTACGCCGTCGGCCACTTTCAGAGAATCCGGCAAACCCGCAACAGGCGTCGCGCCGACGCTCAATGCATTGAACCACTGCAAGCCTCTCATGAGCGTTCTCCTTGATACAGCTCGCGCACCGTCGCCGGTTCGATTTGCGGCGTGGTATCCAATTCGGCCAGGCGCGCCAGGTAATAGTCGGCCTGACGGCTGCGTTGCCGGGCGGGCAGGCCTTGTTGCAGCAGTGCGCTGACGGTCTGCTGAATCTGCGCCACATCGTCTGCCACATAACGGTCGGCCAGGCCGCTGTTGAAGCGCTGCTCACCGCCGGTAAGGCTCCAGATGAAAGGCCGGTCGCGGGAGTCGTATTCTTCCAGGCCGGCTTCCTGCTCGATCACTTGCGGGCCATTCAGGCCCAGGCGCGCTTCACGGGTGACAACGAGGTAACTGCACAGCCCGGCCGCAATCGACATACCGCCAAAGCAACCGACACTGCCCGCCACCACGCCGATTACCGGCTTGTATTGGCGCAGATCGACGATCGCTGCATGGATATCCGCAATCGCCGCCAGGCCCAGGTTGGCCTCCTGCAAGCGCACGCCACCGGTCTCCAGCAGCAGAACTGCGCGGGTGGGAATGCCCTTGCGATTGTCTTCAGCCGCCAGCTCCAGAGCGCCGGCGATTTTTGCACCGCCGACTTCACCCAGGCTGCCGCCCTGGAAATTGCCCTCAATCGCCGCGATCACCACAGGCAAGCCAGCGATGCTGCCCTTGGCGATCACCACGCCGTCATCGGCTTGCGGCACCACGCCTTGACGGCTGAGCCACGGCGACATAACGCGCTGGAACGGATCGATCAATTCACGATAGGAACCTGCATCCAGCAGCGCCTTCGCCCGCTGCCGCGCACCCAATTCAACAAAGCTGTGTTTAGCGAGCAAGTCAGTCATGACCCACCTCCTCAAAGCCTTGTTCCAGACGCAAACGCACCACGCCAGGGGTCGCGCCGAAATCGTGGATATCAATCTTCAACGCCGGTGGCGTCTGCTCCTGGAAGATGCGTTCGAACAGATGCTGCCAGCGGTGCTCGGCGCCATTCACCGAGGTCTGCACCTGGATGGTCAGCGTGCCCGGCGTGCCTGGTTCCAGCAGCACTTCCAGGTCGCCCGAGCCGACACAACCCACCAGCGCGCGGCCTTTTGGCGGCTGCCCGGCGGGGAATTCAAAGGATAAGGTTTCCATCACAACGCTCCGTCGAGGCGATCGATAAACAGGCAGGCGGCCAACAGGTCAGCAGCACCACCGGGGGAGGCATTCAGGGCCAGCAACTGGTTGTCCAGTTCGTGCAAGCTGCGACGCCCAGCGAGGCTTGCGCTGCCACCGGCGTCCAACACCGCTTGAGCGCCTTTTTGCATGGCGTTCAGCCCCTCGATACCCGCGCGGTAGAGCACACAGGTGTCGGCCAGGTCAGTCATGATCGCGAGCAACGCATCCAGGCGAGCGTTCTGTTCGCCGGTATTTTGCTGGCGGCTTTTGCGCAGTTGCGGCAGGCCACGTTGCATCACGGAAGGGAATCCAAGTTGCGCTTCCTCGCGGGCGCCGCGTGCGCCGTAGCGTTGGGCTACCTGGGCGCCGTGGCTCATGGGCTGGGGCGCGAAGCGGTCGTTGAGCAAGGCTAATCTGGCTGCGGTCAGCGTTATGGAGCGTGGTTGCAGGGCTGCCGCTGCGGTCAGCAAGCCAAGGGCCCAGATCGCACCACGATGGGTATTCACGCCGTCGGTGGTAGCGAGCATCGCCAACTCCCCTTCACGGCCAATGCGCCCGAGCGCTTCGCGCAGGGGCAAACCGACCTCACCGAATTCGATAGCCGCTTGCGCCATTTCCTTGAACATAGGCCACAGCGACAGCGCCGAAGCATGCATCAGGCCCAAGTGCAAATCGCTGTGGGCGCCGTTACCACGCCGGTCGACCAACGCAGGTTTTGGCGACAAGTCAGCCTCATCAATCAGCGCATCGACGGCCATATCCGCCAGGCGTTCAGCCAGGCTCAGTTCATGCAGTTTGAGGGCGCGCATTTACCAGCTCCTGAACTTGGCGGGCGGGTTGTACAGGCCACCGGACCACTCCACCAAGTCAGCCACGCTTTTGGCGGCCAGCAACTCGCGGGTGGCGTCGGTGCGACGGATGCCTAAGTCTTCGGGCAAGGCGATCAAGCCTTCGCGGCGCATGCGTGCGGTGTCCTTGGGGTTGTGGCGCATGCCAATGGCGGTCACCCCGGCGACGGCGGCGATCATCGCCTGGCGCTCCTCAAGGGACCGTGCCTTGTACAGGTAGGCGATGCCTTCTTCGGTGAGCAGGTGAGTCACGTCGTCGCCGTAGATCATGATCGGTGCCAGCGGCATCCCGCTTTTGCGCGCCACTTCCACCGCGTCGAGGGTGTCGACGAAGGTCGGTTTACCGCCTTCCTGAAAGGTCTCGACCATTTGCACGACAAGCTTTTTGCCACGTTCGAGCAACGCTTCGGGGGCGTCGCCGTGGCGCATATCGAGCCAGGCTGGCGTGCCATGGCGGCGGCCGCGCGGGTCGTGGCCCATGTTCGGCGCGCCACCAAAACCGGCGAGACGGCCACGGGTCACGGTAGAGGAATGGCCGTCACCGTCGACTTGCAGGGTGGCGCCGATAAACAGGTCCACCGCGTACTGGCCCGCCAACTGGCAGAACATCCGGTTGGAGCGCATCGAGCCGTCGCGGCCAGTGAAGAAAATGTCTGGCCGTGCGGCGATGTAGTTCTCCATGCCCAGTTCGGTGCCGAAGCAATGCACGCTTTCTACCCAGCCGCTTTCGATGGCGGGGATCAGGGTTGGGTGCGGGTTGAGGGTCCAGTTGCGGCAGATCTTGCCCTTCAGGCCGAGTGATTCGCCGTAGGTGGGCAAGATCAATTCGATGGCGGCGGTGTTGAAGCCGATGCCATGGTTGAGCGACTGCACATTGTGTTTTTCGTAGATGCCGCGGATCGCCATCATCGCCATCAGTACGTGGACCGGCTTGATATGGCGCGGGTCGCGGGTGAACAAAGGCTCGATGTAGAAGGGTTTGTCGGCCACCACCACAAAATCCACCCAGCTCGCCGGGATATCGACACGGGGCAAGTCGGTGACGTCGTCGACCAACTGGTTGACCTGCACGATGACAATGCCATCGCTAAAGGCAGCGGGTTCAATCAACGCCGGGGTGTCTTCGGTGCTGGCGCCCGTGTAGATATTGCCGGCGCGGTCGGCCATGAAACCGGCGGAGAGCACCACGTTGGGGATCAGGTCCACCACCAGCCGTGCGTAGAGTTCGATGTAAGTGTGGATTGCGCCGATTTCCAGCAGGCCGTCTTCCAGCAACTGGCTGATGCGCAGGGATTGGGTGCCGGCGAAGGAGAAATCGAGCTTGCGAGCGATACCCTTTTCAAACAGGTCCAGGTGCTCGGAACGGCCGACACTGGGCATGATCATGTGCAAATCGTGGAGTTTGGCGGGATCGGCCTTGGCCAGGGAGCGCGAGAGGAAGTCGGCTTGCTTTTGGTTGTTGCCTTCCAGCACGACGCGGTCGCCGGGGAGGATCAGCGCTTCGAGCGCCTCCACGATCTTGTCGCTGGGCAGCACGGCCCCGTCTGCGTACTTTTTGACCAGCCCGAGCCGCCGCTGCTTCTCGTCGCGCCGCCGCGTCCAGCGCGAGTCGGGGTTTTTTGTTGTTGTCATGGTCGCTCCACGGATTTGCTGTCGTGGGCTTACCTTAGGAGCGATCGAGGGGGCCATCAATCAAGCTGGACGTTGGACTGTTACGCTTGGGTTAATGATGACTCAATCAACACGCGCGTTCAGACCCTGCGCCATTCGCTGCGATGGAACCATAGGGTCCTGAAAAACGCCAACGCCGCAAAAACGTGCAACCCCGACACGGCCGCCCAACTCCAATCCCACATCCCTGACAGCGCCTGCGCGTAAACCGGTAACAGCAGCACGAGCAACACCACCAGCGCACAAGCACCCACTTGCTCCCAGTTTCTCAAGCGACTGGGGCGGGACGCTATCGCGTAACCCAACAATGCGCCCAGACACACAATCAGCAGGCTCAGCAGGTCATGCTCGCCGAGCGGAGGCCACCCCAGCAGGTTGAGCGGAAGGCAGACCGCGAACAGGGTGAACGAGCAGATCGCGACATACACAAAAGCGTACTCAAGCGCATCCAGCAGACGATCACGGATAAACCCACGAGCCTGTTTATCCTCTTCCGGTGTGGGTCCTTGGGAAATCGCCACCGCCAGCAGACCCGACCCGAGACCGCCCAGGGTCATGACCACGAAATTGCTCACAACGCCTTTGATTGCCTTATCGGCACCGATCAGCTTGAGGCTTTCGAGGTACACCAGAATAAACACCGCGCCTGCGGTGGCAATCATGAAGCCCCACAGCTTCCCGCGGTTGGACTGCACGTTCATGGTTACCACCGCAGTGAACACCAGCACGCCAAACCACATCAGCAGCGTGCCGGTAAAACGGTTGAGGTTGTAGAGCCAGGCAAACCCATCCAAAAGCCACATTGCGTCGATACTTCTGTCGAAAAACTCCATTGGCTATCGGCAGTGGGGCGAGGATCTTTACGATGGGGCGAGCAAGTGATCCGCGACTCGCCGCAATTCCCCAGGACGCCCCCTCCAACGTTCTGACCGATTCATTCTCACTGATAGCTGGCCAACAGGTCCTCCACGTTTCCCTGCAGTGTGGTCGTGCTGTCAATCAACTGGCAACGTTTGTCCGAGCGATACCCTTGCAAGCGCAAGGCCGTAAGGGCGATAGCATGAGCAGCGTTGTCAGCCAGGTCAAAACGACTGGCGAATGATCACTGTGGATTGCCGGCATCCTTCAACCGATCCCGGGCTGAACGCATCAGCCCATCACACTCTTTGCGATCCGGCGGCTCAGCCTTCAAGCCGCCGCTACGTTGCAGATTCTCCCGGTTTGCCTTGCTGTCCATCCGTGGGTTCCAATGGGTTGCCCCCAATCAGATTGATCTTGTCCTGCTGCACGACCCGCTGCACAAAACTGTTCCCGGCATTCCATTTGCTCGGTGGCGCTTGTTAACGATCAGTCCCTATTTGAGACCGCTTTAAGATTCCGGCGATGGGCTGACGTGCTCCAACGCTCTATCAACCAACAACTGCCCCAACGCTGCCATTTGCTGGATTCCGAGCATGATTGCGCGCTGGGAGGTGTCCAGGTCGAAGGCCAAGTTGCAGGTGAGTGCGCTCAGGGAGGACAGGGTCTCGCTGGCGTTAACCAGCAGGGTTTCGGTGTCTTGGTGGGGCGTTACGGTGAAAAGGGGCGGATTGGGGGTAGGTTTGACCATGATGAATCTCCTAAACAGTGAGTAAGGAGCGCCACCGTTCGCTTGCACGCGAATGAGGGTGGCGACCGTGCGCAGGTGTGCAAGACCGGGCCTGTTTAGGACACCCAGCAGGTCCGAAGACCTCCTGCGCGCAGCCGCCATAAAGCAGCGAGCACAAACAACGCCCGTTGGTTGGCTGGGCGTTTGTACGCCTAAACAGTTTCGTCGGACTTGCACGTCCGTGTCACCGTTTTTTGCGATGACGGGACGAAGACTAGGCGCGCTGGCTGCACGCGACAAGTTCATGCACTGCCCAAAATCTTGCGGGAAAAATCCGAAGCCGGCCGGCCTACAACTTCATGTCGATGCTCACAGCCCCCAAACCTTCAAGCGGATAGCTGCGGTACTCATAAACCTCCCCACGGACAATGAGGTGGATGACGCCATCCACCCGAGTCACTTGGACATCAGGCTCTTTGGTTTTCAAAAAGGGATGTGCCGAAACCAGCGCTGTCAGTATTTCCCGATCACTACCTAAGTCCTTATAAACGTAGTACCTGTAGGAAAACCCCACTGTCGCGCCGCCCTGACCGTCACGTGCTCCATAAATTGAGCTGCCGTTGCCTAAGGAGTGTTTCAAAACCACTTCGTCCAAATCCGGGGTACCGGATGACATGATCCAATTGCCCCCGATATAAATCAGGCAGGCCACCAGCAGGCAGTTGCGCAGGACCGGCAAGAGGCTCTTAGTAGCCCTGAGAAATTGCATACTCGATACCTCTCCTTATCCAATATTGATCTCGAGGATCATCGCCAAAAGGGTCACCGCCCCACCATGAGCCAAATTCCGGCTTGGTGGTTTTTGCGAATGTTTGAGCGACACCTGCTGCCCGTAACAGAACATGCTCGGGAATGCCCAGCACCGTGCCTGTAGCACCGTAATTGAAGTTACCAAAAGCTTCGTACTGACGCCCTCGCTTCTTGTAGTTCCATGGGCCGGCAGCCCTGACCTGTGAGTAAAACCAGGAATAAGCGAATGCGGAGCCTGACTGGAGATGAGTGCCCTTGCACTTGGCTGTCGCCATATTTTCGAGAAGTGAAACACCCGGCGGCATTAACGGTACGGCCATTTGCGAATCCTTGCTGGCAGTGAGGAGTGCAGAAACTAGCCACTCCACTGCGGCCTGAAAACCCGCCTATTCCAAACTCAGAACTCGCTTACAGTAACTCCATCCTATTCCGACATATCGCCCAGTAATGGTTGTCGATGCAAAGTGCCTATGACTTATGGCAGGCCGAGCATCGGGAGCAGCCAGTGATTGAGCGGTTTGCGCGGATTGTGCTCAGCGTGGGAGCTGGCTTGCCTGCGATGGCGGTGGGTCAGTTGGCTTATGTGTGAGTGACACCCCGCTATCGCAGGCAAGCCAGCTCCCACAGTTGGTCTCGTTGAATTGGAGAATAGTGCTCAGGCTAATCCGGATTCGACCAGCAACGCTTCCAACCCCATGAGGTCCGGCACCTTCGCCACATGCTCCCCCACTTGCACCGCCGCCAGCTCCAGCGGGCACAGCGGCACATCCACGTAGCTCAATTCGCTGTCGAGCTTGTACGACCTTGGAATGCCCTGGATCACCAGCGCAATAAACTTCAACGTCGGCCGCCCACCCAACGCATTCAGCACCACGATCCGCGAGCGTGCGCCGGTCACACTCGCTTCGCCGCACACCGCTTCAAAGCTGATCAACGGGATTTGCCGATCGCGCCACGTCACTTGCCGCAGATACCACGGCGGCGCATCGCTGGCCGGTTCGCCGCGTTGGAAGTCGATCAACTCGGCGATGGCGACGTTGGGTAGCACCAGGTGACGATCGGCCAGGGGCAGCAACAGGCCGGTGAGTTGGCGGGTGCGGTGGTCAAGCATGGGACTTGCTCCAATAGGCGATGCTTTCCAGCAGCACCGACTCTTGATACGGCTTGCCGAGGTAGTCATTCACGCCGATGGCCATGGCGCGGTCGCGGTGTTTCTGGCCGGTGCGCGAGGTGATCATGATGATCGGCAGGCGCATCAGCCGCGGGTCGGCGCGCACCTGGGTCGCCACTTCGAAGCCGTCCATGCGCGGCATTTCGATGTCGAGCAGCATCAGGTCCGGGGTGTGTTCTTCAAGCACAGCGAGCGCGTCGATGCCGTCTTTGGCGGTGAGCACGTTGATGCCGTTGCGCTCCAGCAGGCGACTGGTGACTTTGCGCACGGTGACCGAATCGTCCACCACCAACACCAGCAGCGGGCGCTTTTTCAGGGGATCGTTGAGAATCAGCGGCACATCAGCCGCTTGAGCCGGCAAAGCGGGCTGGCGGGCGCGGATAGGTGCCAGCAAGTCGATGATCAGTACCACACGCCCATCGCCCAGAATCGTCGCGCCGGACAAGCCCTGCACACCCGCAAACTGCGGGCCCAGGCCCTTGACCACGATTTCCCGCGTACCGGCCATGGCGTCCACATGGATGGCAACGCGCCGCTCATTGCACTGCACCAACAGCACCGGCACGGGCTGGTACTGGCCCAGCAGTTTCGGGCGGCTGACGGTCTGCAACAAGTCACCGAGATAGAACAGCTCGTGGCGCTGGCCGGCGTACTCATAACACGGCGGATCCTGCTGATAGTGCCCGGCCAACTCATGCGGCAGCACGCGCACCAGGCCTTCGATGGTGTTGAGCGGAATCGCGTATTGATCGTCCGCACACTGCACCATCAGCGCGCGGTTGACCGACACGGTAAACGGCAAGCGAATGCGGAAATGCACACCCTCGCCCGGCGTCGAGTCAATGAACATTGAGCCACCTAACTGACGCACCTCCTCATGCACCACGTCCATGCCCACGCCGCGTCCGGAAATCTGGGTGATCTTCTCCGCCGTGGAGAACCCAGGTTGCAGGATGAACTGCAACACGTCGCGGTCGCTGATCTCTTGATTGGGGTCGAGCAAGCCACGCTTGATCGCCTTGCGCCGCACCGCTTCCAGCGGCACACCGGCACCGTCGTCACGCATGTCGAAGACAATGTCGCCGCCTTCATGGGTCAGGTCCAGGGTGATGCGCCCCTTTTCCGGCTTACCGGCCAGCAGCCGTACATCGCGGGATTCCAGGCCATGGTCGACGGCGTTGCGCAGCATGTGTTCCAGCGGCGCCGCCATGCGCTCCAGCACGTTGCGGTCCATCTCGCCCTCGGCATTGCCGACGATGAACTCCACGTCTTTGCCCAACTCGCCCGCTACCTGGCGCACGATGCGCTTGAGGCGCGGCAGCATGCGTTCGAACGGCACCATGCGCGTGCGCATCAGGCCTTCTTGCAACTCGGTGTTAATGCGTGCCTGTTGCTGCAACAGGTCGTGCGCATCCTCGTTGCGGCGCTCAAGGGTGTCCTTGAGGTCCAGCAGGTCGGAGGCGGATTCGGACAGCGCACGGGACAGCTGCTGCAACTGCGAATGGCGGTCCATTTCCAGCGGGTCGAATTCTTCGTAGCCCAGGCGTTCGGCCTCGGCCTGTTGGCGGCTGAGGATGCGGCCCTGGGTTTCGGTGTCGAGACGGCGCAGTTGGTCGCGCATGCGTTCGATGGTGGTTTCCACTTCCGTCAGGGCGATGCGTGCGTCGTTGACTTGCTGCTCGATTCGGCCACGGAAGATCGAGGTTTCACCGGCCAGATTGACCAGGTCGTCGAGCAGCTCGGCGGAGATTTTCACCATGTCGGCAGCCGGGTCGACGACTGCTTCCGTCTTGCCGACTGGCAACGCCACTGGTGTTACCGGCTCTACGCTTGGGTGCAACAGGCTTTTGATGCGCTCGATGAGTTTGTCCACCGAGCCTACAGGCAGGCCATCCGCCACAGCGTCGATCATCTGCGCCAGGCGGTCATGGCAACCTTGCAGCAACGCGAACAGCTCCGCAGAGGGCGCGATCAAGCCGGCGGACAGGCCCTCGTAGAGAAATTCCAGCTCGTGGGCCAAATCGCCAATGGGCGCAATTTCGACCATGCGCGCGCCGCCCTTGAGGGTGTGCAAGTCGCGCAGCAGGGTTTCCACTTCCTGTCGATTGCCGGGCTCGGCCTGCCAGCGCAGCAATGCGCTGCCTGAGCTGTCGAGAATGTCAGCGGCTTCTTCGAGGAAAATATCCAGTAATTCAGGATCAGCGCCCGACGCTTGGGGCGCCTCGGCCGGTGCGGAAGGCGTGCTGTTCTGACGGAATTCACGTAACGCGGCGATCAGCTCATTGGCATCGCTCAGGGGTTGGTGCTGTTGCAGTTCTTCAAGCTGCAAGGCCAGCCGCTCATGACTGGCCATCAGCAACAGGGACAGCTCGGTGGAGTAACTGTAGCGGCGGTCCACCAGCCCTTCGTACAGGCATTCCAACTCAGTGGCCAAGTCGCCCACGGGCCCGATTTCGGCCATGCGCGCACCGCCCTTGAGGGTGTGCAAATCACGCTGCAACGACGACAACGGTGCGGCGCTGTCGGGCGCCAGCAACCAGCGTTTGAGCGACTGCCCGGCGCTGTCGAGGATGTCCACGGCTTCTTCGAGGAATATTTCGACAATCTCGTCGTCTATCGCCGTTTCATGTTCCAACTGCTGTGTGGCGGCGCCCAGCTCGGAAATGCTCAGCGTGCGGCTGCCGTCGCTTTTGATCAGGCCGGTGGCGGACGGATCGAGGGCGTCGTCCAGCAGACCGCGCAGGGCGTGGACCCGTGCCGGCGCCGGGCTGACTTCCTGGCCGGCGGCCAATTGGTCGAGCATGCTGATCAGCGCTTCGTGGGCTTGCTCAGCTTCGTGGAAAAACCGCTCACTGACGGCCAGACTGCTCTCTTCCACGGCGCCATACAGGTCGAGCAGGGCTTCGCAGAGTTCGTCGATGGCGTGCAGGTCGGCAACGTGAGCGCCCTCTCCCAACGTGGTCAATTCGTCCAGCAGCGCGGTGAGCTCCTGGCGCTCGCCGGGGTGTTGTTGCCAGCGGCGCAGCAGGCTTTCGGCGTCGAGCAGGATGTCCATGCCCTGGGCCAGAAAGTTGGCGATCAGTTGCGTGTCACGCTTGATGTGCAGGCCAGTACTCGGCGCGTCGAGCAGTGCTTCGAGCTGGTGATCCAGCAGGCGTTGGGTGCGGCTGATCAGGGCCTCTGCGCCTTTGATAGGCGCCAGGGGATAACTGTTCAAATCACGCAGCCCGCGTTGGAACAGGTCTTCGGCCTCCAGCAATAACTCCACTTCGTCCAGGTCCAGCGGCAGGCGGTGAGCTTTATATTCGCGGGTCAGGTGGTCGAGAGGGCGCGCCAGTTCGGCGATGGGCAACACGCCGGCCATGTAGGCGCTGCCCTTAAGGGTGTGCAAGGCGCGTTGCAGCTCATCGCTGACTTGCAGCGGCACATGCTCGGCAGCCTGTTGCAGGAAGTGGTTGAGGCTGTCCAGATGACTTTGGGCTTCGTTGCGGAAGATCTCCAGCAACATCGGGTCGTGGGACTCTGCGACCGGCGCTTGCGTACCGCTGGCCAAGGCGTGGGCACGCGCAGCCAGGGCGTCGACTTCATCGCGCTGGCGTTGGTCGTCGGTGGCGAAGTCGGCGATCAGCTCCGGCAGCAGGGCCACCGCTTCATCCAGCACCTGTTGCACCTCGGGGCCCAGGACAACACTGCGTTCCAGCACGCGGTTGAGCAAGTTTTCCACGGCCCAGGCCAGCTCGGCCAAGACCAGGGCGCGCACCATGCGGCCACTGCCTTTGAGGGTATGGAAAGCACGGCGCATTTCGCCCTGGGCGGTTTTGTTGGTGCTGTTGGGCAGAGAGCGGTGCAGCGCCTCGAGGACTTCGTCGGTTTCTTCGAGGAAGACTTCGCGCAGTTCATCGTCGATGGGTTCTTCATCGGCCGGTGGCGGCAACAGGCTGCCGGGGCGTTGCAGGGCCGGCGGGTTCAGGCGCGACGTTGGACTGGCCAGTGCATCGAACTGGGACTGGCTCGGCGCGATCTCACCCGAGAGTGCCCCATCCGGTGCAGCCAAGGCTTGGCGCCAGGGCTTCTCGACGGGCAGGTAACCCAGTGCGGCCAGGCCTTGGGTGGCCAGTTCCAGCACCCGTTCGCCGGCGGCGTCCGGGTCTTCGAGCATACGTTCGAGGTAGTACTCCAGGCTGCTGATCACGTCAGCAAAATGCGCAAGCTGCATCTCGGACGGCGGCGCATCGGTGTCCATCAATTGCTCGTCGACGTAATCGGTGCATCCGCGCATCAGGCTCGCCGCGCGGGGCAGCGGGATCATCGCAAGGGCGCCGCGCACCTGACTCAGCAGTTCCGGCAGGGACTCAAGGCGCTGGCGGTCCCAATCGGCTTCGATGCAGTCGATCACCAGTTCCTTGGCTTGCTTGAGGCACTGGCAGGATTCGCGGATCACCAGTTGGTGGATCTGGGTCAGGTCGGTGGTGGGCAGGCGGCTTTCTTCGCGGCTTTCCGGCTCGACGGTACCGACCATGCCGGCCAGCGTGGCTTCGACGTAGAGCAACGCGCCGGCAACGTCCATCAATACGGCATCGTTGGGGTCGCGTTGACCTTGAGCCAGGCTCAGCACCACCGCAAGCTGGTCGATGATGACTTTGCGCGGTTGGCCAAAGCCCAGCACGGCCAAGGTGTCGGCGATCTGCCGCAGCGGCGCGAGCAGCGCATCCAAGTCATTGGTGTGCTGGCGGTCGCTGCGTACGAACAAGTCGAGGCGCTCTTTTACCCGTACCAACTCCTCACACAACGCGCCGAGTACCGAGCCCATCGCATTGCGATCCGGACCGGCCAGGCGGGCGCGCTCGGCGTCGACCACCGCGCTGTCAGGCAAGGCCTCATCCAAACCGTAGCGTTCCTTGAGGCTTTGCATGCGCGGCGTCGGTCGGGTGACCTTGGCGACATAGAACAGCAAGCTCTTGAGTAATTCATCCGGCGCCGGCTGGTTGATCCCACCGATACCCTGGGCCAGCAGGCGTTTGAGCTGTTTGTCGCTGGCCTTGAGCAAGCTGCGCAGGGCCGGGCTGTTGGCGATCACACCGATGAGCATCCCTTCGACCAATGCCGAGGCGACTTGCCACAGCGGCAACAGCGGCGCGCCCTGGCACAACGCTTCAAGACGCGCGAACACTCGCGCCATGTCTTCCAGGTTGCTTGGGCCGTGGTCTTCGCGCAACAAACCCGCCAAGGCGTGTTGCAGCAGTGGGTGCCACTGGCGCAGTTGCTCTTTCAGGTCAGGCGTCGCGCGTTGCGCCAGCGCTTCGTCGGGCAGCGGCGCAATCGACAGCAGTTGCGGACTGAACAGGCTGGTCTCCGACAGCAGGCTTTCGCCGCGTGCGCTGCGCAGGTCGTTGAGCAGCGGCAACACCACCAGCGGCAGATCGCGTCGGGCGCTGTGTACACGCTCCAGATACAGCGGCAATTGGTTGAGGGCCTGTTGCAGCAGGCGGATGCTTTCATCGCGCTGGCTGACGCGCCCGGCTTGCAGGGCCAGGGCAAGTGCTTCGATTTCCTCGGCCAACAGCGCGGCGCCGTAGAACTCGACCATTAGCAACGCGCCATGCACCTGGTGGATGCCAGCCAGGCACTCGCTTATTGCGTCGCCGTCAGTGGTTTCGACATACGCGTCCAGCGCCGAACGGGCCTGTTTCAGGGTTTCGGCAATGTCGCCCTTGACCCATTCGAGGGCCACGTAGTCGTGCCGATCAACCATAACTGCTCCGCTTAGAATTCGTGGGTTGCTTGTCTTGCAGATATCTCAAACCAATGGATACCTAATCTGGGAGCGGGCAAGCCCGCTCCCAGATTTTGACGGCATTTCAATCGTCGACCTGCTTGGGGGCCGGGAGGGTGAAACCCGACACCGACCGGCGCAACTGGCTGGCCATTTTTGCCAGGTTACCGATACTTTCGGCCGTGGCCGTGGAGCCCGACGAGGTCTGCGTAGTGATCTGCTGAATCACATTCATCGTCAGGGAAATCTGCCCCGCCGACGAGGTCTGTTGCTGCGCCGCGTTGGATATGCTCTGGATCAGCGCTGCCAGGGTCTTCGACACGCCTTCGATTTCTTCCAGCGCCACCCCGGCGTCTTGCGCCAGCCGCGCGCCGCGCACCACTTCGGTGGTGGTCTGCTCCATGGAGATCACCGCTTCGTTGGTGTCGGCCTGGATCGCGCGCACCAGGGTTTCGATCTGCCGGGTCGCGGCCGACGAACGTTCGGCCAGGCGCTGAACTTCATCCGCCACCACGGCAAAGCCGCGCCCTGCATCCCCAGCCATGCTCGCCTGGATTGCGGCATTGAGGGCGAGGATGTTGGTTTGGTCGGCAATGTCGTCGATCAGGCTGACGATGTCGCCAATCTCCTGGGACGACTCGCCCAAGCGTTTGATGCGCTTGGCGGTGTCCTGGATCTGCTCGCGAATGTTGTCCATGCCGTGGATGGTGTTGTGCACCACCTCGTTGCCTTTGTTGGCAATTTCCACCGAACGCTCTGCCACTGCCGAAGATTCGGCGGCGTTGGCCGAGACCTGATCGATGGACTGGGCCATCTGGTTGATCGCGGTGGAGGCTTCGGCGATCTGCTGGGCCTGATGCTCCGACGCCTGGGCCAGGTGCATGGCGGTGGCCTGGGTATCCTGCACCGCTCCGGCGACTTGCCCGGCGGTGAGGTTGATGGTGGCGACGAGGTCGCGCAGCTGATCCACGGAATAGTTGATGGAGTCGGCGATGGTACCGGTGAAGTCTTCGGTCACCGACGCGGTCACGGTGAGATCGCCGTCGGCCAAGTCTTCGATTTCATCCAGCAGACGCATGATCGCGTTCTGGTTGCGCTCGTTCTTCTCGGCAGTTTCATGCAGTTGGCGGTTGGTCTCACGCACCATCACCAGGCCGATCAGGATGATCGAGGTCAGCGCCAGCAAGCCGAGCACGTAGCCACCGATGGTGTCCAAGCTGCGCCCATCGGCAAGATTTTCAAACCCGGTGGCCAGGTGTGAGGCTTCATCGAGCAGGGTTTGCGACAAGTTGAAGATGTTGCTCGCCGATGCGCGCACTTGGAACAGTTGCGGCGAGGTCTCAAGAATTTCATCCACGGAGCCGGAGACAAACTCAAACAGCTCGGCAATTTCCGCCAGCCGCGCGCGGGCGTCGCGGTCTTCGACCTGGGTGATGCGCAGGCCGGGGTTGCCCTGGAGCATGCCGTTGAGCACCAGCCCAAATCGGTTGGCATCGCGGCCAAAGGCGTCGGCGGCCTGCGCGGCGGTTTCGTCGCCGGCGAGCACGGTGTTCACCGCACCCAGGATACGTTCAGCCAGCAGTGACTGGCGCTGGGCCAACGCCACTTGGCTGGCCGGGGCGCCACGTTGCAGCAGGATGTCGACGACCTTTTCCGACTCGATCTGCAATTGCGGCACAGTCTCGGCCAGCGTCGCGGCAACTTGATGCAACGACAGCACGGTCTGCTCGCTGGCAAGAATCGCATCGGTATTTTTCAGCAGCGCCTCCCAGTCGGTCTGTACGGCGCGCATTTCGGCGCGTACCGCACTGGGCGCGGCGGGCAGCCCGGTTTGTGGGTCGCCTTTTTTCAGGTAGCCCCAGCGCTGGGCGAAATCGTTGCGCGCCTCGCCCAACAGCTTGAACGCAGCCGCCTTGCCGGCGGCAGCTTCGGTGGCGTTTTTGGCGATGCGCTGGGACAGCACGCGCAATTCACCGGCGTGGCCGATGTACTGTTTGTCATAGGTCGACTGGGTGTTGAGGTACGCAAAGTTGGCGAACAGCAACATGATGAACACGATCAGTGCGATAAACAGCACGATGATCTGCGAGCGGCTGCGCGAGCCGGCCTGGGGTTTGGACGTGGTGGCGGTGGTCATGCGGCAACATCCATGAAACCTGGGGCCTGGGCCAGGGCGAAGGGGCTGAAGACCTGCCACCGCTGGTCGCCGTCGAACCAGCCTTGGATATACGGTGCGTCGGGTGCGGCGTTCGCCAGCCACGCGTCTTGTGCAAAATGCTGCATCCCCACCACCTCGTCCACCAGCAGCCCGACAAACAGGTCGTTACATTCCACCACCAACACCCGCCGCTGTTTACGCGCCTTGGACAGTTCAAGGCTGAGGAAACCACCCAGGTCCATCACCGGCAACAAGCGCCCACGCAGATTAGCCACGCCTTTGACCCAGGCCTTGACCCCGGGCATTAAAGTGCAACGCGGCTCATGCAGGACTTCGGCGACTTCCCCCATGGGCGCCACATACCAGTGCTGCCCCAGGCGAAAACCAATGCCGCTCCAACGTTGCAGGCGGGTTTCCTGGGACGGCAGGTCGGCGGCCAACAGGCGGCAGCGGCGGTCGATGTCCAGCAACAGCTCAAAGGCGGTTTGCGACTCGGTCATGATCGCGTACCGTCAGCCGGCCAGCACCTTGTTCAGGGTGGCGATCAGGGTTTCTTCATCGACCGGCTTGGTCAGGTAGTCCTTGGCGCCCTGGCGTGCCCCCCAGATCTTGTCGGTTTCCTGGTCCTTGGTGGTGATGATGATGATCGGGATGCCGTTGGTTTCCGGCTCCTTGGACAGCTGGCGCGTGGCCTGGAAGCCATTGAGGCCCGGCATCACGATGTCCATCAGCACGGCGTCGGGTTTTTCCTGGCGGGCCAGGGCCACGCCGTCCGCACCGTTCTCAGCCTTGAGGACCTGGTGGCCGTGCTTTTCCAGCATGCCGGTGAGTTTGTACATTTCGGTCGGCGAATCGTCGACGATCAGAACACGTGCCATGGTTTTCCCCACTACATAGGTGGACACCGGCCCTTGTGAGGCGGCGTCAGTGTGCTTGTTCTACTGCGGCGAAGGCAGGCACGTAGGCCTTGATCACGCCCAGCAGTTCTTCCTTGCTGAAAGGCTTGGTCAAAAACTGATCGACACCCACGGTACGGCCCTTGGCCTTGTCGAACAGGCCATCCTTGGAGGACAACATGATCACCGGGATCGACTTGAACGCCGGGTTGTTCTTCACCAGCGCGCAAGTCTGATAGCCATCCAGGCGCGGCATCATGATGTCGACAAAAATAATGTGCGGGTGATGATCAACAATCCGGGCCAGGGCATCAAAACCGTCGATGGCCGTGATGACATCGCACCCCACGTTCTTCAACAGGGTCTCGGCGGTGCGGCGGATCGTCTTCGAATCGTCGATCACCATCACTCTCAAGGCGTTGGATTGCTGTTCCATATCTGCTCTGCCATCGCCACAGCGAATCGGTTTTCGGTGTGTACTGTCTGATGTTGCACAGGATGAACGCCGCAAGCCTTGGAATTCAAGGGCTGCTGCGCTGTGGCAGTCTTTTTAGCACAGTCTCCGGGCGCAATCTATCGAGCAACCGGCCGGGTGGTTTTTCCTTGACCCACAACAGCCGCAGCGCCACTCTGACGCCACTTTTGTGTGCCCTTATTTGTTAGAGGAAATCCCCCATGAGCGTTCGCGTCGGCATTGTCATGGACCCTATCGCCAGCATTTCCTATAAAAAGGACAGCTCGCTGGCCATGCTCCTGGCCGCTCAGGCCCGCGGCTGGACGTTGTTCTATATGGAGCAGCGCGATCTTTACCAAGGCGACGGCGAAGCCCGCGCGCGCATGCGCCCGCTGCAGGTGTTTGCCAACCCGCAGAAGTGGTTCGAGTTGCAAGATGAAATCGACAGCCCGTTGAGCGATCTGGACGTGATCCTGATGCGCAAGGACCCGCCGTTCGACATGGAATTCGTGTACTCCACCTACCTGCTGGAGCAGGCCGAACGCGCTGGCGTGCTGATCGTCAACAAGCCGCAGAGCCTGCGCGACTGCAATGAAAAGCTGTTCGCCACGCTGTTCCCGCAGTGCACGCCGCCGACCGTGGTCAGCCGCCGCGCCGATGTGCTGCGTGAATTTGCCGCTAAACATGGCGATGTGATTCTCAAGCCGCTGGACGGCATGGGTGGCACCTCGATCTTCCGTCACCGCGCGGGCGACCCGAACCTGTCGGTGATCCTGGAAACTCTGACCGCCCTGGGCACCCAGCAGATCATGGGCCAGGCCTATATTCCGGCGATCAAGGACGGCGACAAGCGCATCCTGATGATCGACGGCGAGCCGGTGGATTACTGTCTGGCGCGCATCCCGGCAGCCGGCGAGACCCGTGGCAACCTGGCGGCCGGTGGCCGTGGTGAAGCACGGCCTTTGTCGGACAAGGACCGTTGGATCGCCTCCCAAGTCGGTCCAACACTGCGTGAAAAGGGCTTGCTGTTTGTGGGCCTGGACGTGATCGGTGAGAACCTGACTGAAATCAACGTCACCAGCCCGACCTGTATCCGCGAGATCGACAATGCTTTCGGCACCAACATCGGGGAAATGCTTATGGCCGTGATTGCCGAAAAGTTGCAAGTTGCAAGCTCCAAACCGCACGTTTAAAGCAGACCGCTTTTAGACTTGCAGCTTGTGGCTTGCCGCTTGAAGCTAAAAACCAACATTGCGCTATCATGCCGAACCTCGAAACCCGCGATGTTGGTTTTTATGCCCCTGCCGTCCGAACTGCCCCCCGAACTCTCCCACAGCGGCGTGCGCCCGGCTGATCGGCTCGGATTTACCCTGTTCCTGGCGGCATTGATTCACCTGGCCCTGATCCTCGGCGTGGGGTTCACGATGGTCGAACCCAAGCAGATCAGCAAAACCCTGGAAATCACCCTCGCCACGTTCAAGAGCGAAAAGACGCCCGAGAAGGCCGACTTTCTCGCCCAGGACAACCAGCAAGGCAGCGGCACCCTGGACAAGAAAGCCGTGCCCAAGACCACCGAAGTGGCGCCGTTCCAGGACAACAAGGTGAATAAAGTCGGTCCGCCGCCGACGCCTAAGCCCGAGGTCAAGCAAGCCTCACCCAAGCCTGCGGTGACTACCGTCGCACCCAAACCGCAAAAAGCCCCGACCCAGCGCGAAAAGATCAAGACCGAACCGAAACCCGAGCCCGTCAAGCCGGCGCCGACGTTCGACAGCTCGACGCTGACCGATGAAATTTCCAGCCTGGAAGCGGAGCTGGCCAACGAGCAGCAGTTGTACGCCAAGCGCCCGCGTATCTACCGGTTGAACGCCGCCTCGACCAGGCGCGACAAAGGTGCCTGGTATAAGGACGAGTGGCGCAGGAAGGTTGAGCGTATCGGTAACCTCAACTACCCGGATGAGGCAAGGCGCCAGCAGATATATGGCAATTTGCGCTTACTGGTGTCGATCAACCGTGACGGTACGTTATATGAAGTGCAGGTTCTGGAGTCCTCCGGCCAGCCATTGCTGGACCAGGCTGCCCAGCGCATCGTGCGCCTGGCTGCACCGTTTGCCCCGTTCAGCGGGGATTTGAACGATGTTGACCGCCTGGAAATCATCCGCACCTGGAAGTTCGCCAAGGGCGATCGGCTTTCCAGCAATTGATGACAATTGCCGGATCCGGCACATCGCCAGCTTGTCAGTTCGCCCCTCCAACGCCACACTAGCGGACATGAAAAACGTAAGCCCGACCTACCTCAAGCACCAATTCCTGATCGCCATGCCCCATATGGCCGACGCGAACTTTGCGCAAACCTTGACCTACATTGTCGAGCACACGGCCAATGGTGCTATGGGACTCGTGGTAAACCGCCCGCAAGAGCTGAACCTGGCGGACATCCTCGAACAACTGCGACCGGACGTCGACCCGCCGGCCCGTTGCCAGGACGTGCCGATCTACATCGGTGGGCCGGTGCAGACCGACCGCGGTTTTGTACTGCACCCCACCGGGCCGAAGTTCCAGGCCACGGTCGACCTGGAAGGCGTGTCGCTGTCGACCTCTCAGGACGTGTTGTTCGCCATCGCTGACGGCGCTGGCCCCGAGCAAAACGTGATCACCCTGGGCTATGCGGGCTGGGAAGCCGGACAACTGGAAGCTGAGTTGGCGAGCAATGCCTGGCTGACCTGCCCCTTTGACGCCGATATCCTCTTCAACACCCCCAGCGAACTGCGCCTGGAAGCTGCGGCGGCGAAGCTGCGGGTCAACCTCAGCCTGCTGACCAGCCAGGCGGGGCACGCCTGATGGCCTTGCGTCTGATCCTCGGCTTTGACTACGGCACCAAACAGATCGGCGTAGCAGTCGGCCAGGTGATCACCGGGCAGGCCCGCGAGCTGTGCACCCTCAAGGCCCAGAACGGCATCCCGGACTGGAACCAGGTCGAGGCCCTCATTGAAGAGTGGAAGCCCGACGCAGTGGTGGTCGGGTTGCCTTTGAATATGGATGGCACGCCCAGCGACATGTGCCTGCGCGCCGAAAAGTTCGCACGCCGCCTCAATGGCCGCTACAACATCCCGTTCTATACCCACGACGAGCGCCTGACCACCTTTGAAGCCAAGGGCGAGCGACGCGACCGTGGCGGGCAGAAAGGCAGCTACCGCGACAACCCCGTGGACGCCATCGCCGCCGCCCTGCTGCTGCAGGGTTGGCTGGACGAAAACACAGCTTTATTTGAATCCTGACTGACGCGGCTTGCCGCGTCTTTTTACGTTTACGCCCGGACCTTGCCCCCGCCAGGCCTTGAAGGAGCCACCATGAGCTTGCCGAACCCCGCCGAACTGATCAGCCAGATGGCCAAAAGCCTCACGGCCCATCTGCAACACCGCGCCATCAGCGAACCGCGTTTCATCGGTATTCGCACTGGCGGTGTGTGGGTGGCCCAGGCACTGCTGGAAGAGCTCGGCAGCGATTCGCCCCTGGGCACTCTGGACGTGTCCTTCTACCGCGATGACTTCAGCCAGAACGGCCTGCACCCGCAAGTGCGCCCGTCGGCCCTGCCCTTCGAGATCGAAGGCCAGCATCTGGTGCTGATCGATGACGTGCTGATGAGCGGCCGCACCATTCGCGCCGCCCTGAACGAACTGTTCGACTACGGTCGCCCGGCCAGCGTGACACTGGTGTGCCTGTTGGACCTGGAAGCCGGCGAATTGCCGATCAGCCCGGATGTGGTCGGCGCCACACTGTCGCTGGAAGCCCACCAGCGGGTAAAATTGTCCGGTCCCACGCCGCTCGAACTCGAACTGCAAGACCTTGCCCTTTAAACCGCCTTGTACAGAGTCCCCGCGATGACGCCTCTAGATGCCAAGCGCCCGCTGCAGCTCAATGCTCAGGGCCAGCTGCAACATTTCTTGTCCCTCGACGGTTTGCCCCGCGAACTGCTCACCGAAATCCTCGACACCGCCGACTCGTTCCTCGAAGTCGGCGGCCGCGCGGTGAAGAAGGTCCCGCTGCTGCGCGGCAAGACCATCTGCAATGTGTTCTTCGAGAACTCTACGCGCACCCGTACCACCTTTGAGCTGGCGGCCCAGCGACTGTCGGCCGACGTGATCACGCTGAACGTGTCGACCTCGTCGGCGAGCAAGGGCGAGACCCTGCTCGACACCCTGCGCAACCTGGAAGCCATGGCCGCTGACATGTTCGTGGTGCGCCACGGCGATTCCGGCGCCGCGCATTTCATCGCCGAGCACGTGTGCCCGCAGGTAGCGATCATCAACGGCGGCGACGGCCGTCACGCCCACCCGACCCAGGGCATGCTCGACATGCTCACCATTCGTCGGCACAAGGGCAGCTTTGAAAACCTCTCGGTGGCCATCGTCGGCGACATCCTGCACTCGCGGGTGGCGCGCTCGAACATGCTGGCCCTGAAAACCCTGGGTTGCCCGGACATCCGCGTGATCGCACCGAAAACCCTGCTGCCGATCGGTATCGAGCAGTACGGCGTGAAGGTCTACACCGACATGACCGAAGGCCTCAAGGAGGTCGACGTGGTGATCATGCTGCGCCTGCAACGCGAACGCATGTCCGGCGGCCTGCTCCCAAGCGAAGGCGAGTTCTACCGCCTGTTCGGCCTGACCACTGCACGCCTGGCCGGCGCCAAGCCGGATGCCATCGTGATGCACCCCGGCCCGATCAACCGCGGCGTAGAGATTGAGTCGGCGGTGGCCGACGGCAACCAGTCGGTGATCCTCAACCAAGTGACCTACGGCATCGCCGTGCGCATGGCGGTGTTGTCCATGGCCATGAGCGGGCAAACCGCGCAACGTCAATTCGAGCAGGAGAACGCCCAGTGAAGCTCAGCATTCTCGGCGCCCGCGTTATCGATCCGGCCAGTGGCCTGGATCAAGTTACCGATCTGCACCTGGAAGCCGGCAAGATCATCGCCATTGGAGCGGCCCCTGCTGGTTTCAGCGCGGTTGAAACCATCGATGCCAAAGGCCTGGTGGCCGCGCCTGGCCTGGTGGACCTGAACGTCGCCCTGCGCGAGCCGGGTTACAGTCGCAAGGGCAACATCATCAGCGAAACCCGCGCCGCTGCGGCCGGTGGCGTGACCAGCCTGTGCTGCCCGCCGCACACCAAGCCAGTCTTGGACACCTCGGCGGTGACCGAGCTGATCCTGGACCGCGCCCGTGAAGCCGGCAATTGCAAAGTGTTCCCCATTGGCGCCCTGAGCAAAGGCCTGGAAGGCGAACAACTGGCCGAGCTGATCGCCCTGCGCGATGCCGGTTGCGTGGCCTTTGGCAACGGTTTGGAGAGCTTTCGCAGTGCCCGCACCCTGTGCCGCGCCCTGGAATACGCAGCCACCTTCGACCTGACGGTGATCTTCCACTCCCAGGACCGCGACTTGGCCGAAGGCGGCCTGGCCCATGAAGGCGCCGTGGCCAGCTTCCTCGGTTTGCCGGGCATTCCGGAAACCGCCGAAACCGTGGCCCTGGCCCGCGACCTGCTGCTGGTGGAACAAAGCGGTGTGCGTGCGCACTTCAGCCAACTGACCAGCGCACGCGGTGTGGCCCTGATTGCGCAGGCCCAGGCCCGTGGCTTGCCGGTGACGGCGGATGTGGCGTTGTATCAGCTGATTTTGACCGATGAGGCGCTGATCGACTTCTCCAGCCTCTACCACGTGCAACCGCCGCTGCGCACCCGTGCCGACCGTGATGGTTTGCGCGCGGCGGTGAAGTCGGGTGTGATCTCGGCGATTTCCAGCCACCACCAGCCCCACGAGCGCGATGCCAAGCTGGCACCGTTCGGCGCGACAGAGCCGGGTATCAGCAGCGTTGAGCTGTTGCTGCCGTTGGCGATGACGCTGGTGGAAGAGGGTTTGCTGGACTTGCCGACGTTGCTCACGCGACTGAGCGCCGGCCCGGCCGAGGCATTGCGTTTACCGGCGGGTAAGTTGGCGGTGGGTTCGGCGGCGGACTTGGTGCTGTTTGATCCGGCCAGCTCCACGGTAGCTGGGGAGCACTGGCTGTCCAAAGGTGAGAATTGCCCGTTTATCGGGCATAGCTTGCCGGCGACGGTGCGTTACACCTTGGTGGATGGGCGGATCAGCTATCAGGCCTAAAGCCGGTCTAGAGTGGGCACAGCAACGGTGGGAGCAAGCCCGCTCCCACCGTTAGTGTGTATCGGCCTCTAGAGACTCAACGTCCGCCGTTGCGCTCGGCATTACGAATCGAAATCTGCGTATTCAGCGTCCAGAAGTCATACAGCACGCCCACCAGGAACAAGCCGCCGGTCAGCAGGTAGATCAGGCCGGAGATCCATTTGCCCTGATACATACGGTGCACGCCAAATACGCCCAGGAACGCCAACAGAATCCACGCCACGTTGTATTCGATAGGCCCGGCGGTAAAACGCAGGTCCGCTTCACGGTCCATGGCCGGGATCAGGAACAGGTCGATCAGCCAGCCAATCCCCAGCAAGCCCAAGGTGAAAAACCAGATCGTACCGGTCACCGGCTTGCCGTAATAGAAGCGATGCGCGCCGGTAAAACCGAAAATCCACAACAGGTAACCGATCACCTTGCTGTGGGTGTCTTGTTGCTGGCCAATCTGTTGATAGGTGTTCATCGCTTACCTCTTTTGCCTCGATAGAAAAATTTTTTCACTTTCTTTGTGACTTTTTTACAGGCGCCCGACGTACGGCAAATGGTATCTTCCCTGCCCTGAAAGCCTTATGCCACCTGCCTTGTGTAGGACAATTGCGGCGAATCGTCGCGTTTTTCCTGATTTTGACGTCAAGGTTCAGTCGACAAACGGCCTGAGAACGACACTAAAACCTGTTATAAAGTTGCGCGCAAACCCATAAGAGCCACGCCTAATGCGACCATTTTTCAAGACATGGCTAACCATTTGCCTATTAATGCCACTGGCCGCCCACGCCACCAATCGTGAGCAACGACTTCCTAACGTTAACGGTTTCACCCCTAAAGTCCACAGCACGCCAGGCACTACCAAGTCGGTGAAGCTGACTGTCAGCCGCCCAACTCAACTGAGCAAGGCCCACAACGGCAAAGCAGTACCGGGCCTGGTAGGCGTCAACACCAAGCAGAGCAGCAGCGTTCTCAGCCGCGCCGTCAACGTGCTCGGTACGCCTTATCGTTGGGGCGGTAGCAGCCCAAGTAAAGGGTTCGACTGCAGTGGTTTGGTGAAATATGCGTTTAATGATGTTGCAGCAGTAGACTTGCCGCGCACGTCCAATGCCATGGCCGCAGGCCACGGGCAGAAGGTTGATCGCAAGGACCTGAAACCGGGTGACCTGTTGTTCTTCAAACTGAAGAGCCGTAAGGTGAACCACGTTGCTATCTACCTGGGCAATGACCGTTTTATCCACGCACCGCGCCGTGGCAAATCGGTCAGCATCGACACGCTGAAAAAGCCGTTCTGGAATAAGAACTACGTGATTGCCAAGCGGGTTCTGCCTAAAGAGCAGAACAACTTGCGGATCGTTCAGCGCTGATTTCAGGCTGAAATACAGTAAAAATGTGGGAGCGAGCTTGCTCGCTCCCACATTTTATTTACATCGTTTTCAAGACCTCATATGTCTGCAGGCACCCGCGCCTTGCCCTGCGCCTCTTCCCGACTGATCACGCCCTCCCCGACCAACGCCTTCAAACTCATATCCAGCGTCTTCATCCCCAACGCTCCACCCGTCTGGATCGCCGAGACCATCTGCGCCACCTTGTCCTCGCGGATCAAATTCCGAATCGCCGGCGTGCCCAGCATGATCTCGTGAGCCGCCACCCGACCGCCGCCCATCTTCTTCACCAGCACTTGGGACACCACCGCCTGCAACGACTCTGACAGCATCGCGCGGACCATGGCTTTTTCCCCGGACGGGAACACATCCACCAGCCGGTCTACAGACTTTGCCGCCGAGCTGGTGTGCAGTGTGCCAAAGACCAGGTGTCCGGTCTCCGCCGCCGTCAGCGCCAGGCGGATGGTTTCCAGGTCGCGCAGTTCACCCACCAGGATCACGTCAGGATCTTCCCGTAGCGCCGAGCGCAGTGCGGTGGAAAAGCTATGGGTGTCGCGGTGCACCTGGCGTTGGTTGATCAACGCCGTTTTCGGTGTGTGGATAAACTCGATGGGGTCTTCGAGCGTGAGGATGTGCTGACGCCGATGCTGATTGAGAAAATCGATCATCGCCGCCAAGGTTGTGGACTTGCCCGAGCCAGTGGGGCCAGTCACCAACACCAAGCCGCGCGGTAGCTGGGCGATACGCTGAAACACATCCCCCAGGCCCAGGTTTTCCAGGCTCTGCACCTCAGAGGGGATGGTGCGAAACACGGCGCCCATGCCGCGGTCCTGCTGGAACACATTCGCCCGGAACCGCGCTACGTCGGGTAGCTCGAAAGCAAAATCCGTTTCAAGAGATGTTTCGAAATCCTTTTGTTGGTGCTGATTCAGTAAGGGTCTCAATAAGTCCGCTACTTGCGTAGGTGAGAGCACCGGCCAATCCAGCGGCCACACCTCGCCATCCACCCGCAACATCGGCGCCAGGCCAGCTGACAAATGCAGGTCGGAGGCGCCACGGCGCACGCTGGCCCTGAGTAATTCAGTGATATCCATAGGGCTTTCCATTTCCAGTAGAATGCCGCGGACTCCATATCCACGGGCGCATCTTGAATGTCGACGATAGCAGACAACATCGGCCTGGTTAGCCAGCGCATCCGCGCCGCAGCCGACGCCGTGCAACGTGACGCAAGCAGCATCCACCTGCTGGCCGTGAGCAAGACCAAACCCGCACTCGCAGTGCGCGAAGCCTATGCCGCCGGGATGCGCGATTTTGGCGAGAACTATCTACAGGAAGCGTTGGGCAAACAGGAGGAATTGACCGACTTGCCCTTGAGTTGGCACTTCATCGGCCCCATTCAATCGAACAAGACTCGTGCGATCGCCGAGAACTTCGCTTGGGTGCATTCCGTGGACCGTTTGAAAATTGCTCAACGTTTGTCCGAACAGCGCCCGGCCAACCTGCCGCCGCTGAATCTCTGCATTCAGGTCAACGTCAGTGGCGAAGCCAGCAAGTCCGGCTGTACACCCGCCGACCTGCCGGCCCTGGCCAATGCGATCAGCGCCTTGCCGCGCCTGAAGCTGCGTGGCTTGATGGCGATCCCCGAGCCGACTGCAGATCGGACGGCCCAAGATGCGGCGTTCGCCACCGTACGCGAGCTGCAAGCCCGTTTGAACCTGCCGTTGGACACACTTTCCATGGGCATGAGCCACGACCTCGAGTCGGCCATTGCCCAAGGCGCCACCTGGGTGCGGATCGGTACCGCCCTGTTCGGCGCCCGCGACTACGGCCAGCCTTGAAAATGGCTGACTTCTATTTAACCAAGGACCTGTCATGACAGACACGCGTATAGCTTTTATCGGCGCCGGCAACATGGCGGCCAGCCTGATCGGTGGCCTAAGGGCCCAAGGCCTGGGCAGCGCGCAAATTCGCGCCAGCGACCCGGGCGCCGACACCCGTGCCCGCGTCAGCGCCGAGCACGGCATTGAAACCTTTGCCGACAACGCTGAGGCCATCCAGGGCGTCGACGTGATCGTGCTGGCAGTCAAGCCGCAAGCCATGAAGGCCGTGTGCGAAAGCCTGCGCCCGAGCCTGCAACCGCAGCAACTGGTGGTGTCCATCGCCGCCGGGATCAACTGCGCCAGCCTGAAGCAATGGCTCGGCGACCAGCCGATCGTGCGTTGTATGCCGAATACGCCATCCCTGCTGCGCCAGGGCGTGAGCGGTTTGTACGCAACGGCTGACGTCACCGCCGAACAACGTGACCAGGCCCAAGAGCTGCTGTCCGCCGTGGGCATCGCCCTGTGGCTGGAACAGGAGCAGCAACTGGACGCGGTCACCGCCGTGTCCGGCAGCGGCCCGGCGTATTTCTTCCTGCTGATCGAAGCCATGACCGCCGCCGGCGTGAAACTGGGCCTGTCCAAGGACGTTGCCGAGCAGCTGGCTGAACAGACCGCCCTGGGCGCCGCACATATGGCGGTGTCCAGCGACGTGGACGCAGCCGAGTTGCGCCGTCGCGTGACCTCCCCCGGCGGCACCACACAAGCGGCTATCGAATCGTTCCAGGCCGGGGGCTTTGAAGCCCTGGTCGAAAAAGCATTGGGCGCCGCTGCGCACCGCTCGGCCGAACTCGCCGAACAACTTGGCAAATAAGGAGCCAACATGATTGGTTTGAACACCGCAGCCGTCTACGTGCTGCAAACCATCGGCAGTCTGTATTTGCTGATCGTGCTGATGCGCTTCGTGCTGCAACTGGTGCGCGCGAACTTCTACAACCCGCTCTGCCAGTTCATCGTCAAGGCCACCCAGCCACTGCTCAAGCCGTTGCGCCGGATCATCCCGAGCCTTTTCGGCCTGGACATGTCGTCGCTGGTACTGGCGATCCTGGTGCAGTTGGCCTTGATGGCGCTGACCCTGCTGCTGACCTACGGCACCACCGGCAATTTCGTCCAGTTGCTGGTCTGGGCAATCATCGGCGTGACCGCACTGTTCCTGAAGATCTTCTTCTTTGCTTTGATCATCAGCGTGATCCTGTCCTGGGTCGCTCCGGGTAGCCATAACCCTGGCGCTGAGCTGGTGAACCAGATCTGCGAGCCGGCCCTGGCGCCGTTCCGCAGGCTGCTGCCGAACCTGGGCGGCCTGGATATCTCGCCGATCCTGGCGTTCATGGTGCTCAAGTTGCTGGATATGCTGGTGATCAACAACCTGGCGGCCATGACCTCAATGCCGGACATCCTGCGAGTGCTGATCTAACACTTGGCGCAGTAAAGTGTGGGAGCTGGCTTACCTGCGATAGCGGTGTATCAGTCAACGGATTGGCTGACTGGCACGCCGGTATCGCAGGCAAGCCAGCTCCCACATTTTGTATCTGCCTATTGAATTGAATCCGCACAGGCCTTTGCTTGCCGCTAGGTGCAGCGGTCTTTAGACTTACGCCTCATTTAAACGAGAGCAGGGTCGATGCCAACTGCCTTCCCCCCCGATTCTGTTGGACTGGTCGTGCCCCAAGTGGCGCACTTCAGCGAACCGCTGGCCCTGGCCTGCGGACGTTCGCTGCCTGCCTATGACCTGATCTACGAAACCTACGGCCAACTGAACGCCACGGCGAGCAATGCCGTGCTGATCTGCCACGCCCTGTCCGGCCATCATCACGCTGCCGGTTTCCACTCCGCCGACGAGCGCAAGCCTGGCTGGTGGGACAGTTGCATCGGCCCTGGCAAACCCATCGACACAAACACGTTCTTCGTGGTCAGCCTGAACAACCTCGGCGGCTGCAACGGATCCACTGGCCCGAGCAGTATCAACCCGGAAACCGGCAAGCCGTTCGGCGCCGACTTCCCGGTGCTCACCGTGGAAGACTGGGTGCACAGCCAGGCGCGTCTTGCCGACCTGCTGGGCGTCGATCAATGGGCAGCGGTGATCGGCGGCAGCCTGGGCGGCATGCAGGCGCTGCAATGGACCATTACCTACCCGGATCGCGTGCGCCATTGCCTGGCTATCGCCTCGGCCCCCAAGTTGTCGGCACAGAACATCGCCTTCAACGAAGTGGCGCGCCAGGCCATCCTTACCGACCCCGAGTTCCACGGCGGTTCGTTCCAGGAAGCGGGGGTGATTCCAAAGCGTGGCTTGATGCTGGCGCGCATGGTCGGGCACATCACCTACCTGTCCGATGATTCCATGGGCGAAAAATTCGGCCGTGGCCTCAAGAGCGAAAAGCTCAACTACGACTTCCACAGCGTTGAGTTCCAGGTGGAGAGCTACCTGCGTTATCAGGGCGAGGAATTCTCGGGGCGTTTCGACGCCAATACGTACTTGCTGATGACCAAGGCCCTGGACTACTTCGACCCGGCCGCCAACCACGACGACGACCTGGCGAAAACCTTCGAGGGCGCTACGGCCAAGTTTTGCGTGATGTCCTTCACCACCGACTGGCGTTTCTCGCCGGCACGCTCGCGTGAGCTGGTGGATGCGCTGATGGCTGCGCGCAAAGACGTCTGCTACCTGGAGATCGATGCTCCGCAAGGCCATGACGCCTTCCTGATTCCGATCCCGCGGTACCTGCAAGCCTTCAGCAACTACATGAACCGCATAACTTTGTGAGAGCACCATGAGAGCCGACCTGGAAATCATCCAAGACTGGATCCCCGCTGGCAGCCGCGTGCTCGACTTGGGTTGCGGCGATGGGGAACTGCTGAGTTGGCTGCGGGACAACAAGCAAGTCACCGGCTACGGCCTGGAAAACGACCCGGACAACATCGCCCAGTGCGTAGCCAAGGGCATTAACGTGATCGAACAGGACCTGGACAAGGGCCTGGGCAACTTTGCCAGCAACAGTTTCGACATCGTGGTGATGACCCAGGCGCTACAGGCGGTGCACTACCCGGATCGCATCCTCGACGAAATGCTGCGCGTCGGCCGCCAGTGCATCATCACCTTTCCCAACTTCGGTCACTGGCGCTGCCGCTGGTACCTGGCCACAAAGGGCCGCATGCCGGTATCGGATTTCCTGCCCTACACCTGGTACAACACGCCGAACATCCACTTCTGCACTTTCGAAGACTTCGAAGCCTTGTGTAGCGAGCGTGAAGCCAAAGTGATCAACCGCCTTGCCGTCGATCAACAGCACCGCCACGGCTGGGCGAGTAAGCTATGGCCCAACCTGTTGGGCGAAATTGGTATTTACCGGGTCAGCAGCCCTGGCCTGATCGACCACAAGATTGCCGTCTAATCATCTTTCAAGAGGGACGTTCATGAGTCGTTTGGCTGTTTTTCTATTGACCGCTTGCCTGGGCGCCAGCGCCATGGCCGCGGACGCTATCGACGCAAATCGCAAGAAAGACTTCGGCGATATCACCGTCCACTACAACACCTTCACTTCCAGCTTCCTGCAGCCGGAAACCGCCCAGAAGATCGGCGTGGTGCGCAGCAAGGAGAAGGGCTTGATCAACGTAACCGTGATCAAAGGCGTGACGCCAGTGGCGGCGCAAGTCACCGGCACCATCAAGGATCTGAGCGGCAAGAGCGAGATACTGACGTTCAAGCAAATCGAAGAAAAAGGCGGGATTAACTACCTCGCCCCTTACGCCGTGACGCAGCGGGAATACAAGACGTTTACCATCAATGTTGAAACCGGTGGCAAAGCCCATAGCTTCCAATTCAACCAGGAACTGTTTCCGGCGCAATGATAAACCTTACCCAACTCGTACTCGCCAGCCACAACGCCGGCAAGCTTAAAGAACTCCAGGCGATGCTCGGCGAATCCGTGCAATTGCGCTCGATTGGCGAGTTCAGCCAGGTGGAGCCGGAAGAGACCGGCCTGTCCTTCGTCGAGAACGCCATTCTCAAGGCACGCAATGCGGCACGTATTTCCGGCCTGCCGGCGCTGGCGGATGACTCGGGCCTGGCGGTGGACTTCCTCGGCGGCGCTCCTGGCATTTACTCGGCACGTTACGCCGACGGCAAAGGCGACGCGGCCAACAACGCCAAGTTGCTCGACGCCCTCAAGGATGTACCGGACGCGATGCGCGGCGCGCAGTTCGTGTGTGTGCTGGCCCTGGTACGACATGCCGATGATCCATTGCCGATCCTGTGCGAAGGCCTGTGGCACGGGCGCATTCTGCATGCGGCCAGCGGTGAGCATGGTTTTGGCTATGACCCGCTGTTCTGGGTGCCGGAACGTAATGTCTCGAGCGCCGAGTTGAGCCCGGCCGACAAGAACCAGATCAGCCATCGCGCTCGCGCAATGGATTTGCTGCGCCAACGCCTGAGCCTGAAATGACCCAGAACACCTCCGCGCAGCCGCTGATCCACGGCGGCGCGCAAACACCCCGGGCGGCCCTGCCTGTGCTGCCGCCCCTGGCGCTGTATATCCACATCCCGTGGTGCGTACGCAAATGCCCCTATTGCGACTTCAACTCCCACACCGCCAGCAAGGTGCTGCCGGAGGAAGACTATGTGGACGCCTTGCTGGCCGATCTCGATCAGGACCTGTATGCGGTTTACGGTCGCGAACTGAGTTCGATCTTCTTCGGTGGTGGTACGCCCAGTCTGTTCAGCGCCGCAGCGCTGGGCCGCTTGCTTGAGGGCGTGGAAGCACGCATCCGGTTTGCCAGCGATATAGAGATCACCCTGGAAGCCAACCCAGGGACGTTCGAGCAAGAGAAATTCGTGGCTTATCGCAAGCTGGGGATCAATCGCCTGTCCATCGGCATCCAGAGTTTCCAGCAGGAAAAGCTCCAGGCCCTGGGACGTATCCACAATGGTGATGAAGCCGTGCGTGCAGCGGGCATGGCGCGCCTGGCCGGGTTTGATAACTTCAACCTGGATTTGATGCACGGTTTGCCCGATCAGTCCCTGGACGACGCGTTGAGCGATTTGCGCCAAGCCATCGCACTCAAACCCACGCACTTGTCGTGGTACCAACTGACCCTGGAGCCCAACACCGTATTCTGGAACCAGCCGCCCGCGCTGCCGGAAGACGATACGCTGTGGGATATCCAGGAAGCGGGCCAGGCGCTGCTTGCTGAACACGGTTACGCGCAATATGAAGTCTCGGCCTATGCCCAGCCAGGTCGCCCGGCGCGGCATAACCTGAACTACTGGAGCTTCGGTGACTTTATCGGCATCGGCGCCGGCGCCCACGGCAAACTCAGCCATCCGGACGGGCGCATCGTGCGCACCTGGAAGACGCGAGCGCCGAAGGACTACCTCAACCCGGCCAAAAGCTTTCAGGCTGGGGCGAAAGAGCTGACTAACGAGGAACTGCCGTTTGAGTTCCTGATGAACGCTTTGCGCCTGACCGAAGGTGTCGAAGCCAAGCTCTACGCCGAGCGCACCGGCCTCGATCTGGCAAGCCTGGATGACGCACGCACGGATGCAGAACAAAGCGGCTTAATGCAGGTCGAACCGTCACGCCTGGCGGCGACCGACCGCGGGCAACTCTTTCTCAATGACCTGCTGCAGACGTTTTTGAGCTGACGCTCTAAGGAAATCGAATGGATTTGGTACTCGACCTGCTCGCCACCGTATCCCGCTGGAGCCGCAGCAACCTGTCGGAAATATCCCTGGCCCTTGTGGGCTGTTTGCTGGTGCTGTTTGGCGCTGATATCAAAGGCTGGGTAGAAGCCCGCCTGGGCAGCGTCGCCGGCGCATTGCGCGTACCGTTGATGGCGCTGCTGTGCATGATCGGCAGCGGCGCGGCGTTGATCTATGCCACACCGTGGATTGTGCGAGGGTTGAGCCAGTTCAATAACTACAGCCTGGCACCGGTGCTGGTGGTGGTGCTGGTGTTGATTGGGGTTGTGGCAGATCGCCGCTGAACCGACCAGACCAAGACAAGGACAGCAAATGAGCAAAAAGCTACTGGACGACACCAGCAAATTCCTGAGTTATGTATTACGTCACGAACCGCAAGCGATAGGCCTCTCACTGGACTCAGAGGGTTGGGCCAGCGTGGCAGCACTGATCGACGCCGCATCCCGTGAAGGACGCAGCCTTAGCCGAGAACTGCTGGAGCAGGTGGTGCACACAAACGAGAAGAAACGCTTTTCGTTTTCCGTGGACGGTCAACATATCCGGGCCGTGCAGGGCCACTCCAATCAAAGCGTCCAGTTGCAACTCGATGAAAAAAAACCGCCGGCAGTCCTGTACCACGGGACCGCAACGCGATTCATCGAATCGATCAGCCAGAAGGGTCTGATTCCGGGCTCGCGTCACCATGTGCACCTCAGCGAACGACTTGAGACGGCCAGGGAAGTTGGGCAGCGCTATGGAAAGGTGGTGATTCTGAAGGTAGACACCTCGACGATGCTTGCCGAGGGTTTCAAGTTTTTCCAGGCTGAGAACGGGGTTTGGCTGACCGAGCAGGTTCCTGCTCAATTCCTTGAAGCTATTTAGAGGCCTGACTACCAAACGCTTTCTCGTAATACGCTTTAAGCGTCATCGGGTCTTTGCAACCCAGCGCCAGCGCCTGATTCAGGTAGGTCAAGTTCACGCTGTCGGGCTGACCTTTGTCGTTCATACGCGTCGCCGCTAAAATATAGTAGGCATCAGCCCGATACTGATCATAGGTCAGCATCCGCGCACTGGCGCGAGCTTGCATGTTGCCCAAGGTTCTTTCTTCCTTGATCTCGGCCAGCCGATCACTTTCGAAACAAAGCGAACGATGGGTGTACAACGGGTAATAATCACGGTTGGCGTCAACGTTCAGCAGCATCTGCTTGAGCGCTTCCAAGTACTTTATGTGCCCAGGATCCAACAAGTCCAGCCGCATGTAGGTCATATCGCACTGATAGTAATAACCCACACCGGCGGCTAACAGACCTTGACCCATGGCCTTGCGCATCGGCTCACAAACCTGTTTGCGTTCTTCGTCGGACATTCCGAACCGGCTTTGGTAATTGGCCAGCATGTATGTCGCGACAACATGCCCGCCCTCCGAGGCCATCTTCAGGTCATGTTGGAACGCCTCCATGATGCCCTGAACCTCTTTGAGTTGTTCGGGCAACGTAGCCTTATCCAGCTTGCCACCGGCCTCCAGCTTGACGTTCTCATCAAACAGCAGCTTGAGTTGTTCCGCCTTTTTTTGAGCACGCTCAAAATAGTCATCCGGGGAAATCACTGGCAAAGAGGGTGTGCTGGCCGCGAAGGCTGTCATAGACAGAAAGCCGAGAAACAGCAGGCTGGAAAGGAGGGTTCTCAAGCACTTGTATTCCTTTACAAGTAAAAGCGAAGCGGCAGTGGAACGGAGCCATTCCACCGCCGTGATAGCAGAGCGGCTTAAGCCAACTTCTCGAACTTCAAATCCCAAACCCCATGCCCCAATCGCTCGCCGCGGCGTTCGAACTTGGTGATCGGGCGCTCAGCCGGGCGTGGCACGCATTTGCCGTCTTCGGCCAGGTTGCGGTAGCCGGGGGCCACGTTCATGACTTCCAGCATGTATTCCGCGTACGGTTCCCAGTCGGTGGCCATGTGCAAGATGCCGCCGACCTTGAGCTTGCTGCGTACCAGCTCCGCGAAGGAAGCCTGGACGATACGGCGCTTGTGGTGACGGGATTTATGCCAAGGATCCGGGAAGAACAGCATCAGCCGATCAAGGCTGTTGTCGGCGATGCAGCGGTTGAGCACTTCGATCGCGTCGCAGTCGTAGACCCGCAGGTTGGTCAACCCTTGGGTCAATACGCCGTTGAGCAACGCGCCAACACCTGGGCGATGCACTTCAACACCGATGAAATCCTGTTCTGGCGAGGCTGCCGCCATTTCCAGCAGGGAGTGGCCCATGCCGAAGCCGATTTCCAGGGAACGCGGGGCCGAACGGCCGAACACCTGGTCGTAATCCACCGGTGCGTCGGCCAGGGGCAGCACAAACAAGGGTGCGCCTTGCTCCAGGCCCTTTTGCTGGCCTTCGGTCATGCGACCGGCGCGCATCACAAAACTCTTGATGCGGCGGTGCTTGGACTCGTCGGCGTCGTCCAGAGTGTTCGGCGTTTCGTTTGATTCAGTCATCAATGGCTCTTACTTGATCAGACCATCCAGCGGCGAGGAGGCGCTGGCGTAGAGTTTTTTCGGCATGCGACCGGCGAGGTACGCCAGGCGGCCCGCGACGATGGCGTGTTTCATGGCTTCAGCCATCATGATTGGCTGTTGGGCATGGGCGATGGCCGAGTTCATCAGCACTGCGTCGCAGCCCAGTTCCATGGCGATGGTAGCGTCGGAGGCAGTGCCCACGCCCGCGTCCACCAGTACGGGAATCTTGGCTTCTTCAAGGATGATCTGCAGGTTGTACGGATTGCAGATACCCAGACCGGAACCGATCAGACCGGCCAGCGGCATTACGGCGATACAACCGATTTCGGCCAGTTGGCGCGCGATGATCGGGTCATCGCTGGTGTAGACCATCACGTCGAAGCCTTCCTTGACCAGCGTTTCAGCGGCCTTGAGGGTCTCGATCACGTTGGGAAACAGGGTTTTCTGGTCGGCCAGCACTTCCAGCTTCACCAGATTATGGCCGTCGAGCAGCTCACGGGCCAGGCGGCAGGTGCGCACGGCTTCGATGGCGTCATAGCACCCGGCGGTGTTCGGCAAGAAGGTGTAGCGATCCGGCGACAGCACTTCGAGCAGGTTCGGCTCGCCTTCGATCTGGCCGAGGTTGGTGCGGCGCACGGCGAAGGTGACGATCTCGGCGCCCGAGGCTTCGATGGCCAGGCGGGTCTCTTCCATGTCGCGGTACTTGCCGGTACCCACTAACAGGCGGGACTGGTAGGTACGACCGGCCAGGACGAAGGGCTTGTCGCTACGAACGATGCTCATGGGAAATCCTCGAAATGGGGTGAGGTTCTGCAGAATTCAGCAAGCTGCGCGACTAGCCGCCGCCGATGGCGTGGACCACTTCGACCTGGTCACCGTCGGTGAGCGCGGTCTCGGCGTGCTGGCTACGCGGGACGATATCCAGGTTGAGCTCCACTGCGACGCGGCGCCCGGTCAGGTCCAGACGGGTCAGTAGGGCCGCAACGGTTTCACCGTCGGGCAGTTCAAGGGACTCGCCGTTCAACTGAATGCGCATGCCAAGGGCCGCCATCGTTTTTAGGGGCCAGCATTCTAGCGCGATTGGGACCTGAAGGTCAGCTTCAAGCGTCAAGCGGTCTAAAGCTGCAAGCGCCACGCCGCCAGGCCCAGAAAGAACCAGCCGAGCAGAAAAGCCAGGCCACCAAATGGCGTGATGATGCCGAGCTTGCTGATACCGGTAATCGTCAGCACATACAGGCTGCCGGAGAACAGCAGGATGCCGACGGCAAAGGAGATGCCCGCCCAGGTGACCAGCCGGCCAGGAATGTGCGCGGCCAACAGTGCCACGCCAAACAGGGCCAGGGTGTGCACCAGTTGGTAGGTCACACCGGTATGGAAGATCGCCAGGTATTCGGCACTCAGGCGGTTCTTCAGGCCGTGGGCGGCGAAGGCGCCAAGGGCGACACCGGTGAAGCCGAAAAAGGCAGCCAGCATCAGAAAGCTACGCAGCATGAGGAACTCCAGTCAGACTCATCGGGCAGGGTCTGTATAATGGCCCGCTCAACGGGTTCGGCCAAGCCATCTCTATGCTGCGTGTCCTCTTCAAACGCTTTCTCAATGTCGTCAAATGGCTCGCCATCGGCAGTATGCTGTTGGTCCTGCTGTTTCGCTTCGTCCCGCCGCCCTTCACTGCGCTGATGGTGGAGCGCAAGGTCGAATCGTGGCTTGACGGCGAGCCCATCGACCTGCAGCGCAGCTGGGTGCCGTGGGACGATATCTCCGATGACCTCAAAATGGCGGTGATTGCCGGTGAAGACCAGCACTTCCCGCAGCACTGGGGTTTTGATTTCGGCGCAATCCAGGCGGCGATCCAGCACAACGAGCGCGGCGGTTCGATACGCGGCGCCAGCACGCTGAGCCAGCAGGTGTCGAAAAACCTGTTCCTGTGGGCCGGCCGCAGTTATTTGCGCAAAGGCCTGGAGGTTTGGTTTACCGGGCTGATCGAGGTGTTGTGGCCCAAGCAGCGGATTCTTGAGGTGTACCTCAACAGCGTTGAGTGGGATGAAGGGGTGTTTGGCGCAGAAGCGGCAGCGCGGCATCACTTTGGGGTAAGTGCCAAGGGGCTTTCTCGGCAACAGGCCAGCTATTTGGCCGCCGTACTGCCTAACCCGCGGGTCTGGAGTGCCAGCCATCCGACGGCGTATGTGGCAAGGCGCGCGGCGTGGATTCGGCAGCAGATGGGCCAGTTGGGTGGGGATGGTTATCTGGTTGAGCTGAATAACTCCCGCAAGGCCCCTTGGTCCGACTGACCCAACCTCTCTCGACAGCTGCTACGGTCAGTTAATAGATGCAAACAAAAATGCCCCGATCTCTCGATCGGGGCATTTTTTTGGTTTTTCGCAGCGCTTTAGGCGGCGATCGACAACTTCAGCTTATTCATCGCGCTTTTCTCAAGCTGACGAATCCGCTCGGCCGACACGTTGTACTTCTGTGCCAGGTCGTGCAGCGTGGCTTTTTCTTCCGCCAGCCAGCGCTGGTAGAGGATGTCACGGCTGCGGTCGTCCAGCACTTCCAACGCTTCGTGCAGGTTGTGGTTGGAGTTGTCGCTCCAGTCCGCATCCTCCAACTGACGCGCCGGGTCGTACCGGTGATCTTCCAGGTAGTTGGCCGGCGATTGGAAGGCGCTGTCGTCGTCCGCTTCGGCGGCCGGGTCGAAGGCCATGTCATGGCCGGTCAGGCGGCTTTCCATCTCGCGCACTTCACGCGGCTCCACGCCGAGGCTTTCGGCCACACGGTGGACTTCCTCGTTATTCAGCCACGCCAGGCGTTTCTTCTGGCTGCGCAGGTTGAAGAACAGCTTGCGCTGGGCCTTGGTGGTCGCGACTTTCACAATGCGCCAGTTGCGCAGGATGAACTCGTGGATTTCCGCCTTGATCCAGTGCACGGCAAACGACACCAGGCGCACACCCATTTCAGGGTTGAAGCGCTTGACCGCCTTCATCAGGCCAACGTTGCCTTCCTGGATCAGGTCAGCCTGGGCCAGGCCGTAGCCGCTATAGCTACGGGCGATATGTACGACAAAACGCAGGTGGGCGAGCACCATCTGCCGAGCCGCCCCCAAATCCTGCTCATAGTAGAGACTCTCGGCCAGTTCACGCTCCTGCTCAGGCGTCAGCAATGGAATGCTGTTCACCGTGTGCACATAGGCTTCCAGGTTCCCACCTGGCACCAAGGCATAAGCAGGTTGCAAAGAAGTGGTCATACGAAAAAACCTCCGACTCACATAACTCGTGCAGTTCAGCACTGCGAAAATTGACCGGGAACCGTAGGACAAGTTCCCTAAACCACTGATACGGTCAATACAACGTAACCACATTAATCTGGCATTAACTACTTCGGTGCCAACTCACGTAAATGGCGTGCAACCGCAATCCAGGCACCGATATACCCCAACAGTACTGCGCCAAGCAAGAGGCTCAGACCATCGGCGACCGGCACACCGGCCAAGGCGAAATCACTGCCATAAAGTCCGGCAAGCCCGACAACCGCGTCGTTCAGCCAGTCAAGGCCAAAAGCCAGCACCCCCCAGGACAAAATCCCGGCACCGAAGCCATAAAGCGCGCCCATGTACAGAAAAGGACGACGCACATAGCTGTCCGTGCCGCCGACCAGTTTAATCACTTCTATCTCGATGCGACGGTTTTCAATATGAAGACGAATGGTATTACCTATCACCAAAAGTAATGCAGACACCAACAGCACCGTCAGCCCGAACACAAACCGGTCGCCCAGCTTCAGAATCGCCGCCAGCCGCTCAACCCAGACTAGATCAAGTTGCGCCTGTTGCACCTTGGGCATCTCTGCGAGTTTTTGTCGCAGGGCTTCCAGCGTCGGCTTATCGACTTCGTTCGGCGTTACCAGAACCACGCCCGGCAGTGGGTTCTGCGGCAGCTCCTTGAGCGCCTCGCCCAGGCCGGATTGTTGCTGGAACTCTTCAAGAGCCTGATCACGGCTGATGTACTCAGCCTCCGCCACGCCGGGCATATTCTTGATGTCATCGCGCAGGGACTCGCCGTCTTTGGAGCTGGCGTCGATGTTCAAGTACAGGGAAATTTGCGCCGCGCGCTGCCAGGAACCGCCCAGGCGCTCGACATTATTGAGCAGCAACGACAAACCCATCGGCAGGCTCAACGCCACAGCCATCACCAGGCAGGTGAAAAAACTGCCGATCGGCTGCTTGCCCAGGCGACGCAGGCTGTCGAGCAGGCTGGCGCGATGGCTTTCAATCCAGGCGCGCAGCAAGGTGCTGAAGTCCGGGCCGTCGTCTTCGTCGTGTTTTTTCTTCTTCTGCGGTTGCGGGTCGGCCGGTTTCGGCGCCACGCGCTCGGAGACTTTAGGGCTGCGTGTTGCACTCATACGCCGGCCTCCCCGTCACCGATCAGGCGGCCGCGTTGCAGGGTCAGCATGCGATGGCGCATGCGCGCGATCAGCGCGAGGTCGTGGCTGGCGATCAGCACGCTGGTGCCCAGGCGGTTGATGTCTTCGAATACCCCCATGATCTCGGCCGCCAGTCGCGGGTCGAGGTTACCGGTGGGTTCATCAGCCAGCAGCAAGGCCGGGCGATGCACGATGGCGCGGGCGATGCCGACACGCTGTTGCTGGCCGGTGGACAGGTCGCCGGGGTAGAGATCGGTCTTGTCAGACAGCGCCACGCGCTCAAGGGCCGAGTCCACGCGCTTGACGATCTCGGCCTTGGACAGCCCGAGGATCTGCAACGGCAGCGCGATGTTATTGAACACCGTGCGATCGAACAGTAACTGGTGGTTCTGGAACACCACGCCGATCTGGCGGCGCAGGAACGGAATCTGCGCATTGCTGATAGTTGCCAGATCCTGACCCGCCAGCAGCAGTTTGCCGGTGGTTGGGCGCTCCATGGCCAGCAGCAGGCGCAGCAAGGTACTTTTGCCTGCACCGGAATGGCCGGTGACAAACAAGAATTCGCCGCGACGCACTCGAAAGCTCAGCTCATGCAAGCCGACATGCCCGTTGGCATAGCGTTTACCGACCTGTTCGAATCGAATCATGAACGCTCCCGCTCGGCAAACAGCGCCTGTACAAAGGGTTCGGCTTCAAAGGTGCGCAGGTCGTCGATGCCTTCACCAACGCCGATGTAACGAATCGGCAGCCCGAACTGTTTAGCCAGGGCGAAAATCACACCGCCCTTGGCCGTGCCGTCGAGCTTAGTCAATGCCAGGCCGGTCAGTTGCACCGTCTGGTTGAATTGTTTGGCCTGGCTGATGGCGTTCTGGCCGGTACCGGCGTCGAGCACCAGCAGCACTTCGTGCGGCGCGTCTGCATCCAGCTTGCCGATCACGCGGCGCACTTTCTTCAGTTCTTCCATCAAATTGTCTTTGGTGTGCAGGCGACCGGCGGTATCGGCGATCAGCACGTCGATGTTGCGCGCCTTGGCGGCTTGCACGGCATCGAAGATAACCGAGGCGGAATCGGCGCCGGTGTGCTGGGCGATGACCGGGATCTTGTTGCGCTCGCCCCAGACCTGCAACTGCTCAACCGCTGCGGCACGGAAGGTATCGCCCGCGGCCAGCATGACTTTCTTGCCTTCCGACTGCAGTTTCTTGGCCAATTTACCAATGGTGGTGGTCTTGCCGGCGCCGTTGACGCCCACCACCAAGATCACGAACGGCTTGTTCGGGGTGATCACCAGCGGCGCTTCCACCGGCTTGAGCATGGCGGCCAGCTCTGCCTGCAGGGATTTGTAGAGCGCGTCGGCGTCGGTCAGCTGCTTGCGCGCTACCTTCTGGGTCAGGCTCTGGATGATTACGGCAGTAGCTTCGACGCCCACGTCAGCGGTGAGCAGACGGGTTTCGATGTCTTCCAGCAGTTCGTCATCAATGACTTTTTTGCCGAGGAACAGGCTGGCCATGCCTTCGCCGATGCTGGCGCTGGTTTTGCTCAGGCCTTGCTTGAGGCGGGTGAAGAAGCCAGCTTTGCTGGTTTGCGCAGTGTCAGCGACAGGCTCGGGCTCGACGGCGGCAGGCGGGGATTCGACGACCGCTGGCGCAGGCACTTCAACGACGGGCGGCGCTTCGACCACGATGTCAACCGGCGCAGCCACAGCCGGAATCGGCGGTGCCACATGCTCGGTCTGCACATCTTCAACCAACGCCACAGGCTCTTCGGCCACCGGCAACTCAGGCCACGGTTTGTGCTCTGGCTCTGGCTCTGGCTCAACCTCTGCCACCGGCTGCAACACCGGCTGCAACACCGGCTCAGCCATCGGCAACACCACCGGCGCTGGCGTTTCGGCGACCGGTTCGGCTTCTACTATAGGGTCAGGGATCGGTTCAGCTTGAACCTGCGGCTGTTCGACGACGGTTTCCTGCGGCTTTTTGCGCAGCCATCCGAACAGGCCTTTCTTCTCGCCAGCCGCAGCTGGGGTCTTCTTGTCGTCGTTGGAACCAAACATGGAGACGGCTATCTCAAGGTAGCGACGCGCCAAGGGGCGCTTCGGTAAATAAAATTTGATGCGTAACAGACTGTTTTTTAGCCAGCTCGTTCATGCGCAACATTTTGTAAGGCCTAAATAGGACCTCAACAGGACCGCCGCAGTGGCCGTCCTTAAGTCGGATCAGTATCCTAGGGCGTGTCATTCATCATTACCAGTGCCACTGGTAATGATGAATGACACGCCCTAACCTCCTCGCCCGCCGACGCTAAGACCAAGCGGTCAGCCCAACAGGTTTAAAAACGAATGAATGCTCTAGCCCGCCGCGCCGCAGGCCTGCTGTTCGGTACAGTTTGTCTGCCTCTGTCAGCCTTGGCTGCCGATCCACAACCCACCCATGAGTTCACCCTGGATAACGGCCTCAAGGTGGTCGTGCGCGAAGATCATCGCGCGCCAGTGGTGGTTTCCCAGGTGTGGTACAAGGTCGGTTCGAGCTACGAAACCCCGGGCCAGACCGGTTTGTCCCACGCCCTGGAGCACATGATGTTCAAGGGCAGCGCCAAAGTCGGCCCCGGCGAAGCCTCGCTGATCCTGCGCGACCTCGGCGCCGAAGAAAATGCGTTCACCAGCGATGACTACACCGCCTATTACCAAGTGCTGGCGCGTGACCGCCTGGGTGTGGCCTTCGAGCTGGAGGCCGACCGCATGGCCAGCCTGCGCCTGCCGGCCGACGAGTTCAGCCGCGAGATCGAGGTGATCAAGGAAGAGCGCCGTCTGCGCACCGATGATAATCCGATGTCCAAGGCCTATGAGCGCTTCAAGGCCATGGCCTTCCCGGCCAGCGGTTATCACACGCCGACCATCGGCTGGATGGCCGACCTGGACCGCATGAAGGTCGAAGAGCTGCGCCACTGGTACCAATCCTGGTACGTGCCGAACAACGCGACCCTGGTGGTGGTCGGCGACGTCACCCCGGACGAGGTAAAAAACCTTGCCAAGCGCTACTTTGGCCCGATCCCCAAGCGTGACGTACCACCGGCCAAGATCCCGATGGAACTGGCCGAGCCGGGCGAACGCCTGCTGACCCTGCATGTGCAGACTCAACTGCCGAGCGTGATCCTGGGTTTCAACGTACCTGGGCTGGCCACCGCCGAAGACAAACGCTCGGTACAAGCCCTGCGCCTGATCTCGGCCTTGCTGGACGGCGGCTACAGCGCGCGTATATCCGAGCAGTTGGAACGCGGTGAGGAACTGGTCTCCGCTGCCTCTACCCACTACGACGCCTACACCCGTGGCGATACCCTGTTCATGCTGACCGCCACTCCCAACCAGCAGAAAAAGAAAACCGTGGCCCAAGCCGAGGCCGGCCTGTGGCGCCTGCTGGAAGAGCTGAAAGCCAAACCACCGACCGCCGAAGAACTGGAACGCATCCGCGCCCAAGTCATTGCCGGCCTGGTCTACCAGCGTGATTCCATCACCAGCCAGGCTACGGCCATTGGCGCGCTGGAAACCGTTGGTTTGTCCTGGAAGCTGATGGACACCGAACTGGCCGACCTGCAAAGCGTGACCCCGGAAGATATCCAGAAAGCCGCGCGCACCTATTTCACCCGCGAACGTCTCAGCGTCGCCCATGTCCTGCCCCAGGAGACCGCTCATGAGTGATCGCAAAAACAGCCGCCTGATCTTTCCCGGCCTGATCGCTGTCACCTTGATCGCCGCCGGCGCCGTGTACTTCCTGCGTCCGACTGAATCGGTTGCGAGCCCAGCGCTGGAAAAAGCCCAATCGGGCAGTACACTGCAATCCCTGACGGAACTGGACGGCAAGGCGCCGACCAACCGCAAGCTCGACGTGCAAACCTGGAATACCGCCGAAGGCGCCAAAGTGCTGTTCGTCGAAGCCCACGAACTGCCGATGTTCGACGTGCGCATCCTGTTCGCCGCTGGCAGCAGCCAGGACGGCGACGTGCCTGGCCTGGCGCTGATGACCAACGCCATGCTCAACGAAGGCGTGCCGGGCAAGGACGTGAGCCAGATTGCCCGCGACTTTGAAGGCCTCGGCGCGGACTTTGGCAATGGCGCATTTCGCGACATGGCGCTGGTTTCCCTGCGCAGCCTGAGTGACAGCACCAAACGCGACGCCGCCTTGACCCTGTTTGATCAAGTGATCGGCAAGCCAACTTTCCCGGCCGATTCCCTGGCGCGGATCAAGAACCAGATCCTGGCCGGCTTTGAGTACCAGAAGCAAAACCCCGGCAAGCTGGCGAGCCTCGAGCTGTTCAAGCGCTTGTACGGTGACCACCCTTACGCTCACCCAAGCGAAGGCACGCCGCAAAGCGTTCCGAAGATTACCCTGGCGCAGTTGCAGGCGTTCCACGCCAAGGCTTATGCAGCGGGCAACGCGGTGATTGCCGTAGTCGGCGACATGACCCGCGCCGAAGCTGAAGCCATGACGGCCAAGATTTCCTCATCGCTGCCCAAAGGCCCGGCCCTGGCAAAAATCGCCCAGCCCACCGAGCCCAAGCCCGGCCTGACCCGTATCGAGTTCCCGTCCAAGCAGACGCACCTGCTGTTCGCGCAACTGGGGATCGACCGCGCCGACCCGGACTACGCAGCCTTGTCCTTGGGCAACCAGATCCTCGGCGGCGGTGGTTTCGGCACCCGCTTGATGAGTGAAGTGCGTGAAAAGCGCGGTCTGACCTACGGCGTGTACTCCGGTTTCTCGCCGATGCAGGTGCGCGGACCGTTCATGATCAATCTGCAGACCCGCGCCGAAATGAGCGGCGGCACCCTGCGTCTGGTTGAGGATGTGGTGGCCGACTACCTCAAGACCGGCCCGACGCAAAAAGAACTGGATGACGCCAAGCGTGAGCTGGCTGGCAGCTTCCCGCTGTCTACCGCAAGCAACGCCGATATCGTCGGGCAGCTGGGCGCGATGGGTTTCTACAACCTGCCGCTGAGCTATCTGGAAGATTTCATGAAACAATCCCAGGCCCTGACCGTAGAACAGGTCAAGGCTGCAATGAACAAACACTTGAGCGCGGACAAGATGGTCATCGTGACCGCCGGCCCGACGATTGCGCAAAAGCCACTACCGCCCCCCACTGATAAACCCGCCGAGCAGCCGCTCGGGGTTCCGGAGCATTAATGGCCAGTTCATCTCGCCCGAAAAAACCTGTCCACAACGTGCATAACGGTGTGGGCCAGCTGCGCATCATTGGCGGCGAATGGGGCAGCCGCAAGCTGAGCTTCCCCGACGTCGTAGGCCTGCGCCCGACGCCGGATCGCGTGCGCGAAACCCTGTTCAACTGGCTCGCGCCTTACATCGCAGGGGCCAAGGTGCTGGACCCGTTCGCGGGCAGCGGCGCGCTGTTCCTGGAGGCGCTGTCCCGTGGTGCCGCCCAGGCGCAGGCGCTGGACGCCAGCAATGTGGCCGTCTCCAGCCTCAAGGAACACTTGGGCACCCTGCGTTGCACCAACGGCCAGGTGCAAACCGCCGACGCGCTGCGCTACCTGGAAACCCAAGCCGCCAGCGAGTACGACGTGGTGTTCCTCGACCCGCCGTTCAACCAGAACCTGTTGCCGACCGTGTGTGCGCTGCTGGAAGAACGCCAATGGCTGGCGCCGGATGCGTGGGTCTACACCGAAAGTGAGACGGCGCCGTCGACACTGGGCTTGCCGGGCGCGTGGCGCCTGCACCGGGAGCAGAAGTCCGGGCGGGTGTATTACGCGTTGTGGCACCGTCTGGTCGAAACCGCCGCCTAAACCTGTGGTGAGCGGGACCCTCATGAAGCCTTTCGCTGAAAAATTCACCCCCGCCTTCGGCCTCGGCAACCCCCACTTGCAAACGCTATGGGGGCCGCTGTGCCGCCCCACCACTCATATCGAGCGCCAACGCGAACGCCTGTGGCTGGACGACGGCGACTTCCTCGACCTCGACTGGCACGGGCCTCATGACACGCACGCACCTCTGGTGCTGGTGCTGCACGGGCTGACCGGTTCGTCCAACTCACCCTACGTAGCGGGCTTGCAAAAAGCCCTCGCCGTCCAAGGCTGGGCCAGCGTGGCGCTGAATTGGCGCGGTTGCTCGGGTGAACCCAACCTGCTGGCACGCAGTTACCACTCCGGCGCCAGCGAAGACCTGGCCGCAGCGGTTGCTCATCTGCGCGCCAAGCGGCCTTTGGCGCCGTTGTACGCGGTGGGTTATTCCCTGGGCGGCAATGTGCTGCTCAAGCATTTGGGCGAAACCGGAAAGGCGTCGGGGCTACAAGGCGCGGCGGCGGTGTCGGTGCCGTTTCGCCTGGATCAGTGTGCGGACCGGATCGGCCTGGGCTTTTCGCGGATTTATCAAAAACACTTCATGCGTGAAATGCTCGCGTATATCCGCGTCAAGCAAAGCCGTTTTCTGCAGGATGGTCGGGCTGACGGGCTTAAAACCCTGGAGTCCCTCGGCTCACTGGAGAAGATGCGCACGTTCTGGGACTTCGACGGCCGCGTGACCGCGCCGCTGCACGGCTACCTGAGTGCGAAGGATTATTACCGCCGCGCATCGAGTCGTTATTACCTGGGCAGTATCCGCACGCCGGCCCTGATTATCCAGGCGGCGGATGATCCGTTTGTGTTTGCCCATAGCCTGCCAGAGGCCAGCGAGCTGTCGGACTGCACTGAGTTTGAGCTGACGGACAAGGGTGGGCATGTTGGGTTTGTTGAGGGCTCGCTCAAACGCCCCGGTTACTACCTGGAGCGCCGGATTCCCCAGTGGTTACTGACACAACACGGTTAAACATGTGTGGGCTTGCTCGCCGGACAACTCAGTCGCCGGTAGCGACTTCCCGCTGCGGATCAGTAATCCACTCACTCCAAGACCCCGCATACAACTTACCCAAGGAATAACCCGCCAGGCTCAGCGCAAACAGGTTGTGGCAGGCCGTCACGCCTGAACCGCAATACGCCACCAGCTCATCCGGCGAGCGCCCCCGGAGTTGGGCAGCAAAGCGCTGCTTAAGCTGATCTGCCGGCAGGAAGCGACCGTCGCTGCCCAGGTTTTCGTTAAACGCCGCGCATTGCGCGCCAGGGATATGCCCGGCAATCGGATCGATAGGCTCCACTTCGCCGCGAAAACGCGGTTGAGCGCGCGCATCGATCAGCGTCAATCCCGGCTGGCCCAGGCGTTTTTGCAGGTGTTCGGCATCGAGCAGCAGGCGATTGTCCGGCGTCCCCGCGAAAGTGCCAGCTTCAACGACCGGCGTATCCAGGCTCAACGGGAAACCCGCGGCATGCCATGCCTTGAGGCCGCCATTCAGAATAAACACGCCATCACGCTTGCCCAACCAAACCAACAGCCACCATGCCCGCGCGGCGTAGGCGCCAGGACCGTCGTCATACAGCACCACATCGGTGTCAGCGCTGATGCCCCAAGCCCGTAATTGCCGAGCGAACGTCTGCGCTGCCGGCAACGGATGACGCCCGGTCACACCCTGGGTCACCGGCCCGCTCATATGACGTTCCAAGTCAGCATACTGCGCGCCCTCGATATGCCCTTCGGCGTAGCTGCAGCGCCCGTAGTCCGGGTCTTCCAGGGCAAAGCGGCAATCCAGGATCACCAACCCGCCAGCCTTCTGGCGCTCGGCCAGTTGCTGGGGACTGATCAGTTGGGCAAGCGGCATGACGGCCTCCTATGAATAGATTCGAGAAAGGTCCTACTTCACTTCTTCCAATGCCTGATTCAACGGCACGTAAAACTCTTTGAATAAGGCGTCCACGGCCTCTTTCGCCTGGGGCGTGACAAACCCAGCCTCCAGCACCAACACCTGATACACCCCGCGTTTGATGGCCTCGGCGCTCAAATGGGCGGAATTTTCGTTGGTCGTGCACAAAAAACGCACCCAGGAGGTCAGGATAATCCACGCATTGAGGGTCAGCGCCTCGGTTTGCACCGGGTCCATATTCAGAATGCCGGCATCGACAAACCCCTGGTAAATCGCGCCGCCCTGGATCAGGCAGCGCTGGGAAAAACGCCGATAGCCGGTGGCCAGTTCTGGATCGCTTTCCAATAGGTGTTCGAGGTCGCGGTGCAGGAAACGATAACGCCACATGCCGGCCAATACGGCTTGCAGGTAGAAGCGCTTGTCCGCCACGGCCATGGCACGGCCTTGAGGCGGGCGCAGGAAACTGTCCACCAGGGCTTCGTATTCGCGAAACAGTACGGCGATGATCGCCTGCTTGTTGGGGAAGTGGTAGTACAGGTTGCCCGGCGAAATTTCCATATGGGCGGCGATGTGGTTGGTGCTCACACTGCGCTCGCCCTGCTGGTTAAAAAGCTCCAGGCTGGTTTGCACAATGCGCTCGCTGGTCTTTACTCGTGGTGCCATAGGGGATCAGCTTCTGTACACGTGATGGGGCATCTTACGGCCTATCCTTGCCAGGATAAATGTGCATGTTGCTGCAATGTTATTTGACAATTTAGAGTAATGACTCTAAAAACTCAGGCAGACCTATAACAATCGGGAACGCCGCCATGTCTGCCAACGTTGCCTACTTGCAAGATTCCCAGGTGCTGGATCAACTCCAGACCCTGTTCGATGCGCAACGCTGCGCCTACGCCGCCAACCCAATGCCACCGGCCGCACAGCGCCAACAATGGCTGAAGGCTCTGCGTGATTTGCTCAGCGACGAGCGCCAGGCGTTGATCAACGCGATCAGCCAGGACTTCAGCCACCGCAGCGCCGACGAAACCCTGTTCGCCGAACTGATGCCCAGCCTGCATGGCATTCACTATGCCAGCAAACACCTGAAGGGCTGGATGAAACCGTCCCGGCGGGCGGTAGGCATTGCCTTCCAACCGGCTTCGGCCAAAGTTATCTACCAGCCCTTGGGCGTTGTCGGGGTGATCGTGCCCTGGAATTACCCGCTGTACTTGGCCATCGGTCCGCTGGTCGGCGCGTTGGCGGCGGGCAACCGGGTGATGCTCAAGCTCAGCGAATCTACCCCCGCCACCGGCGAACTGCTCAAGACGCTGCTGGCAAAGGTCTTCCCGGAGGATTTGGTGTGCGTGGTGCTGGGTGAAGCCGAAGTAGGCATGGCGTTCTCCAAGCTGCCCTTCGACCACCTGTTGTTTACCGGCGCCACCAGCATCGGCAAGCATGTAATGCGTGCGGCGGCCGAACACCTCACGCCAGTCACGCTGGAGTTGGGCGGCAAGTCGCCGGCCATCGTGTCCGCTGATGTACCGCTCAAGGATGCTGCCGAGCGCATTGCCTTCGGTAAAGCGTTGAACGCCGGCCAGACCTGCGTGGCACCCGACTACGTGCTGGTGCCGGAAGATCGTGTCGACGGTTTTGTCAAGGCCTACACCCAGGCCATTCGCGGGTTTTATCCGACCCTGGCCAACAACCCGGACTACACCGCCATCATCAACGAGCGACAACTGGCCCGGCTCAATGCCTACGTGAAAGACGCCACCGACAAGGGCGCCACCCTGATCCCGCTGTACGACCAGGGCCAGGCGCGGCGCATGGCTCACAGCCTGTTGTTGAATGTCAGCGACGACATGACCGTGATGCAGGACGAAATCTTCGGCCCGGTGATGCCGATCGTGCCGTATCGCGGCATCGACCAAGCCTTTGCCTACATCAACCAGCGCCCTCGCCCACTGGCCCTGTATTACTTCGGCTACAACAAAATCGAGCAAAACCGCGTGCTCCACGAAACCCATTCCGGTGGCGTGTGCCTGAACGACACCTTGCTGCACGTGGCCCAGGACGATATGCCGTTCGGCGGCATCGGCCCCTCGGGCATGGGCCATTACCACGGTCACGAAGGTTTTCTTACCTTCAGCAAAGCCAAGGGTGTGTTGGTGAAACAACGCCTGAACGCGGCGAAGTTGATCTACCCGCCCTACGGCAAATCCATCCAGACGTTGATCCAGAAGCTGTTCGTTCGCTGATACCGCCACCCACGGGATAACAACAACAATGAACCCTAGCCTGACTGATTCACCTGCGCTTTCACGGCGCGGCGTCTTGAAAATCGGCTTGTGCGCCAGTGCCTTCCTGGCCACCGCCGGGCTCGGCGCCAGCCTCAGCGGTTGCTCCAGCAGCACGCCGGCCAGCGGCTTTGCCATGTTGCGCAGCAGTGACTTGCCCTTCTTGCGCGCAGTCATCCCAGTGCTGCTCGAAGGCGTCGCCAGCGCCCAGGAAGTCACCCGCGGGATTGAAGACACGCTTAAGAAGCTCGACTTCAGCCTGCAGCGCCTGTCGCCGGAGATGTTCAAGCTCACCCAACAACTGTTCGACGTGCTGGGCATGGGCATTACCCGTGGGCCGTTGACCGGGATCTGGGGCAGCTGGGAGAACGCCAGCGGCGAACAGATTCGCAACTTTTTGCACCGCTGGGAAAACAGCTACCTGAACCTGCTGCGCATGGGCCAGGGCTCGCTGCTCAAGCTGGTGATCATGGCCTGGTACTTCCAGCCGGCGTCCTGGGCCCACTGCGGCTATCCGGGCCCGCCCAAAATCTGACCCTGATAACCCACTCAAAAATGTGGGACCGCAACGTCGTAGCCAGTGATATCTATAACAACAAGAGTGCACTTCTATGCCCGTACCTGATCTGTTCCGCGACGGCATGGCCCGTGGTTGGAAAACCCATAACGGCGCCGCCCTCGACAGCGACCTGACCCTGGAAGCCGATGTGGCGATCATCGGCAGCGGCGCAGGTGGCGGTACCACCGCAGAAATCCTCAGCGCTGCCGGCTACAAAGTGCTGCTGATCGAAGAAGGCCCGCTCAAGACCAGCAGCGATTTCAAGCTGCTCGAGGACGAGGCCTACACCAGCCTGTACCAGGAGGGCATCGGCCGCATGAGCAAGGACGGTGCGATCACCATCCTGCAGGGTCGGGCGGTAGGTGGCACCACACTGATCAACTGGACGTCGAGCTTTCGCACCCCGGACGCCACACTCGCCCATTGGGCCAGCGAATATGCGGTGAAGGGTCATAGCAGCGCCGAGATGGCGCCGTGGTTTGAAAAGATGGAACAACGCCTGGGCATAGCGCCCTGGGCCCTGCCGCCCAACCCCAACAATGACGTGATCCGCAAAGGTTGCGAAAAGCTCGGTTACAGCTGGCATGTGATCCCGCGCAATGTGCGTGGCTGTTTCAACCTCGGGTATTGCGGCATGGGCTGCCCGGTCAACGCCAAGCAGTCGATGCTGGTGACCACGATTCCCTCCACCCTGGAAAAGGGCGGCGAGTTGCTTTACCTGGCACGCGCCGAACGCCTCGTCTACAACGGCGACACCATCAGCAGCCTGGAATGCGTGGCCCTGGACGACCTGTGCGTGGCGCCGACCGGACGTAAGATCACGGTAAAAGCCAAGCATTACGTGCTCTCGGGCGGTGGTATCAACAGCCCGGCGCTGCTGATGCGCTCGGATGCTCCGGACCCGCATTCACGGTTGGGCAAGCGCACCTTCCTGCATCTGGTGAATTTCTCCGCAGCGCTATTCGATGAGGTGATCAACCCGTTCTATGGCGCACCCCAGTCGATCTATTCCGACCATTTCCAATGGCAAGACGGCACCACTGGCAAAATGTCCTACAAGCTAGAGGCGCCACCCTTACACCCTGCGCTGGCGAGCACCCTACTCGGCGGCTATGGCACCCAGAACGCTCTGGATATGAGCCAATTGCCCAACACCCACGCGATGCTGGCGTTGCTGCGCGACGGCTTCCACCCTGACAGCCCGGGCGGCAGCGTGGAATTGCGCGGCGACGGTACGCCAGTGCTTGACTATCAGGTCTCGGATTACGCATGGGACGGCCTGCGCCGCGCGTTCCACAGCATGGCCGAAATCCAGTTCGCGGCGGGCGCCAAGTCGGTCAAGCCGCTGCACCACGACGCGCGCTACGTGAAAACCCTGGCCGAAGCGCGCAGCCTGATCGACGGCCTCAACCTGGAACTGCACCGCACCTGCCTGGGCAGCGCCCATGTGATGGGCGGTTGTGCCATGGGTGAAGACCCGAAAAACGCAGTGGCCGACAGCCTCGGTCGTCATCACCAACTGCGCAACCTGTCGATCCACGATGGCTCGCTATTCCCCACCAGTATTGGGGCCAATCCACAATTATCGGTGTACGGTTTAACCGCGCAACTGGCGACGGCTTTGGCCGAACGTCTGAAAACAGCATGAAAAAACGCGCGATAAGCGGCATGTATCTACATAAGTCGACTTGGCCGACCGGGATGGCTGCGATACCATCCGGTTCCCCAACGGACTCCGCCAGGACGACGCGATGAACCGAGTGTTGTACCCAGGTACCTTCGACCCGATTACCAAAGGCCATGGCGATCTGGTCGAACGCGCCTCACGCTTGTTCGACCATGTGATCATCGCGGTCGCGGCCAGCCCCAAGAAAAACCCGCTGTTTCCCCTGGAACAGCGCGTGGAGCTGGCGCGTGAGGTCACCAAACACCTGCCCAACGTGGAAGTGGTGGGGTTTGCCACTCTGCTGGCGCACTTCGCCAAAGAGCAGAACGCCAATGTGTTCCTGCGTGGCCTGCGCGCGGTGTCGGACTTCGAATATGAATTCCAATTGGCTAACATGAACCGCCAATTGGCGCCGGACGTGGAAAGCCTGTTCCTCACGCCGTCTGAACGTTATTCGTTCATTTCCTCGACGTTGGTCCGTGAAATTGCGGCTTTGGGCGGCGATATCACCAAGTTCGTGCACCCGGCCGTGGCCGATGCGCTGACACTGCGCTTCAAGAAGTAAGACCGCTTAATCGGCGCCTGCTCGCACTGCGGGCGCCAATGCGGCACAATTGCGCGCATTAGTTTTCAGATGCCTTGGCTGACAGCCCTGGCAGGAGTTTCCATGTCCCTGATCATCACCGACGATTGCATCAACTGCGACGTCTGCGAACCCGAGTGCCCGAACGCCGCGATTTCCCAAGGCGAGGAGATCTACGTGATCGACCCTAACCTGTGCACCCAGTGTGTCGGCCACTATGACGAGCCTCAGTGCCAGCAAGTGTGCCCTGTAGATTGCATTCCGCTGGATGAAGCCCATCCGGAGACGGAAGAGCAGTTGATGGAGAAGTACCGGAAGATTACCGGTAAGGCTTGAGTTTTTTCAGGGCCTGTAAGGGCCTCATCGCAAACAAGCCAGCGCCCACATTGGATTTGTGAGCACATTCAAAGGTGGGCGCTGGCTTGCCTGCGATGGCGATTTCAGCCATCACACAGGTTCAGCGCTGACACTTAGGGCAAAACACACTCGCCCGCTGCCCCAGCACCACATTGCGCAACTCAGTCCCGCACACCTTGCATGCCTCGCCGCTCCGGCCATAAACGAACAATTCCTGCTGGAAATACCCCGGCTGCCCGTCACCTCCGATAAAGTCCCGCAGCGTCGTACCACCGCGCTCGATAGCGGCGGCCAGGATGCGCTTGATCTCAATCGCCAACTTCAGATAACGCGCCCGCGAAATACCTCCGGCCTCGCGACGCGGATCAATGCCCGCCGCAAACAGCGCTTCCGTCGCGTAAATATTGCCCACACCCACCACCACTGCGTTGTCCATGATGAACGGTTTCACCGCCATCGACCGTCCACGGGACAGTTGAAACAAGCGATCACCATCAAACAGGTCCGTCAGCGGCTCTGGCCCCAGGCGAATCAACAGCTCATGGTTGTGCGGGTCCTGGCTCCACAGCATCGCGCCGAAACGCCGCGGGTCGGTGTATCGCAGGGCCAGGCCGGATTCGAGCTCGATATCCACATGCTCATGCTTGGCGGCCGGCATGCCGACTTCCACCAGGCGCAGGTTGCCCGACATGCCCAGGTGGCTAATCAACGTGCCCACTTCGGCATTGATCAACAGGTACTTGGCCCGCCGCTCCACCAGCACGATGCGCTGCCCGGACAGGCGCACATCAAGGTCTTCCGGAATCGGCCAGCGCAAGCGCCGTTCACGCACCACCACGCGGCTGACGCGCTGGCCTTCCAGGTGCGGTGCAATGCCGCGCCGGGTGGTTTCGACTTCTGGTAACTCGGGCATGTGTACCTCGTGAAGGAAGGGTCAGTGCGCGCCCAGCTCGCGGATCGACAACTTCATGCTCTCGAAGTCGTAGTCCGACAGCCCCACGTAGTCCAGCACCAGGTGGCCGATAGTATTCCACTCATGGTCGATGGTCTGATTGCCCAGCACGCGGCAGGAGGAGCAGACGTGCTCGGCCATTTTCAGGATCGCCAGCAAGTTTTTAAGCTGCGGATTACGCGACGACTCATCACTGAAGATCGCCAAGGCGTTGTGGTGATTGGCGATGGCGTCGGTCACATGCTCCGGCAGGCGCCAGGACTTGGCGGTGTAGTAACCCACCACCGCATGGTTGGTGTTGAACGCGTTGTTCTCGGTGTCGACCACACGGCAATCGGGCCCCGCATTGGCGTAGGCCTGCTCCAGCACGGCCATGTAATTGGGGAAGCGCTTGAGCATCAGCGGCACGCCGCAATCGTGGAACAGCCCCAATGCATAGGCTTCGTCGACCGCCTGGGCGCCGGTGCGCTTGGCCAGGGTGAGGCAGGTCATGGCCACATCCTGGGCGGTGTCCCAGAAGCGGTTGAGGGTGACGATGGTGTCGTCGCTCATCTCGCCTTTGATCGACAGGGCGTTGATCAGGTTGATGATCGAACGGCTGCCCAGCAGGTTCACCGCGCGCTGGATCGAGGCGATCTTGTTACTCAGCCCGTAATAGGACGAATTGACAATCTTCAGCAGCGCGCCGGAAAGGCCCGGGTCCTGGGAGATCAACCGCGCGATCACCTCCAGGTCCGGGTCGGGCATGTACTGCTCCATCTGCAAATCCACCATGATCTGCGGTTGAGGCGGCACGCTGATGCCTTGCAGGGTCTGCTGGATCTGTTCGGCGGAAAGCTCTTGGGACATAAGTACATACTCCGGGCTAGGGGGCGATTCTAACCTTTATAGGAAGCTGACCGACACATCAAAACCCGGATTAAAAATGGATCAAAAGTGGGAGCGGGCTGGCTCGCGAAAGCGGTATACCAGTCGGCGGATCCAGTGCCTGACCCACCGCTTTCGCGAGCAAGCCCGCTCCCACACAAGGTATACTCCCGCTCTTTTTTCCGGAGCGACGTCATGTCCCTGCCAAGCCTGCGCCTCAAACCCAACGCCGATCGCCGTTTGCGCAACGGCCACCTGTGGGTCTACAGCAACGAAATCGACGTGGCGGCCACCCCACTTCACGGCTTCCAGGCAGGCGACCAGGCTATCCTGGAAGCAGCCGGCGGCAAGACCCTGGGCATCGTGGCCATGAGCCCGAACAACCTGATCTGCGCCCGCCTGCTGTCGCGCGACATCAAGTTGCCTTTGGACAAGTCGCTGCTGGTGCACCGGATCAACGTGGCGCTGTCACTGCGTGATCGCCTGTTCGACAAGCCGTTCTACCGCCTGGTGTACGGCGATTCCGACCTGCTGCCGGGCCTGGTAGTTGACCGTTTCGGCGACATCCTGGTGGTGCAGATCGCATCGGCGACCATGGAAGCGCATAAGGAAGACGTGATCGCTGCGCTGACCCAAGTGCTCAAGCCGAGCGGCATTCTGTTCAAGAACGACTCAGCCGCACGCGACGCCGAAGGCCTCAACCGCTACGTCGAGACCGTATTCGGTCTGGTGCCTGAATGGGTCGCCCTGGAAGAAAACGGCGTGAAATTCGAAGCCCCGGTGATCCAGGGCCAGAAAACCGGCTGGTTCTACGACCACCGTATGAACCGCGCCCGCCTGGCCCCGTACGCCAAAGGCAAGCGCGTGCTCGACCTCTACAGCTACATCGGCGGCTGGGGCGTGCAAGCTGCGGCTTTCGGCGCCAGTGAAGTGTTCTGCGTCGACGCCTCCGCCTTCGCCCTCGACGGCGTGGAGCGCAACGCCGCGCTGAACGGTGTTGCCGAGAAGATGACTTGCATTGAAGGCGACGTGTTCGAAGCCCTCAAAGAGCTGAAAGCCAGCGAAGAACGCTTCGACGTGATCGTCGCCGACCCTCCGGCCTTCATCAAACGCAAAAAAGACATGAAAAACGGCGAAGGCGCCTACCGCCGCCTCAACGAGCAAGCCATGCGCCTGCTCAGCAAGGACGGCATCCTGGTCAGCGCCTCGTGCTCCATGCACCTGCCGGAAGACGACCTGCAAAACATCCTGCTGACCAGCGCCCGTCACCTGGATCGCAATATCCAGATGCTGGAACGCGGCGGCCAGGGCCCGGATCATCCGGTGCACCCGGCGATTGTTGAGACCCGGTATATCAAGAGCATTACGTGCCGGTTGTTGCCCAATAGCTGATGCTATTGACCTGTAGGGACTTCCGGGTTCCTACAGGTTTTAAGGAAGTTTCGTCCCGCACCAGACTTTGACTTTCCTCCCCACAGGCTCGACTCTCCCCTTCCTCACGGAATCGAGGCTCGCTCATGTCGGCTGCTATCACGCTCGCTGAAAAACCATTCATTGTTTTCTGGCTGATGACCATGACCCTGCTGGGCGTCTTCCCTCTTGACGTCGTGCTGCCTTCCTTTCCCGCTTTGGCGGAACACTTCCACACATCGACAACCCATATCGCGCGATCAGTCAGCCTGTTCGCCATTGGCTTTTCATGCTCAATGCTGTTGATCGGCCCGTTGTCCGACAAGATCGGCCGCAAGAAGCTGCTACTGGCCAGCATGGTCGTGGCGATCATCGGTGCCGCCGGGTGCTTGACCGCCAGCAACACCCCCCAATTCCTGTTCTTTCGCGTCATCCAAGCCATGGGCTGCGGCGGCTTCATATTGTCCCAGGCGTTGGTGCAGGACCTTTTTTTCGGCAGAGAACAAGAGCGTTTGCGCATAGCAATGGTCACGGCCGGAGGAATCTTCATTTCGATTTCGCCGTTGCTGGGCGCGTGGCTGCAACTGCATTGGGGCTGGCAAGCCAGCTTCTACGTGTTCATAGCCCTCTGTACAGCATCCTTGATCATGGCTCACCGGTTACTCCATGGCGGCATGCCTCAAACGGCCGCGAGCCAATACAGTATTTTCAAGGCCTATGCCAAGGTCTTCGCCAACAGCCATTTCGTCAGCTATGCCACGATCTCCGCGATTACCTTCGCCTGCCACTTCTCGTTCATCGTTGTTTCACCGCTCATATTCATGGACCAACTGAAACTGTCACCCCATGAGTACTCACTGACCTTACTCCTCTATGGCGCCGCTTACGTATTGGGCGGCGTCTGTGCAGGCTTCCTGCACAAACGCCTGCCTGCTGCGACTCAGATGGCCATAGGGCTGGTGCTGATCGCGATCTCTGGGCTGGTCATGCTACTTCTGGCCTATCAGTTCGGCTTATCAACGCTGACCGTACTGGTGCCCATGCTGCTCTGCACGGCGGGCACGACCATCACCCGACCCATTTCCAACTCCAGGGCCATGAGCTTGTTTCCAGACAGTGCGGGGACGGCGGCATCAGCCGTAGCAGCAGTGTTATTCATCGCCGGCGGTCTTATCAGTGCATTCATCAGCACCTTTACTCACCAGCTAAGCACTGCGCTTGGCCTGTGCTTTCTAATTCTGAGCATCGTCGCACTGGCGTTGAACGCATGGGTGCGGCGCCACCCGCACGTCCCGTAGCCGCCATCTTCACGGTTGCAGCCATTCCCTCCAGCCGCCAGCGGTGTAGAATCGGCCTATTCATCGCCAGTCATCCCCCGGCGGGTTTATGAGCTCAAGGCCCAAGCAAGCGGCGATCCCGCGACGCGAGTGGCAACTTTTGGACACACGGCCATTTTCTGAGTGTTCCAGACGTCAATAGAAGCTCACTCCCCTTTGATACCGATTAGCCGCCCGGAGTGCTCCATGCCAGATTACCGCTCGAAAACATCCACCCATGGCCGCAACATGGCCGGCGCGCGCGCACTGTGGCGTGCCACGGGGATGAAAGATGACGACTTCAAGAAGCCGATCATCGCGATTGCCAACTCATTCACTCAGTTCGTACCCGGCCACGTCCACCTCAAGGACCTAGGCCAACTGGTCGCCCGCGAGATCGAGCGCGCTGGCGGCGTAGCCAAGGAATTCAACACCATCGCCGTGGACGACGGCATCGCCATGGGCCACGACGGCATGCTGTATTCCCTGCCGAGCCGCGAGATCATCGCCGACTCCGTGGAATACATGGTCAACGCTCACTGCGCCGACGCCATCGTGTGCATCTCCAACTGTGACAAGATCACCCCCGGCATGCTGATGGCCTCCCTGCGCCTGAACATCCCGGTGATCTTCGTTTCCGGCGGCCCGATGGAAGCCGGCAAGACCAAGCTCGCCTCCCACGGCCTCGACCTGGTCGACGCCATGGTGATCGCCGCCGATTCCAGCGCTTCTGACGAGAAGGTTGCGGAATACGAGCGCAGCGCTTGCCCAACGTGCGGTTCGTGCTCCGGCATGTTCACCGCCAACTCGATGAACTGCCTGGTGGAAGCCTTGGGCCTGGCCTTGCCGGGCAACGGTTCGACACTGGCCACCCACAGCGACCGCGAGCAGCTGTTCCTGCAGGCCGGCCGCACCATCGTCGAGCTGTGCAAGCGTTACTACCACGACAACGATGAATCGGTGTTGCCGCGCAATATCGCTAACTTCAAGGCGTTCGAAAACGCCATGACCCTGGACATCGCCATGGGCGGTTCCACCAATACCATCCTGCACTTGCTGGCTGCGGCCCAGGAAGCCGAGATCGATTTCGACCTGCGCGACATCGACCGTCTGTCCCGTCATGTGCCGCAGCTGTGCAAAGTCGCGCCGAACATCCAGAAGTACCACATGGAAGACGTGCACCGCGCCGGCGGGATCTTCTCGATCCTCGGCTCCCTGGCCCGTGGCGGCCTGCTGCACACCGACCTGCCAACCGTGCACAGCAAGACGCTCGCCGAAGGCATCGCCAAATGGGACATCACCCAGACTGACGATGAAGCGGTGCTTCACTTCTTCAAGGCAGGCCCAGCGGGCATCCCGACGCAAACCGCGTTCAGCCAGTCGACCCGTTGGGACACCCTGGATGACGACCGTGAAAACGGCTGCATCCGCAGTGTCGAGCACGCCTACTCCCAGGAAGGCGGCCTGGCCGTGCTGTACGGCAACATCGCCCTCGACGGTTGCGTGGTGAAAACCGCCGGTGTGGATGAATCCATCCACGTCTTCGAAGGTCGCGCCAAGATCTACGAGAGCCAGGACAGCTCGGTTCGCGGCATCCTCGCCGACGAAGTGAAGGAAGGCGACATCGTGATCATCCGCTACGAAGGCCCGAAAGGCGGCCCGGGTATGCAGGAGATGCTGTACCCGACGTCCTACCTGAAATCCAAAGGCCTGGGCAAAGCCTGCGCCCTGCTGACCGACGGTCGGTTCTCTGGCGGTACTTCGGGCCTGTCCATCGGCCACGCTTCGCCAGAAGCTGCTGCCGGTGGCGCGATTGGCTTGGTGCAGGATGGCGACAAGGTGCTGATCGACATCCCGAACCGTTCGATCAACCTGTTGATCAGCGATGAAGAACTGGCGGCACGCCGGGTCGAGCAGGACAAGAAAGGCTGGAAGCCGGTGGAGAAGCGTCCGCGCAAAGTCACCACCGCGTTGAAGGCGTATGCGTTGTTGGCGACCAGCGCCGACAAGGGCGCTGTGCGTAACAAAGCGATGCTCGACGGCCTGTAAGCTTCGCGCATAAAAATGCCCCGCCCCAGTGCGGGGCATTTTTTTGCCCAGAACAACTCTCGAAAACAATGGAGATCAAAATGTGGGAGTAGGCCTGCTCGCGAAGGCAGGCAACTCGGTCTTACTGAATCTCTTCAGGCTTAACAATCACCCAGTTCTTGTCCGCCGTCACCGGCAACCCTTCCTTGGCCTGCGCCGCCGCATGCTTGGCCATCATGCCGTTCAGCTGGGTCATGTACTTGTCCTTGCGGTTGATCCACAAGTGAATCCCCCCCTTGGCCACGTCCACATCGTGGAACAGCATGTAGCCATCGCTGGTCGGGGTGTCGCCGCCCACCAGCACTGGCTTTTTCCACTCGTCGATGTAGGTAAGAATAGCCGCATGCTTACCGGCCATCCAGGTGGCCGGGGTCCACAGGTAGGGGGTCAGCTCCAGGCCGAGGTTGGCCTTCTCGTCATATTTACCGGCGCTGATCTGTTTGCGCGCGGTGGTCAGCTCGCCGGTCTTGCGGTCCTTGAGCAGGGTGGTCACGCCGATGACGTTCTCGGGTTTGACGTTGTAGCCGTACTTCGGATCGGCGGCAACCATGCGCACCAGCTCTTCCGAAGCGGCGGTCATTACGTACACCGCGATCCCGTTCTCCATCAGCTTGTTGTACAGCTCGGCCTGGCCGGTGAAGATTTTCGGCGGTTGCACTTCGGACTTTTTCACCACGTCGCCTTCAAAATAGCTGACGGGTACGGGCTTGCCGGAGGCCATCAGCTCATCGACCTGCACCTTGAGCTCCTTGAGGGTAAAACCCGAGAACACCTGGGCGACCCACGGGTAGCAGACCATGTCGTCCACTTCGCAAAGGCGATAGTAGTAACTGAACAGGCTTTCCTTATGGTCGGCGGTGTCTTTGAACGGCATCAGTTTGAGCGATGGATCAAGGCTGTCACGGGTGATCAGCCCCTTGTTTTCCATGTAGGGCAGCAGGGACTCTTCGAGGTCGTAGCGGTAGCTGGTGTTGTCCATGTCGAACACCGCGAAATTACCCTTGTTGGCGTTGGCGGCGATCATTTCATTCAGTTGCTTGGCCGCCGGAGCTGGCCAGTGCTTCAGCTCGGTGGCGGCGAACGCCTGGCTGACGAGTCCGAGGCAAAATGCAGCGGCGATTAATTTCGGCACGAACTTCATAGGCGTTGTCTCCCTGAGTGAAAGACATCGACACTAACAAATCCCTGTGACAGTTCCCACTTCGAGCACGACCGTGCGCGTACTGATCCCGTCACACTTTTGCGCCTGAGCGGCAAATGCTTATTCCAAAAACGACACCGGCCATTCCATATCGGTATTAAATCAATATATTTCAAGCTGTTAGGCTTCCCGGTTCGTAATCGCAGGCTCACGCGATTGGCTGCCTTCTCAACGGAGCTCTAATGAATCTGCCCCTGATTCTCAACTTACTGGTGTTCGTGGCCCTGTTGCTGGGCCTGGCACAAACCCGTCGTACACACTGGAGCCTCGCCAAGAAGGTGTTGCTTGCCCTGGTGTTAGGCGTGGCGTTCGGTGTCGCGCTGCACAGCATTTACGGCGCCGGCAACCCGGTGCTCAGAACCTCCATCGGCTGGTTCGACCTGGTCGGCAACGGCTACGTGCAACTGCTGCAAATGATCGTGATTCCGCTGGTGTTCGCCTCGATCCTCAGCGCCGTGGCGCGCCTGCACAATGCCTCGTCCCTGGGAAAGATCAGCTTTCTGACCATTGGCACGCTGCTGTTCACCACCGCAATTGCCGCGCTGATTGGTATTGGCCTCACCAACCTGTTCGGCCTTAGCGCCGAAGGCCTGGTGGCCGGCACCCAGGAAATGGCGCGCCTGCAAGTGATCCAGAGCGATTACGCCGGCAAGGTCGCCGACCTGAATATCCCGCAACTGTTGTTGTCATTCGTGCCGGCCAACCCGTTCGCTGACCTAGCGCGCGCCAAGCCAACGTCGATTATCAGCGTGGTGATTTTCGCTGCCTTCCTGGGGGTTGCCGCGCTGCAGTTGCTCAAGGATGACGTGGAAAAAGGCCAGAAAGTACTCAACGCCATCGACACCCTGCAAGCCTGGGTGATGCGCCTGGTGCGCCTGGTGATGAAGCTGACGCCCTATGGCGTCTTGGCGCTGATGACCAAAGTGGTCGCCGGCTCCAACCTTCAAGACATCATCAAGCTCGGCAGTTTTGTGGTGGTGTCGTACCTGGCCCTGGGCCTGATGTTCGTGGTGCACGGCGTGCTGCTGTCCCTGGCAGGGATCAATCCGCTGCGTTTCTTCCGCAAAGTCTGGCCGGTGCTGACGTTTGCCTTCACCAGCCGCTCCAGCGCGGCGTCGATCCCGTTGAGCATTGAAGCGCAGACCCGTCGCCTGGGCATTCCGCAATCCATCGCCGGATTCGCGGCCTCGTTCGGCGCGACTATTGGCCAGAACGGTTGCGCGGGGCTTTACCCTGCCATGTTGGCCGTGATGGTCGCCCCAACCGTGGGCATCAACCCGCTGGACCCGCTGTGGATCGCGACGCTGGTGGCGATTGTGACCTTAAGTTCGGCAGGTGTTGCAGGCGTGGGCGGCGGGGCGACCTTTGCCGCGCTGATCGTACTGCCGGCCATGGGTTTGCCGGTATCACTGGTGGCGCTGCTGATTTCCGTGGAGCCGCTGATCGACATGGGCCGCACGGCGTTGAACGTGAACGGTTCGATGACGGCGGGGGCGATTACCAGCCAGATCATGGGGCAGACGGATAAAGAGTTGCTGAATGCGGATGAGCATGCGGAGTTAGCGCAGGTTTAGCAGGGCCTGTCAGACCGCCTTCGCGAGCAAGCCCGCACATTTTGACCGCATTCTCATGTTGGAACTCGGTCAAATGCGGGAGTGGGCTTGCCCGCGAAGCGCTTAGGCTTTTTCCCAGACTTCGAAGTTATACGCCGGCTTATCATCCTCAGCCGCGTTCTCGACATTCGACACCAGCTTCCACTTACCCGCATCAAACGCCGGAAACCAAGCATCCCCTTCCGGGCTCAACGCCACCCGCGTCAGATAAAGACGATCCGCCTGCTCCAGCCCCTGCGCATACAACTGCGCACCGCCGATCAGCATCAGCTCATCCACGCCGTGCGCCAGCGCCCACGCCTCAGCGCGCTCCACCGCAGCCTCCAGTGACGGAAAGACTTCCGCACCTTCAAGCACCAGATCGGTCTGACGGCTAACCACTAGGTTCAAGCGCCCCGGCAACGGTCGGCCCAGGGAGTCCCAGGTCTTGCGCCCCATGATGATCGGCTTGCCCAAGGTGGTGGCCTTGAAATATTTGAAATCCCCCGGCAAATGCCAGGGCATGCTGTTGTCGACGCCGATCACGCGGTTTTCACCGAGGGCTGCGATCAGGCTTAAAGGGAGAGTTTTTTTCATGGCGACGAGAATACCAGAGGCGCAGGCCAGCGGTTATGCTCCACGTTCACTTGCTCAACAGGAAGGCGCGTGACTGCACTGAACCCCCTGCACACACTCTGGCTGACAGAAACCGTGCGCCTGCGCGAAGAACACGCAGGCAACCTGGAAGACCTGGAAGCCAACCGCTTGGCCCGCACGGCAGGTGGCGACTTGCCGACGCGCATCCAACAGCGCGCCCTGCACCTGGCCGAGCGTGATGGCCTGACCGCCGCTCTCACGCGCTGGCTGCAAGGCGCGCGTCTGGCGTTGGTGCTGCTCGCGATCGTCGCCGTGATCAGTGGCGCCGGCCTGGCCTTGGCGGCCATGGGCAACGGCCTGACCCCGGTGAATGTATTCTGGGCCTTGGGCAGCCTGCTTGGTTTGAACCTCATCCTGTTGCTCAGTTGGGCCCTGGGCCTGCTGTTTGCTGGCGAACACAGCGCCAGCCTTGGGCGCCTGTGGTTGTGGCTCAGCGAAAAGCTCGCGCGTGATGCCAAGGCTACACAGCTGGCGCCAGCGCTGTTGCTGCTGCTGCAGCGCCAGAAACTCAATCGCTGGGCCGTCGGTGTGCTGGTCAACAGCCTGTGGTTGTTGGCGTTGCTCAGCGCCATGGTGATTCTTCTTACGCTACTTGCCACCCGCCGTTACGGCTTCGTGTGGGAAACCACCATTCTTGGCGCCGACACCTTCGTCGCCGTCACCCAGGCCCTCGGCACCTTGCCGGCTATGCTGGGCTTCAACGTACCGACCGTCGACATGATCCGCGCCAGCGGCGATGCTGCGCTGAATATCGAAAGCGCCCGCCAAGCCTGGGCCGCCTGGCTGGTGGGCGTGCTGCTGGTGTATGGCCTGCTGCCGCGCTTGGTCCTCGCCCTGCTGTGCCTGTGGCGCTGGAAACGCGGGCGCGCCACCCTGCGCCTGGACCTCAACCTGCCCGGCTACAGCCAACTGCGCGAACGCCTGATGCCGAGCAGCGAGCGCCTTGGGGTCAACGATGCCGCGCCGGAACAACTGCACCACGTCACGGGCGGCGTCAGCGAACTGGAAAGCGACGGCGCCCTGCTGGTGGCCATCGAACTGGACGATCAACAGCCGTGGCCCCCCACACTGCCGGCCAGCGTGAAAAACGCCGGCATTCTGGACAGCCGCGAATCGCGTAACAAGCTGCTGGAGCAGCTCACGCGCTTCCCTCCTGCACGCCTGGCCATCGCTTGCGACCCGCGCCGCTCGCCGGACCGTGGCAGCCTCGCGCTGATCGCCGAACTCGCGCGCAGCGCCACCGCCACCCGCGTCTGGCTGCTGCAAGCACCGCCCGGCCAGGCGCTGGACGCCGAGCGCCTGGGCGACTGGCACGCCGCACTGCAACAACTTGAACTGCCCTTCGCCGACTGCGCGCCGCTGAACTGGCTGGAGACCGGTCATGACTAAACCGCTGAAACTCGCTGTGGTCGGCCACACCAACGTCGGCAAGACCTCGCTGCTGCGCACCCTGACCCGTGATGTCGGCTTCGGCGAAGTCTCCCATCGCCCCAGCACCACGCGGCATGTCGAAGGGGCGCGCTTGTCGGTGAATGGCGAAGCCTTGCTGGAGCTTTACGACACGCCCGGCCTGGAAGATGCCATCGCACTGCTCGACTACCTGGAGCGGCTGGATCGCCCCGGTGAACGCCTCGACGGCCCGGCGCGTCTGGCACGGTTTCTCGAAGGCAGTGAAGCCCGCCAGCGTTTCGAACAGGAAGCCAAGGTGATGCGCCAACTGCTGGCCTCGGACGCCGGTTTGTATGTGATTGACGCCCGCGAGCCGGTTCTGGCCAAGTACCGCGACGAACTGCAAGTGCTAGCCAGTTGCGGCAAACCATTGCTACCGGTACTCAACTTCGTCAGCAGCAGCGACCACCGCGAGCCGGACTGGCGTGACGCCCTGGCGCGCCTCGGCCTGCATGCGCTGGTGCGTTTCGACAGCGTCGCGCCACCGGAAGACGGCGAACGGCGGCTGTATGAAAGCCTCGCGCTGCTGCTGGAAAGTGCGCGGCCGCAACTGGAGCGGTTGATTCTTGATCAACAGGCGCAACGCCAGGCACGCCAGCAAAGCGCCGCGCGATTGATCGCCGAGCTGCTGATCGACTGTGCCGCGTGCCGACGCAGCGTGGTGACTGAAGATGAGCCGCAAGCCATCGGTGATCTGCGCAAAGCCGTGCGTCAACGTGAGCAAAAATGCGTGGAAGCGTTGCTCAGGCTGTTCGGCTTCCGCCCCCAGGACGCCGCCGCCAGCGACTTGCCGCTGCTGGATGGCCGCTGGGGCGATGACCTGTTCAACCCGGAAACCCTCAAGCAGCTCGGCGTGCGCGTCGGCGGCGGGATCGCCGCAGGCGCGGCGGCGGGTGCAGGCGTGGATTTACTGGTGGGTGGGTTAACACTAGGCGCCGCCGCACTGGCCGGTGCAATTGCTGGTGGTGCACTGCAAACCGCACGCAGCTACGGCAGCCGCCTGCTGGGCAAGATCAAGGGCCAGCGTGAGCTGACCGTCGACGACGCCGTGCTGCGCCTGCTCGCCCTGCGCCAACGCCAATTGCTCAAGGCCCTGAACCTGCGTGGCCATGCGGCGATGCACAGCATCAAGGTCGACACGCCCCAGGACAAAACCTGGCGCGAGGGAAAACTACCGGACGCGTTGCATAAGGCCCGCGCGCACCCGCAATGGTCGTCCCTCAACCCTCATGCCAGGTTGAGCCAGGCCGAGCGCCAGGAACAGGTCGAAGCCCTGGCCCAGCGCCTCGACGAGACCTAAGCCGCCAGCACCTTGCGCGCCTTGGCCCTGAGCACGTCAAGGTCGAGTATCGGCACGTGCATTTCCTTTGCCTGTTCGTCCCAATAGCGCATGCGCAGACTCACCGCGCAGAGCGGGTCTTGCTCGAAAACGCAGGCTTGTTCCGCATTCATCACACCGCCCTGATAGTCCAACGTTCGGCGGCTGGCTTCGCTCAAACGGGCGTAATAGTCCGGCTGGCTGAAGGTCAGGTAACGCTTGGCCTGCACGTGATACTCCACCAACTTGGCCATACGCTCGCTGAACCCTGCACGGCGCAGATAATCCGCCCCCAAACGCTCATGGCTGACCACGCCATAACCGCCCATGTTTTCACCGCCCAGGCCACAGATATGCCCGATATCGTGGAAAAATGCCGCCAGTACCACTTCGTCATCAAAGCCTTCGGCCATGGCCAGTTGCGCGGCCTGGGACATGTGTTCGATCTGCGACACCGGCTCGCCGATGTAATCCGCCGTGCCGCGTGTCTCGTACAGGCCGAACACTTCGGCAATCGCCTGCTCCGGGCTCATCACGCTGCGCCCCACACTGCAGTGATATTTCGCTCAGCCATCGCTGGCCCCACGCTCATGCCGACGCCGGTATGCATCAACGCCGCGCTGACGCCCGGCGCCGCGGGCAGGAACGAGAACGGCGCCGGGCCTCGCGAGCCGTACACACCCTGCCACCGTTCTACCACCCGGATCTTGCAACCCAGGGTCTGTTCGGCCAGTTCGATCATCCAGTCATCGACCTGCTCGGCATTGAACGGCGATGCATCGCTGCCGTAGTCATGGGAGTCGCCGATGATCAGCTCGCCATGGGGCGTCGGGCTGATCAGCAGGTGAATACCGTGTTCATGCAGGTGCGGTGCCTCACGCAGGATCTGCGCCTGCACCGGCGCGGCTTCCGGCAGATCGGCGAATGCGCCGTAGTGCACGCAACTCAGGCCGGTGAGCAACGCGTGTTGCAGGTTCAGATTCACGGCTGGCCGCGCGCGCAGCATTTGCAAGCGGCAGGTACTCGGGTTGAGTTGGGCCATCGCTTCGGCCAGCAAGGTTTGGTAGTCGTGGCCGGAGCACACGATGATCTGCTCACCGCGAAAGCTCCCCGCCGTGCTGTTCAACTGGCCCGGTTCGACGTCGCGAACCAGGGTGGAGAAATAAAACTCCACGTTCAGTTCCTGCGCCAGGTAATTGATCAGCGCCGGGATCGCTTCACGGGAATACAGTTGCTGATCGTCCTTGCCATGCAGCGCGGCGCGGTGATGGCGGAACTGGCCGCCATATAAATCGTTGATTGCCGCGCCTTGCAGCAGTTCGACGTTGTAGCCGTATTCTTGGGCGCGTCCGGCGCAGAAGGCTTCCAGCAGATGCTCTTCGGCTTGGGTGCGGGCGAACAGGTATGAACCGTTGCGCTTGAGCTGCAGCCCGGCCACTTGGGCCCAATGGGCCCAGATGTCGCGGCTCTCCCGCGCCAGGTCGAGCATCGGTCCAGGTGGTTGACCGGTGACCAGGGCCTGGCCGAAGTTGCGGACCGAGGCGCCGAGCGGCGTGGCGCTGCGTTCGAAGACCTTGACCTTGAGGCCGCGCCTGGCGGCCGCATAAGCGTGGGACAGGCCGAGGATGCCGGCGCCGATGATCAGCAGGTCGCTGTGGTGTGTCATTGAATGATGTCCTGAATTAGAGACCGCTATCGCAGGCAAGCCTGCGATGAGGCCATCAGCCCAAACCGAGCATTTACTGACCCGCCACCTTCTCTGACTTGCCGTCATAGCGCTTACGCCATTCGGCCAGGATGCTGTCGCGATTTTTCGAGGCCCAGGCAAAGTCGTTCTTGATCAGGCGCTGCTCGTAATCGGCCGGCAATTCCGTCTGCGGCTTGGCAATACCCGGCTGGGCAAGGACGGCGAAGTTGTCCTTGTACAGGTCCATGGCAGCAGGGCTGGCCGAGAAGTCGGCGAGTTTTTTCGCCGCGTCGGCGTGGGCAGAGCCCTTGAGCACGGCGGTGGCTTCAATGTCCCAGCCCAGGCCTTCCTTGGGCAGGATGATGTCCAGCGGCGCACCCTGGCGTTTCAGTTGTACGGCCGGGTATTCGAAGGAAATCCCGATCGGGAACTCACCCGACGCCGCCAGCTTGCACGGCTTGGAACCGGAGTGAACGTACTGGCCGATGTTCTGGTGCAGGTCGTCCATGTACTGCCAGCCCTGTTTCTCGCCGAAGGTCTGCAGCCAGGCGCTCACGTCCAGGAAACCGGTGCCGGACGAGGCTGGGTTGGGCATGACGATCTTGCCCTTGTACTCAGGCTTGGTCAGGTCCTGCCAGCTCACCGGCTTGGTCAGGCCCTGTTTCTCGGCCTCGACGGTGTTGAAGCAGAGGGTCGCGGCCCACACATCCATACCGACCCAGGCCGGAGGGTTGGCAGCGTCGCGGTAGTTTTTGCCGATCTTGTCCAGGTCCTTGGGCGCGTAGTTATCCAGCATGCCTTGCTGATCGAGGATCGCCAGGCTCGACGCGGCCAGGCCCCAGACCACATCGGCTTGCGGGCGGTCTTTCTCGGCCAGCAGCTTGGCGGTGATGATCCCGGTGGAATCACGCACCCACTTGATTTCAATGTCCGGGTTGGCCTGTTCGAAGGCTTTTTTGTAGGTCTTCAACTGCTCGGCTTCGAGGGCCGTGTACACCGTCAACTCGGTCTTGGCGAAGGCATTCAGACTGAATGCGCTCAGTACGGCAGCGACCAGCGCCAGGGGCTTGAACATGGAGCACCTCCTTCAGGGATGTTTATTGGCCGGGCGCGGTCTGGCGCCAGGCTTGGGAGCGGCGCAACGCGCCACGTGAGGCCCACGCCAGCAGCAGCGAGACGCCGGCCGACGTGAACAGGATCAGGGTCGACATGGCCGCCGCACCACCCACATTGCCGGCGTCGTCCATGTTCAAAACGGCAACGGCGGCAAGGATGGTGTCGGGGCTGTAGAGAAAGATCGCGGCGGACACGGTGGTCATCGCCGACACAAACAGATAGCGCACGATGTCCAGCAGCGCCGGCAGGCAGATCGGCACCGTGACTTTCAAGTAATGGCGGTACAGCGGCGCCTTGAGCGACAACGCGGCGGCTTCGAACTCGGCGTCGAGCTGGCGCAACGCCGTGGTCGCGGTCATCTGCGCGGTGGTCAAATAGTGAGCAATGGTGCACACCACCAGCAGGGTCATGGTCCCGTAGAACACATGCAGCGGGTTGCCATTAAGGTTGAAAAAGAACACATAGCCCAAGCCCAGCACCAACCCAGGCACCGCCATCGGCACAAAGCTGAGCATGCGCAGCGCCAGGTTCAGGCCCTTCTGGCCCTTGGTCTTTTCCATCAAATACGCGCCAGTGAAGATCAGCACACTGCCGATCATCGCGGTGCACAACGCCATGGTCAGGCTGTTGCGATAAGCCAGCCAGCCGCCGCCGGCGGTGTCTTCGAACTGGTAGTGATTGAGCGAAAGCGACAGGTTGTACGGCCAGAATTTCACCAACGAGGAATACACCGCCATGCCGAATACCAGCAGCAAAACGGCGCAGATCAGCAGCACGATGGCCAGGTAGCAGCCCTCTCTTACGCGCGATGGCACCGGTTGGAAGACGTGGGCACGACCGCTCATGGAGTCGCCATGACGACGGCGCAGCCAGGCATCCACGCCAAAGCTGAACAGCGCCGGCAGCAGCAGCACCATGCCGATCAACGCGCCGCGACCGAACTGTTGCTGGCCGACCACGGCCTTGTAGGCTTCCAACGCCAGCACCTGATAATCGCCGCCGACCACCACCGGCACGCCGAAATCGGTGATGGTCAAGGTGAACACCAAACAGAACGCGGCAAACACAGCCTGGCGTGTGGCCGGCCAGGTGATGCTGCGGAACGCCCGGGCCGGGCTCGCGCCCATGCTCGAGGCAGCATCAAACAGCCGCGCATCTGCCAGGGACAGCGCCGACAGCAAAATCATCAAGGCATGTGGGAAGGTGTAGATCACCTCGCCCAGCACAATGCCCCAGAAGCCATAGATATTGTCCGAAAGCAGCCCGCGCAACAGGCCCTGGTTACCGAACAGATACACCAGCGCAATGCCCGGCAACATCGACGGCGCCATCAGCGGCAGCAGCGACAGGCCGCGCCAGATCGCCTTGCCGGGAATCAACGTACGCTGCAATGCGTAGGCAAACAGGTAGGCCAGCGGTACGACGATGGCCGCAACGCTGAGAGAGACTTTCAGGCTATTGCCCAGCAGCCAGTGGAAGTTGTCACTGGTGAGCAGTTCCCGCGCCGCCACCAAGCCACCGCCCTGCCCGGCTTCGCTGCTGAAACCGCGCCAGAAGATCGCCAACAATGGCAGCAGTACGGCAATACCCAGCAATAAAAGCCAAATCAGTTTGCCGCCGACCACAAAAATGCGATCGCCCAGCTCGGCGCGGGAGACCTGACGCGGCTCAGGCAATGTCATGACAGCATCCATCTCAGGCAAACACCTGCAGGCTGCGCGGCGGCAAGGCGACCCAGATGTCCTGGGCACCCAGGCGTGGCATCGCTTCCGGAGCCACTTCGGCCAGTAACGGATGGCCGGGCAATTGCTCCAGTTCGAAGCTCATACGGCAGCGGTTGCCGAGAAAGGTGATTTCGCGGACCTTGGCCGGGAACAGGTTTTCTTCGTGCACTGGCGGGTTGACGCTGATCGCTTCCGGGCGGCAGAACAAACGGCCGGACTTGGCGATGCCAGCATCGTCGGCCAAGCGCATGTTCATCCCGCCGACTTGGGCATGGCTGGCACTGTTGCGGCTGAACGGCAGCCAGTTGCCCTGGCCGACAAACTCCGCCACGAACGGCGTGGCCGGGCGGTCATAGATCTCCTGGGGCGTGGCGTATTGCTCGACCTTCCCGTTGTTCATCACAGCGATGCGGTCGGCCATCAGCATGGCTTCGTCCTGGTTGTGGGTGACCATCAGCGTGGTGATGCCCAGGCGACGCTGCAGTTGGCGCAGCTCGGTGCACAGATGTTCGCGCACGCGGGCGTCGAGGGCCGACATCGGCTCATCCAGCAGCAGCAATGAGGGCGACGGCGCCAATGCCCGGGCGAGCGCAACGCGTTGCTGCTGGCCGCCGGAGAGTTGGCCCGGGTATTTCTTTTCGCTGCCGACCAGGCCGACCAGTTCGAGCATCTGCCCGACGCGCTTGCGCACTTCATCGCGGCCGCTGCCGGCGAGTCCGTAGCCGATATTCGCGTCGACAGTCAGGTTGGGGAACAGCGCGTAGGACTGGAACAGAATGCCGTAGTCCCGCGCCTGGGGTGGCAGCAGGGAAACATCGCGGCTGCCCAGGTAAAGTTCGCCGCTGTCCTGGCGCTCCAGTCCAGCGATGCAACGCAACAAGGTGGTCTTGCCGCAGCCGGACGGGCCCAGCAGGCACACCAGCTCGCCAGCGGCGACGTCCAGCGAGACGTTATCCAGCGCGGTAAAAGCGCCGAAGCGTTTCTGGACACCGCGCACCTTCATTGGCGCGCCGGGTTGGGTCAGGGCTGTGTTCATGGAGGCACCTCATCAAACTGATGAAGCCCATGCTAGGCAGGCAATGCGTCGCTGGTGTGGCAGGAAGGCAAAAGGCAGTGATAGTGGTATTCGTGGATTTGGGTAGGTCTGATGGAGATGGGCTGCCTGGGCTGCAACCTTAAATGGGCGACATTTCCTGCGCCAACCCCAGAAACGCCGCTGGCAACCGCGCGCTTTTTCGCTCCTTGAGGCAGTACAAATACTCCGGAATCTGGGGCGCATCCTCAATGGTCAACACCCGTAACTGCGGATCATGCGGCACTTCCTGGCGGGCAATAATACTGATGCCAATATTGCGCAGCACCGCCTCGCGAATCGACTCCCGGCTGCCGATTTCCAACAGCGGGCCGTAACTCACGCTTGCGCCCTGTAGCATTTTTTCGGTCAGGCGCCGCGTGGTGGAGCCGGCTTCGCGCATCAACAAGGTATGCCCGGCCAACGCAGTGAGCGGTACATGATCGAGCTTGGCCAGTGGATGATCGCGATGCACGGCCAGCACCAAAGGATCGGTGCCCAGCACGCGGCGAATCAAGCGCGGGTCTTCCAGCAGCTGCGACGACGCAGCGACATCAACGCGGTAATCGTCCAGCGCTTCGAGCACCTGCTGGGAGTTGCCGATTTCTACCGACACTTCCACCTGCGGCAGGCGTTCACGAAAGGCCTTGACCAAGTCGAGGATGTAATACGGCGCCGTCGCGGCGATCCTCAGCGCACCCTGGACCTGACCACTGTTGCGCAGGAAAAACTCGATGTCCGCTTCCTGCTGCAACAGCGCCTTGACCATCGGTAGCAGGCGCGCGCCTTCGTCACTGACGGTGAGGCGGCGGCCACCTCGGTAGAACAGCTCAACGCCGTATTGGCTTTCCAGGTTGCGGATCTGGGTGGTGACGGTGGGTTGGCTCAGGCCGAGTTTTTTCGCCGCCTGGGTGATACTGCCCAGGCGGGCGACCATGAAAAAAGCCTTCAACTCGGCACTCAGCACACCACCCTCACCTCAATTATTTGCGCAATAGGCGCAGGCCATTGAATACCACCAGCAGGCTCACGCCCATGTCGGCAAACACCGCCATCCACATGGTGGCCATGCCCAGGAAGGTGACCGCGAGAAAGATCGCCTTGATCACCAGCGCCAGGGCGATGTTCTGCTTGAGGATACTCGACGTTTGCCGCGACAGACGAACGAATGCCGGAATCTTGCGCAAATCATCGTCCATCAGCGCCACATCGGCGGTCTCGATGGCCGTGTCGGTGCCGGCTGCAGCCATGGCAAAACCGATCTCGGCACGGGCCAGGGCTGGCGCATCGTTGATACCGTCGCCGACCATGCCCACGCGGAAACCTTGGCCATACAGGGCTTCAATGGCTTGCAGCTTATCCGTAGGCAACAGGTCGCCCTGGGCCTGGTCAATGCCGACCTGGGCAGCGATCGCCTGGGCGGTGTGGGTGTTGTCGCCGGTGAGCATCAGGGTTTTAATGCCCAGGTCATGCAACTGCTGGATCGCTTCACGGCTGCTGTCCTTGACCGTGTCGGCCACGGCGAACAGCGCCAGCGGGCCGGACTTGTCGAGCAGCAACACCACGGACTTGCCCTGTTTTTCCAGGGCGAAGAGCTTGTCTTCCAGCGCCGGTGAACACAGGCCCAGGTCTTCCACCAGGCGATGGTTGCCCAAGTGGTAGGTTTCGCCGCTGATATCGCCACGCACCCCGCGCCCGGCCAGGGCTTCGAAGTTATCCACAACGTGCATCGGCAGATCTTTATCCACAGCCGCGTTGGCAATCGCCAGCGACACCGGGTGATCGGAACGCCCGGCCAAACTGGCGGCCAGGGCCGGTGCGCTGTCTTCGATGTCGGGGAAGAGCGCCAGGTAATCGGTTTGCACCGGCTTGCCGTGAGTGATGGTGCCGGTCTTGTCGAGGGCCAGGTAGTCGAGCTTGTAACCCCCCTCCAGGTACACGCCGCCCTTTATCAGGATGCCTTTGCGCGCCGCCGCCGCGAGGCCACTGACGATGGTCACCGGAGTGGAAATCACCAAGGCACATGGGCACGCAACCACCAGCAGGACCAGGGCGCGGTAGATCCAGTCGAACCACACGCCGGCCATGAACAGCGGCGGAATCACCGCTACGCCCAGCGCGAACAGGAACACGGCCGGGGTGTAGATCTTCGAGAAGCGGTCGACAAAGCGCTGGGTCGGCGCCCGTGCGCCTTGGGCCTGTTCCACCGCGTGGATGATGCGCGCCAGGGTAGAGTTGTTAGCCGCTGCGGTAACTTTGTACGTCAGGGAACCGGCCTGGTTGATGGTGCCGGCGAAGACTTTGTCGCCCACGGTCTTTTCAATCGGCAGGCTTTCACCCGTGATCGGTGCCTGATCGATGGTGGATTGGCCGGCGGTGATCTCACCGTCCAAGCCGATGCGCTCACCGGGTTTTACCCGTACGACTGCACCAATATCAATGCTTTTGACCTCTTGTTCAGCCCATGACCCATCAGTTTGCTGCACCGTGGCCTGCTCGGGCGTCATCTGCATCAAGCCACTGATGGCATTGCGCGCACGATCCAGGGATTTGGCTTCGATCAACTCGGCCACGGTGAACAGGAACATCACCATCGCCGCTTCAGGCCATTGGCCGATCAGGATCGCGCCGGTCACGGCGATGCTCATCAGGGCATTGATGTTCAGGTTGAGGTTTTTCAGGGCAATCCAGCCCTTTTTATAGGTGGTGAAGCCGCCGCTGAGAATCGAGATCAGCGCCACCACCGCGATCACCCACGTGGGCGCGGCATCGGTGAAGTGCAGCACTTCGGCGCCCAACGCGCCCACACCGGACAACGCCAGCGGCCACCAGGGTTTCTTGGCGGGCGGCGCGGCGGCCGGAGCGCCTTCCTCGATGGGGTCAGCCTGCATGCCGATGGATTTGATCGCGTCGATGATCGGCGCAGTGCTTGGTAGGTCGTGGGTGACGCCAAGGATGCGATTGATGAGGTTGAATTCCAGCTGCTGCACACCGGCAAGCTTGCCAAGCTTGTTCTGGATCAGCGTCTGCTCGGTGGGGCAGTCCATGGCTTCGATCCGAAAAGTGCTCAGGCGCGAGCCGGCGGTGGGTGCTTCGCTCAGTTGCACCCGCGCAGGTGCGGGTGTGCCGGAGCAGCACGAGCTGCCGTGGCCATGGTCATCCACTGGCGTGAGTTTTTTCGGGCCATGGTCGTGGTCGTGGTCATGTTTATGCGGGGTGTGGATGGAATCGCTCATTCTGTCGCGTCCGTAAAGGTGCCTGTTGCCAAGTAAAGACCCTGTAGCCACTATAGGGTCAAGCACCCATTTGGAGATTGCCGCAATGAAGATCGGCGAACTGGCCAAACTGACCGACTGCCCGGTGGAAACCATCCGTTATTACGAGAAGGAAGGCCTGTTGCCGCCCCCGGCACGCACCGAGGCCAACTACCGTGTGTACACCCAGGCACACACAGAGCGGCTGATCTTTATCCGCAATTGCCGCAGCCTCGACATGACCCTGGAAGAAATCCGCAGCCTGCTTGGGCTACGCGACAGCCCCCAGGACCAGTGCGAAAACGTGAACGCGTTGATCGATGAGCATATCCACCACGTGAAAGCGCGGATTGATGGGTTGTTGGCGTTGCAGGAACAGTTGCTGGACCTGCGCCAACGCTGTGGCGGCGGGGATCAGTGCGGGATTTTGCAGCGGCTGGAGGTCAGCGGGGGTGTACTGGCCAGCGAGGCGGAGCCTTCGCATGTGGGCAGAAGCCACGGCCACTGACTGATAATGGGGTGAAACCCAATCCAAATGTGGGAGCGGGCTCCCACAGTTACACCGGGGTAGTCTTCAGATCGCGACGTCAGCCTTGATGCTCGGGTCGGCGTCGTAGCCCACGATCTCGAAGTCTTCGAACTTATAGTCGTAGATCGACGCAGGCTTACGTTTGATCACCAGTTCCGGCAGTTTCTTCGGCGTGCGCGCCAGCTGGGTCTTGATCTGCTCCATATGGTTGCTGTACGCGTGAGTGTCGCCGGTGGTGACGATGATCTCGTGGGGGATCAGGTGGCATTGCTGGGCCAGCATATGGGTCAGCAATGCCAGCGCGGCGGTGTTGTACGGCAGGCCGAGGAATACGTCGGAACTGCGGATATACAACTGCATCGACAGGTGACCGTCGTGCACGAATGCCTGGTACAGCAGGTGGCACGGCGGCAGGGCTTGTTTGCCGTTGCGCGCGTTTTCCTGCGGACTCCTGGTCTCGTCCGGCAGGTACTCAACGTTCCAGCCGTGGAACAGGATGCGGCGGCTGTTCGGGTTGGTCTTGAGCGTGTGGACCATGTAGTCGATCTGGTTGATCGTGCCGCCGTCCTTGGTCGGCCAGGCGGTCCACTGCTCGCCGTACACCGGGCCCAGGTCACCTTCTTCGGTGGCCCATTCGTCCCAGATCTTTACGCCGTTTTCGTTGAGCCACTTGATGTTAGTGTTGCCACTCAACATCCAGATCAGCTCGTTGGCGATGCTTTTGAAGTGAAGCTTCTTGGTGGTCAGCAACGGGAAGCCGTCGGCCAAGTTATGCCGATACTGACGGGCGAACACGGCTTTGGTGCCGGTGCCGGTGCGATCGCCCTTGGTCAATCCATTGCTCACGACGTCGTTCAGTAGTTCGAGATATTGCTTCATTCTGGTACCCGTATCGTTGAAGCCGAGGCTTGGAAACCTCGGCATTCGAATTTAAAGCGCGGTGTTCTTCAAAGGCTGCGGGCGATTGTACGCCCACCACAGCAAGCCCAGGCCGCCGAGAATCATCGGCAGGCTGAGGATTTGACCCATGGTCACCCAACCGAATGCCAGGTAGCCCAATTGCGCATCCGGCACGCGCACGAACTCGACGACGAATCGGAAGATCCCGTAGAACAACGCGAACATGCCGGACACGGCCATGGTCGGGCGCGGCTTGCGCGAGAAAAGGTACAGGATAAGGAACAGTGCCACGCCTTCCAACGCGAACTGGTAGAGCTGCGACGGGTGGCGCGGCAATTGCGCCGGGTCACTGAACGGCGGGAACACCATCGCCCATGGGAGGTCGGTCGGTTTGCCCCAGAGTTCGGCATTGATGAAGTTACCGATACGCCCAGCGCCCAGGCCGATCGGCACCATCGGTGCGATGAAGTCCATCAGTTGGAAGAACGACTTGCCATTGCGACGGCCGAACCACCAGGCAGCAATCATCACGCCGATAAACCCACCATGGAACGCCATGCCGCCCTTCCACACTTCGAAAATCAGCGTCGGGTTGGCGATGTACGCGGGGAGGTCGTAGAACAGCACATACCCAAGGCGCCCGCCAACGATAACGCCCATCGACAACCAGAAGATCAGGTCGGAGAGCTTCTCCTTGGTCCAGGTCGGATCGAAACGGTTCAGGCGTCGGGAAGCCAGAAACCAGGCACCGCCGATGCCGATCAGGTACATCAACCCGTACCAGTGGATTTTCAGCGGACCGATAGCCAAGGCCACCGGGTCGATCTGCGGGTAAGGCAGCATTGCGACTCCTCGTTAAATCATTCGTTATAGCGCCCGGACCATGCCCGGACGCGATTAAGCCTGCATTACAACAAAAAGTTTAAGCCGACACAGAACAGCAGCCCGGCGAACAACCGCTTGAGCAAACGCGGCGATAATCGGTGCGCCAGGCGTGCGCCGAAACGGGCGAACACCATACTGGTCAGGGCAATGCCCAACAGTGCCGGCAAATACACGAACCCTAGACTATGAGCGGGCAACAGCGGGTCATGCCAGCCAAGAATCATGAAACTTGATGCACTGGCCAGCGCAATCGGCAGGCCACAAGCCGATGAAGTGGCCACGGCCTGCTGCATCGGCACGCTGCGCCAGGTCAGGAACGGTACGGTCAGCGAGCCGCCGCCAATCCCGAAAATCGCCGAAGCCCAGCCGATAAATGTGCCGGCGATGGTCAGGCCAACCTTGCCCGGCACCGTCCGGCTGGCATTGGGCTTGACCTCCAGGGCCAGTTGCACGGCCACCAACAAGGCAAACACGCCGATGATCTTTTGCAGGTGGGGGCCGGAAATCGCCTCGGCGGTCAGTGCACCAAAGCCTGCGCCGATCAGGATACCCACGGTCATCCACACAAAGATCGGCCAACGCACCGCGCCACGCCGATGGTGCTCACGCACGGCATTCACCGAGGTAAAGATGATCGTTGCCAGGGAAGTGCCCACGGCCAGGTGGGTCAGCACCTGCGGGTCAAAGCCCTGCAAGGTGAAGCTGAACACCAGCACCGGCACGATGATAATCCCGCCGCCCACGCCAAACAGCCCGGCGAGCACGCCCGCACAGGCGCCGAGCAGCAAATACAGCAGAAATTCCATGGGAGCCCCCAGACCAAGTCCGGCATGTTAACGGATGGAAGGCATGCAACCCAACTGGATACGATGGAACGCCTGCGTTGCTGCCGGTAAAGTGGCAAAAAACACAAAAGGGAATCGCCTGATGTGCCTGATTGTTTTCGCCTGGCGGCCGGGCCACGCCCAACCGCTGATCGTCGCGGCCAACCGTGATGAGTTCTACGCTCGCCCCAGCCTGCCGCTGGCCCAATGGCCGGACGTGCCCGAAGTCTTCGCCGGCCGCGATCAGGAAGCGGGCGGTACCTGGTTGGGGGTGAATGCCAACGGGCGCTTTGCCGCCTTGACCAATATCCGCGACCCGCACCAGCCGCCTGCACGTAAGTCACGCGGGGAGTTGGTTGCGCTATTTCTCAGTGGTTCGCTGCCGATTGAAGAGTATCTGGCCGATGTTAACGGCCGATCGATTGAATATGCCGGGTTTAACCTGCTGGTGGGTACGCGGGATGAGTTGTGGCATTACAACGCCAATCATACCGAGCCGACACGTTTGGAGGCCGGGGTGTATGGGTTGTCCAATGCCGGGCTGGACACGCCGTGGCCCAAGCTGATTAAGGCAAGGGCGGCGTTGAGCGAGATGCTGGAGGACCCGCAGCCTGAGGCGTTGTTGGAGATGCTGAGTGATCCGCAGACGGCGCCGTTTGCAGATTTGCCGGATACCGGGGTGGGCTTGGCGACTGAGAGTTTGTTGTCGAGCGTGTTTATTGCCAGCCCGAGTTATGGGACGCGGGCGAGTACGGCGTTGATCGTGAATGCGGATGGGACGCAGCGGATGGTGGAGCGTAGCTTTGGGCCGCATGGTGGGCGACTTGGCGAGGTCGACCTGAATTTCTAGACGCCACGAAACCAGTGTGGGAGCGGGCTTGCTCGCGAATGCGGTGTATCAGTCACATATTCGACGACTGACACGCTGCATTCGCGAGCAAGCCCGCTCCCACATTTTGATCGGTGTTGCTTAGAGGGTCTTCGCGGAACCCGGGTTGATCATCCGCGTCAGCCCCAAGTTCTTCAGCGCCAGTTGCAGCGAGCTGTGGATAACTTGCGGGTTGTCGATGGTCATCAGCTCCGCCAGCAAATCCTTGGCCATGCTCAATTCAACCTGGCGCAGCATCCACTTAACCTTCGGCAAGTTGGTGGCGTTCATCGACAGGCTGTCAAAGCCCATCGCCATCAACAACACCGCCGCTGCGGGGTCGCCGGCCATTTCACCGCAGATGCTCACCGGTTTGCCTTCGGCATGGGCGTCGCGCACTACGTGTTGCAGGGCTTGCAGCACCGCCGGGTGCAGGTAGTCGTAGAGGTCGGCCACCCGTGGGTTGTTGCGGTCCACGGCCAGCAGGTATTGGGTCAGGTCATTGGAGCCCACCGAGAGGAAATCTACCTGCCGCGCCAGCTCTTTAGCCTGGTACACCGCTGCCGGGATTTCGATCATCACGCCAATCGGCGGCATCGGCACGTCGGCGCCTTCATCGCGCACTTCGCCCCACGCACGGTGAATCAGGTGCAGCGCCTCTTCCAGCTCATGGGTGCCGGAGATCATAGGCAGCAGGATGCGCAGGTTGTTCAGGCCTTCGCTGGCCTTGAGCATGGCGCGGGTCTGTACGAGGAAAATTTCAGGGTGGTCGAGGGTGACGCGAATACCGCGCCAGCCCAGGAAGGGGTTGTCTTCCTTGATCGGGAAATACGACAGTGACTTGTCGCCGCCGATGTCCAGGCTGCGCATGGTCACCGGCAACGGGTGGAAGGCCTGCAGTTGCTCGCGATAAATCGCCAGCTGCTCCTTCTCACTCGGAAAACGCTGATTGATCATGAACGGCACTTCGGTGCGGTACAGCCCCACGCCTTCGGCGCCGCGCTGTTGCGCACGGGCTACATCCGCCAGCAAGCCAGTGTTGACCAGCAGCGGCACACGATGGCCATCGGTGGTCACGCACGGCAGTTCGCGCAATGAGTCGAGGCCCAGCGCCAGTTGTTTCTCTTCTTCAACCACTTCGGCGTATTGCTTGCGCAGCACTTCGCTGGGGTTGGTAAACACTTCACCGCGATGCCCATCGACGATCATGTCGATGCCATCCACTTTGGAATACGGCAGGTCCACCAGGCCCATCACCGTCGGGATGCCCATGGCGCGGGCCAGGATCGCGACGTGGGAGTTACCCGAACCGAGTACCGACACCAGGCCCACCAGCTTGCCTTCCGGCACTTCGCCGAGCATGGTGGCGGTCAGTTCTTCACTGATCAGAATCGTGTTGTCGGGGTAGACCAGGTTGGTGGTGCGGTCTTCCTGCAGGTAGGCCAGCAGACGGCGACCGAGGTCACGCACATCAGAGGCGCGCTCGCGCAGGTAGGCGTCGTCCATCAATTCGAAACGGTTGACGTGATCGGTGACCACTTGGCGCAGTGCACCCTGGGCCCACTGGCCGGTCTTGATCACCGTCTTGACTTCGTTACCCAGGGACGCGTCGTCGAGCATCATCTGGTACACGTCAAACAGCGCGCGCTCTTCGGGGCGCAACTGAGTCGCCAGCTTGGTCGACAGGTTGCGCATGTCGGCGCGCACGCCTTCCAGGGCGGTCTTGAACAGTTTGATTTCGGCGTCGATGTCTTTGACGGTCTTGTCCGGCACCACATCCAGGTCCGCCGGCGGCAACATCACCACCGCCGTACCGACCGCCGCGCCCGGCGAGCCCGGCACGCCGACGAACTTGGCTTCCTGAATGCCCTTGCCTTCGCGACCCAGGCCGCGAATCGAACCCGTCGCTTCGGCGTGGGCGATAACCCCGGCCAGTTGCGCGCTCATCGTCACCAGGAAGGCTTCTTCACCTTCGTCGAACTGACGGCGCTCTTTTTGCTGGATGACCAACACGCCGACAACGCGGCGGTGGTGAATGATCGGTGCGCCGAGGAACGAGGCGTAACGCTCTTCACCGGTTTCGGCAAAGTAGCGATAACGCGGGTGATTGGCTGCATGTTCGAGGTTCAGGGGTTCTTCACGCGTCCCCACCAGGCCCACCAGACCTTCATTGGGCGCCATGCTGACCTTGCCGATGGAGCGCTTGTTCAGGCCCTCGGTGGCCATCAGCACAAAACGGTTGGTCTCGGGGTCCAGCAGGTAAACCGAGCAGACCTGGCTGCCCATGGCTTCCTTGACGCGCAACACAATAATCCCCAACGCCGCCTTGAGATCCTTGGCGGAGTTAACTTCCTGGACGATCTTGCGCAGCGTATTGAGCATGGCTCGGGGTCGAACTCCGTCGTCAGTCGCGCGCTAAAAGGCGCGGGGCAAGCTCTTTGAGAGCGCGACGATAAACTTCGCGCTTGAATGTCACCACCTGGCCCAACGGGTACCAATAGCTGACCCAGCGCCAGCCATCGAACTCCGGTTTACCGGTCAAATCCATCCGCACCCGCTGCTCGTCGGAGATCAGGCGCAGGAGAAACCATTTCTGCTTCTGGCCGATGCACAGCGGTTGGCTGTGGGTACGCACCAGGCGTTGCGGCAAACGATAGCGCAACCAGCCGCGGGTACACGCCAGAATCTGTACATCTTCACGCTCAAGGCCGACTTCTTCATTCAACTCACGGTACAAGGCGTCTTCAGGGGTTTCGTCGGGGTTGATTCCGCCTTGAGGAAACTGCCAGGCATCTTGGTTGATTCGGCGAGCCCATAGCACCTGTCCGGCATCATTCGTAAGAATAATCCCGACATTAGGACGGAAACCATCGGGGTCGATCACGGCAACAACCTCGCAAACGCATGTCGCCGCATTGTTCCACAAAGGTTGTTCCAGCGGCAACGAGGCTTCTTACCTTATGTGCACTCTTGTGAAAAGACCGTATTCTGGACGCCTTTTTACAGACTTTTCAGCGAGTAACTGCAATGCGCCTGGCTTTATTCGACTTGGACAACACCCTTCTTGGCGGTGACAGCGATCACGCCTGGGGCGATTACCTCTGTGAACGCGGGATTCTCGACCCCATCGCCTACAAGGCGCGCAACGACGAGTTCTACCAGGATTACCTGGCCGGCAAGCTGGACAATGCCGCCTACCTGAACTTCAGCCTGGAAATCCTCGGCCGTACCGAGATGGCCCAACTGGACGAGTGGCACAATGACTTCATGCGCGACTGCATCGAGCCGCTGATGCTGCCGCTGGCCGCTGAACTGCTGGCCAAGCACCGCGCCGCCGGTGACACGCTGGTGATCATCACCGCCACCAACCGTTTCGTCACCGCGCCAATTGCCGCACGCCTGGGCGTGGAAACCCTGATCGCCACAGAGTGCGAGATGGAAAACGGCCGCTACACCGGGCGCAGCACCGACGTGCCGTGCTTTCGCGAGGGTAAGGTGACACGTTTGAATCGCTGGCTGGCAGAAACCGGATTCAGCCTGGAAGACAGTTACTTCTACAGCGACTCGATGAATGATTTGCCGCTGCTGGAGCAAGTGACTCATCCGGTGGCAGTGGATCCGGACCCGAACTTGCGGGCTGAGGCTGAACAGCGTGGCTGGCCGGTGATTACCCTGCGCAGCTGATCTGTATGAGCGGGCTTGCCCGCTCACTACATCGGCTTGGCGACCATCAGATAGAAAATCACCATGAAGGCCAGGAACGCCGGCCACCCCAGGCCAAACCACCCGCGCATATAGGTCGCGGCCTTGATCGGCATTGCCGTGCCCTCCCGCAACGCCTGCTCTGCCATCTTGTGTACGCGAATCTGCAACCACACCACCGGCAACCAGCAGATCCCCGCCAGCACATACAAACCGAACGTCCACTGCAACCAACTCTGCTGCAGCGACCAGCCCGCCAGATGCATCAAGCCAATCCCGCTCAACGGTTGGAACAGCGCCGCGGTCGCGGTAAACGCCCAATCGGCGAACACCAGGTGCTTGAAGGTCACGGCAATCACTTCAACGTTGCCGGTACGCCAGGCACGCAATGCGTAGTAAGCCGAGCCCGCGCCCAGCCCGAACAGAACGGTCGACGAGAGGATATGCAGGGTTTTCAGCAGCAGGTAGGCACTCATTCAGACAGGCTTGGCACCCATCAAACCGGCAATTGCTACGAACCCCACCAGGCTGATTACCGCCAGCACCAACGTGAAGTTCAAGCTGCCGCCCTCGCCCTTACGCAGGCGATGAAGCCGCGCCACCAGCCAGAACCACGCCAGCGCCGCCACGGTGTAGAGAATGCTGGAACCGAGGATCCAGGTCTGACCTAGCGGCCAGCCGGTCAGGTGCACCAGCCACCAACCGGTAAACGGCATGCTGACGACGCAGATGCCCATCAATAACCAGACCACCGCCCAAGGGCGTTGCAGGGTCACCGCCGGGCCGGCGCTGCGTTTGCGCCAGGCCAGCAGCGCCAAGCCCAGGCCGCTGAGCAACAGCAATACGGTGGCCGCGATGTGGATAACTTTCAGGGTGGTCAGGGTTTCCATGTGTCGTCTTCCTTAAGGCCGCCCCAATCAGCGTAGTCGCTCATCCGAGGAACAGTGTGTAGGCCGGGTTATCGCTTTCATCCCAGTACGGGTAGCCGATGGCTTCCAGGGCTGCCGGTACCAAGTGGCGCTCGTCCGCCGGCACTTGCAGACCGGCGACCACACGGCCGTCTGCTGCGCCGTGGTTGCGATAGTGGAACATCGAGATGTTCCAACGCCCGCCCAATTTGTTAAGAAAGTTGAACAAGGCGCCCGGACGCTCCGGGAATTCGAAGCGAAACACCACTTCATTACTGACGTGGGCCGCATGGCCGCCGACCATGTGCCGGATGTGCAACTTGGCCAGCTCGTTCTCGGTCAGGTCCAGCACCGGGAAACCCTGGCTGATGAGGCTGGCGATCAGCGCGCTGCGCGGGTCGGTTTCCGGGTGGGTCTGCACGCCGACAAAAATGTGTGCCTCACTGCCGGTGTGGAAGCGATAGTTGAATTCGGTGATCTGGCGCTTGCCCACAGCCTCGCAGAACGCCTTGAAGCTGCCGGGCTTTTCGGGGATGGTCACGGCGATGATCGCCTCGCGACCTTCACCCAGCTCGGCACGCTCGGCCACATGGCGCAGGCGGTCGAAGTTGACGTTGGCGCCGGAATCGATGGCCACCAGAGTCTGCCCGGTAACGCCCCGGGTCTCGACGTATTTCTTGATGCCTGCCACGCCCAAGGCGCCCGCGGGTTCGGTGATGGAGCGGGTGTCGTCGTAGATATCCTTGATCGCCGCACAGATTTCATCGGTGCTCACGGTGATCACTTCATCGACATAGTCCTTGCAAATGTCGAAGGTGTGCTGACCGATCTGCGCCACCGCCACGCCATCGGCAAAGAGGCCCACGGTCGGCAGCACCACGCGTTCGCCAGCCGCCATCGCGGCTTGCAGGCAATTGGAGTCGTCCGGCTCGACACCGATGATCTTGATCTCCGGGCGCAGGTATTTCACATAGGCCGCAATACCCGCGATCAGCCCGCCGCCGCCCACCGGTACAAAAATCGCGTCCAGGGGCCCCGGATGCTGGCGCAGGATTTCCATCGCCACGGTGCCCTGCCCGGCAATGGTGTGCGGATCATCGTAGGGGTGAATGTAGACGTAGCCTTTTTCGTCGACCAGTTTCAGCGAGTAGGCCAGAGCTTCCGGGAAGGAATCGCCATGCAGCACCACTTTGCCGCCACGCGAGCGCACGCCTTCGACCTTGATCTCCGGAGTGGTCTTAGGCATGACAATAGTGGCTTTCACCCCCAGCACCTTGGCCGCCAGGGCCAGGCCCTGGGCATGGTTACCCGCCGACGCCGTGACCACACCGCGCGCACGTTCCTCGCTGGTCAGTTGGGTCAGCTTGTTGTAGGCGCCGCGAATCTTGAACGAGAACACCGGCTGCAAGTCTTCACGCTTGAGCCAGACCTTGTTGCCCAGCCGCTCGGAAAGCTGGCGGGCGGTCTGTAACGGAGTTTCTACGGCGATGTCGTAAACGCGCGAGGTGAGGATCTTTTTGACGTACTGTTCAAGCATCGGCGGAAATCACTGGGCGGGATGGGCAGGGCCAAGGAGTCTAACCCAGCGTTTGGCCGGGCGACCACACGAATCCAGAGGTTTTGTTGGGTTATACTCGCGCACCTCGATAACTCCCCGCCCGTTCCGGAGCCCGCATGACCCAGGATCAACTCAAACAGGCAGTGGCCCAGGCCGCCGTCGATTTAATCCTTCCTAAACTCGACGACAAGAGCATCGTCGGTGTCGGCACCGGCTCCACCGCCAACTGCTTTATCGATGCACTGGCTCAGCACAAGGGCGCATTCGACGGCGCCGTGGCAAGCTCCGAAGCCACCGCCGCGCGCCTCAAGGGCCATGGGATTGCGGTGTATGAGCTCAACACCGTGAGCGACCTGGAGTTCTACGTTGACGGCGCCGATGAAAGCGACGAACACCTGAACCTGATCAAGGGCGGCGGCGCAGCCCTGACCCGCGAGAAGATCGTCGCGGCCGTGGCCAAGACCTTTATCTGCATCGCGGACGCCAGCAAGCTGGTGCCGGTACTCGGCGCGTTCCCGTTGCCGGTGGAAGTCATCCCGATGGCCCGCAGCCACGTGGCCCGCGAGTTGGTGAAACTGGGCGGCGACCCGGTGTACCGCGAAGGCGTGTTGACTGACAACGGGAATATCATCCTCGACGTGTTCAACATGCAGATCACCAATCCGGTGGCGCTTGAGACGCAGATCAATGCGATCGTTGGTGTGGTCACCAATGGTTTGTTCGCGGCGCGTCCGGCGGATGTGTTGCTGCTGGGCACCTCGGAAGGTGTGAAAACCCTGAAGGCCTGACGCGTTTAAATGTGGGAGCGGTGCTTCAGAGACTTGGTTTCTTGAACACATAGAACAGGTTCGGCTCGCTGGTCAGGTACAAGTTACCGTCATCGTCCATCGCGATCCCTTCCGCCTGAGGCACGCGCTTCTTCAGGCCATGGCGCCCGTTCAGCAGAGAAAGACTGCTCAACGGGCGACCGTCGATATCCAGTTCCAGCACCAAAAACGACTCATCCGACAGCACCAGCAAATGGCCGCTGCGCTCGTCGTATTGCAGGCTCGAGAGGTCGCGCACAAACAGCCCGGCGTCACGCTTGGGGTTGTTGATCACGTGCACCGAGTAGGTTTTTTCCGATTTGAAATGGGGAAAGCCATGGACCTCATAGATCAGCATCGGGTCGCGCTCCTTGGCGACGAACAGGCGCTTGCCCACCGAGTCGTAAGCCAGGCCTTCAAACCCTTTATTGCCGCCAACGTGCAGGCCCAGCGTCATTTGCTCCGCATCGGCGGCATCGAGGAATTGGGTATCGTCATCCACATGTACCTTGATCAAGCGCTGCTGGCGCTCATCGCTGATGACATAAGTGTTGTCGCTGATAAATTCCACCGCCTCGGCATCGCCAAATCCCACCAAGGGAATACGCCGCAGGATCTTGCCCTCCAAGGAAAGCTCGATCAGTTCGGCGTTTTTATTGGTGACGGTAAACAGGCTTTTGCGCACTGGGTCGTAGGTGAGGGCCGAGACGTCGTCGTTGAGCCCCACGATCACCTGGGCCTCCAGGGCTACCCGGTAGTCCGCCAGGCCGATGGAGCGCTCATTCGCTGGCTTGCGCCACACTTGCCAGTTGAACCAGGCGCGCTCGAACAGGCGAAAATGCTGCGCAACGACCCCGGCGCTGACCAGGGCGATCAGCGCAAGAATAAAGAACATAGGTTTGGGGCGGGCTAGTCGTCGCATCGGAGGGGCTCAAGCTCAAAAGTGGCGAATGAATATCACGCCTGTCTGAATTTAAACTTAAACGCACCCAGTGTCTGGCGAATGCCGCTGATAGAGAAATATCCGACGTAATCTGTACGCTATTTCTGTTTTTCGAAGCGATAGAACAGGTTTGGCTCACTGACCATGTACAGCGTGCCGTCGTCGTCCATGGCCACACCTTCTGCACGGGGAATGGTGTTTTTAAGGCCGTTGAAACCGCCGAGCAAGGTCATGAAGCTGACTTGCTCGCCCTTCTCGTTCAGCTCCAGCAACAGGTGGGAATCAGCCGACAGCACCAGTAAATGGCCGGTCCGCGGGTCGACGGCCAGGGCCGAGAGGTTACGCATATCCAGCTCGGTGCTGGCGAGCTTTTGCTTGCTGCCGACCAGGGCCTGGCTACCGTCGCTTTTCCAGGTAAACAGTGCCGGGGGGCGTTCCTCACCGAACACCAGTTGCTGGTTAAGCTTGTCCCAAGCCACGCCTTCAAACGCTTTGTTTTGATCCTTGGAGGGGCCCAGGTCGTAACTCGGGAAGTCAGCCTTGTTCAATTGCTGGGTGGTGGCGACGACCTTGACGAGGGTCACCGTGTGCTGGCGTTCATCGACCACCGCCATCAAGCCGTTTTCCATCACGGTGATACCTTCCGGGTTATCCCAGCCATTGAGCGGCATCTTGCGCAGCACATCGCCTTGCAAGCTCAACTCGACGAGGAACGGGTTTTTGCCCATCACAGAAAACAGGGTTTTGGTCTGTGGGTTGTAGGAGACGTCCGAAGCTTCGTCCTTCTCCATCCCCGGCAAACGCTTGCCATCGATGACGGCATGATAGTCCGGCAGCCACACGCTCTCTTGGCGCTCGGCGGGGGTTTCGAAGCGTTCGAGTATCCACAGTACGCCGCGATCATCCCAGTGCAGGGCCCAGGCAACGCCATACACAATCACGCCCGCCAGCAATAGCCAGGAATACCAGCGCAGGGCAAAGCGGGAACGCAGCTTGGGGGTGACGGTAGGCAGGGGCACGGCCATTGGGTGCTTTTCCGGAAAGTCAGCGTTAGGTGATAGCACAGGATCGAGGTGCCCGTGTGCAAGTGGCTGAGGATTATCCGGATGGCGTGTGAAAAAAATGCAAAGACCTGGAAACTCCAGGCACACACAAAAACCTGTGGGAGCCGGGCTTGCCCGGCCCCCACATGTGGACTGTATTCAGTTTTTAGCGAACGCTGCTTTCGAAGCGATTCACACCCGACAGTTCCAGCACCAGCTCATCACCCACATTCAGCGGGCCCACGCCGGCCGGGGTGCCGGTGAGGATCACATCACCCGCTTGCAGCGAGAAGCAGCCGGCCATGTGCTGGATCATCGGAATGATCGGGTTGAGCATTTGCGCGCTGTTGCCATCCTGGCGCACTTCGCCATTGATGGTCAGGCGGATGCCGATATCGGTCACGTCCGGGAACGTACTGCCCACCACGAACGGTGCGATGACTGCCGCGCCGTCGAAAGACTTGGCGATTTCCCACGGCAAGCCCTTGGCTTTCAGCTCGGCCTGCTTATCGCGCAGGGTCAGGTCCAGGGCCGGGGCGAAGCCGGAGATGGCGTCCAGCACTTCTTCACGGCTGGGCTTGTTCGACAAAGGCTTGCCGATCAATACCGCGATTTCCGCTTCGTAATGCACCGAACCACGCTCGGTTGGAATGCTGAAACCGCCTTCCAACGGCACCACGCAACTGCCCGGCTTGATGAACAGCAACGGCTCGGTAGGGACCGGGTTGTCCAGTTCCTTGGCATGTTCGGCGTAGTTACGCCCGATACACACCACTTTACCGACCGGAAAGTGGATGTTGGTGCCGTCGACATACTTGTGCTGGTAGCTCATGAAACGACTCCTTCAGGGACGGTTAAACAGCGAATATCTTGCCGGGGTTCATGATCCCGCTCGGGTCGAACACCGCTTTCACTGCTTTCATGTATTCGATTTCAACCGGCGAGCGGCTGTAGGTCAGGTAATCGCGCTTGGTCATGCCCACGCCGTGTTCAGCGGAGATCGAGCCGTTGTACTTCTGGACGGTTTCAAACACCCACTTGTTCACGGTGGCACACTTGGCGAAGAACTCATCCTTGCTCAGGTTTTCCGGCTTGAGGATGTTCAGGTGCAGGTTGCCGTCGCCGATGTGGCCGAACCAGACAATTTCGAAGTCCGGGTAGTGTTCGCCGACGATCGCGTCGATTTCCTTCAAGAAGGCGGGTACTTTGGAGACGGTGACCGAGATATCGTTCTTGTACGGCGTCCAGTGGGAAATGGTCTCGGAGATGTACTCGCGCAGTTTCCACAGGTTGTGCAGCTGGGTTTCGCTCTGGCTCATCACGCCGTCCAGCACCCAGCCCTGCTCGACGCAGTGCTCGAAGGTCTCCAGCGCGTGGTTGGCGACTTCTTCGGTGGTGGCTTCGAATTCCAGCAGCGCGTAAAACGGGCATTCGGTTTCGAACGGTGCCGGCACGTCGCCACGGCCCATGACCTTGGCCAAGGCTTTGTCGGAGAAAAATTCGAAGGCGGTGAGGTCCAGCTTGCTCTGGAACGCGTGCAATACCGGCATGATCGAGTCGAAATCGGTGGTACCCAGCACCATGGCCGTCAGGTTTTTCGGCGCACGGTCCAGGCGCATGGTGGCTTCAACCACAAACCCAAGGGTGCCTTCAGCGCCGATAAACAGCTGGCGCATGTCGTAGCCGGTGGCGTTCTTGATCAGGTCTTTGTTCAGTTCCAGCACATCGCCCTTGCCAGTGACGACCTTCATGCCGGCCACCCAGTTGCGGGTCATGCCATAGCGAATCACCTTGATCCCGCCGGCATTGGTGCCGATATTGCCGCCAATCTGGCTGGAACCGGACGAAGCGAAGTCCACCGGGTAGTACAGGCCGTTTTCTTCGGCGACGTTCTGCAATTGCTTGGTAACCACGCCCGGCTGGCACACGGCAGTGCGGTCAGTGAGGTTCACGTCGAGGATCTGGTTCATATAGTCGAACGACACAACCACTTCGCCGTTGGCCGCCACAGCGGCTGCCGACAAGCCAGTACGCCCGCCGGACGGCACCAGCGCCACCTTGTGCGCATTGGCCCAACGCACGATGGCCTGGACCTGCTCAATGGTCTTGGGAAAGACGATGGCGGTCGGCGCGGGTGCAAAATGCTTGGTCCAATCCTTGCCGTAAGCCTCCAGGGAGTCTGCATCGGTCAGCACTTTGCCGGGCTCAACCAGGGTCTTCAGCTCATCAATCAGGGCAGGATGGGTCATCGACAGAACTCTCGAACAATTCATGGTCATCCTGAGAACGCTTCACGTCGCAGGAATAGGTGTTTAGCGGGGCGCGTATGCTAGCATACCGCCCCCGCAGGACAGAGCCCAAGGGCGTTTCTGCGGTGACGGCTTTCCTGCCGTCCGGGTCAGCTTACTCGATCCGATTCCCTGCCATTTTTCTCCGGGATACAGGTTTACGCAGATGAGCAAGACTTCTCTCGATAAGAGCAAGATCAAGTTCCTTCTTCTGGAAGGCGTCCACCCATCGGCTGTCGACGTTCTGAAAGCTGCCGGGTACACCAGCATTGAGTACATCACCAGTTCTCTGCCGGAAGCCCAGTTAAAGGAAAAGATCGCCGACGCGCACTTTATCGGCATTCGCTCCCGCACTCAGCTGACCGAAGAGATCTTCGAACACGCCAAAAAGCTCGTGGCTGTCGGTTGTTTCTGCATCGGCACCAACCAGGTCGACCTCAACGCAGCGCGCGAGCGCGGCATCGCGGTGTTCAACGCGCCGTACTCCAACACCCGTTCCGTCGCGGAGCTGGTGCTGGCCGAGGCCATCCTGCTGCTGCGCGGCATTCCTGAGAAGAACGCTTCCTGCCACCGTGGCGGCTGGATCAAGAGCGCAGCCAACTCCTTCGAAATCCGCGGCAAGAAGCTGGGTATCGTCGGTTACGGCTCGATCGGCACTCAGCTGTCGGTACTGGCGGAAGGCTTGGGCATGCAGGTGTTCTTTTACGACACCCTGACCAAGCTGCCATTGGGCAACGCCACGCAAGTGTCGAGCCTGACCGAACTGCTGGGCATGTCCGACATCGTGACCCTGCACGTTCCGGAAACCACTGAAACCCAGTGGATGATCGGCGAGAAGGAAATCCGTGCCATCAAGAAAGGCGGCATCCTGATCAACGCGGCGCGTGGCACCGTGGTCGAGCTGGACGCCCTGGCCGACGCGATCAAGGACAAGCACCTGATCGGCGCCGCCATCGACGTGTTCCCGGTGGAGCCACGCTCCAACGACGACATCTTCGAAAGCCCGCTGCGTGGCCTGGACAACGTGATCCTGACCCCGCACATCGGTGGTTCCACCGCTGAAGCCCAAGCCAACATCGGCCTGGAAGTGTCTGAAAAGCTGGTCAAGTACAGCGACAACGGTACGTCCGTTTCCTCGGTCAACTTCCCGGAAGTGGCGCTGCCGGCTCACCCTGGCAAGCACCGTCTGCTGCACATCCACCAGAACATCCCTGGCGTGATGATGGAGATCAACAAGGTCTTTGCGGAAAACGGCATCAACATCTCCGGTCAGTTCCTGCAGACCAACGAGAAGGTCGGCTACGTGGTCATCGACGTCGACGCCGAGTACTCGGACCTGGCGCAAGAGAAGCTGCAGCACATCAACGGGACCATTCGTAGCCGCGTGCTTTTCTAGAGCGGTGGTTAGGGTCCGCTGCACGCAACAAGCTTCAAGCGGCAAGCCAAGAGCTTTTACTTGCAGCTTTTAACTTGCCGCTTGCAGCAATAAAAAAACGGGAGCCCCGCAAGGGCTCCCTTTTTTTATTTCACATTAACCGTGATGACTTTCGAGGCTACAGTCGGGTTGAACTGCATGTGCAGCTTATCGCCGGCCACCAGTTGCAAGGTGTGCTTGCCTGGGGTCAGGGTCAGTTCGGTTTCGGTCTGGGCCTTGCCGTAGTGAATCACGGTGTCGGTGGCCGGGATGGGCACGCTGGCGTCAGGCAGTTCTTTTTGGTCGACCAGCAGGTGGTGGTGGCCAGTGCCCGGCGTCTGGTCGGTGGCAGGCGCGAGTTTCAAACCTTCCATGCCGAATTTGACGGTGAAGGTTTTATCGACAGTGGCGCCGTCTTTTGGCGAAACGATGAATACTTTGGCGCCTTCAGGCGGCGCACTGCGCGGAATACCGTCTGCGGCGGTAGCCAACATAGACGCACCCAGCATCAAGGAGGCCAGGGTGGCACGGGACAAAAGGGCTTTCATTCGCTTCTCCAGTTTTTCTATGAAATCTGTAGGTTAATGACAACTTCGCGACAAATTGCTGTCCAAGACACTCAACACCATAGCAAAGCGATGCTGAACGGCGCCTCGCACATCTGAAATTTCTAGGAGTGACCATGCGCTTTTCGCCTGGCCTGTTACTGCTACTTCCCCTTCTGAGCCCCTTGGCTCACGCCGAACTGGTCGATGATGTGTTCGACCGTGGCGAACTGCGCATCGCCCTTGAAGCCAACAACCCGCCGTTCAACTTCAAGGAAGGCGACAAACTCACCGGCTTCGAAGTGGAACTGGGTGAGCAACTGGCCAAAGAGATGGACGTGCGCTCGTCATTTATCACCACCAATGATGCTGACCTGTTGCCCGGTGTGGAAAGCGGCAAGTACGACGTGGCAATCAACCATATCGCTATGACTGCCGAGCTGCAGGATCGGTTCGATTTCAGTGAGCCTTACAACGAGAAGCCTGAGCTGGTCATCCCGTTTCAGAAAGGTAACCCGGCGTTCAAGGCGAGTCTGGATAAGGCGTTGGGGCGGGTGAAGGCCGATGGCAGATTGAAGGCGTTGGCCCAGAAGTGGCTTGAAAGCGAGACTCCGGTAGCCAAGGCACAGTGATTTTCGGATTTGACTCAGTCAATGTGGGAGTTACACAGGTTTCGATAACTGCGCCAGCGCTACTAGCGCCTCAGGCAACTCCAACTCACTGAACACCTGCACGCCATGCTGTTTGAGCAGCGCCGCCGTCACGCCTTCGCCGCTCACCTTCACGCCGCTGAAGGTACCGTCGTATGTCAGCAAGTTTCCACAAGACGGGCTATTCGCCTTGAGCACGGCGATGCGGATGTTATGGCGCTGCACCAGCGCCAAGGCCTGGCTGGCGCCATCGAGAAAGGCAGCGCTGAAGTCTTCGCCCTCGGCAGTCAGCACCTGGGCGCGGCCTTCCCACACCTCTACACCCTGCCCGCCCGAGATTTCGGCGGGTGGACGCGGCGTTGGCAATCCACCGGACACTTCCGGGCAGATCGCAACCACTCGCCCTTCGGCTTGCCACGCGGCCAGTTGGTCAAACGGCCCGCTGGCCGCGCCGTCGTAGCGCACCTTGTGCCCAAGCAGACAACGGCTGATCAGAATCTTTTCCATGCTCAAAACGGCTCGTTGCCACGCCGGCGAAACCAGCCGGTGAGGGACAGGCGTTCGCGCGTAGCGGGCATGACTTCGTGGGGCACCTCGCCCGACAGGAACACCACCAGGCTGCCACCGGTGGGCACCACATCGTATTCGACGCCGTCCTTGAGGTACATGCGCAACTGGCCACCATGCTCGGGCAGCCAGGCGTCGTTCAAGTAGATCACGGCCGAGACCATGCGCCTATCGTCGTCACGGAACCGGTCCAGGTGCTTGAGGTAAAACGCGCCCGGCGGGTACATCGCGAAGTGGCTTTCGAAGTCTTCGAGACCGAGAAACAGGCCACGGTTCATTGCCAGGCGCAGGCTGTCCATCAATTCCATATAGGTGTCGCAGACAGCTGCATCGCCCTCTTCCAGCCACTGGATATGGTCACCGCGAATACCTTCGCGAATCTCCTGGGCCGGTCCGCGCCCGACCGCCGCCGGGGCCAATTCACCTTCGGCCGCACGTTTACGGCACTCAGCCGCCAGTTCCAGGGTCAGAGCCTGGAGCAGGAAGCCGTCTTGTCGGGACCAGCCTTTTTCGGCCAGGTCGTCGACAATGCGTTGCAACAGCGGGTGATCGAGGGGTATTTGCATGGCGCGCATAGTATCCATACGCCTGTGAATCCGACAGAGCCGCCGAGCGTCTGAATACACTTTAGTCAGGTGACCGATAGGACTTCTCGACAAATCCTACGCCCGACACGGACAATAGTGGCCGACCGACAGGAGTCCATATGCGTCGTTTGTTTTTTTCCTTGCTGATGTTCTGCGTTTTGCCCGCCTGGGCAGACGGCCATGACCAGTTGTACAAGGTCGCCGGCTGGGCCGAACAACGTGCGCATTTCAATGACGCCCTCAGTGCGGCCCAGCAACGCTACCGCAACAGCCTGCCGCCAGCGGTGTACCAGGCGCTGGTGGACAACAGCAATAAACGCTTTGCCGCCCAGGCCATGGACCAGCGTGCCGAGGTGCAATTGCGCAAGAACCTGGCGGACCCGAAGCCTGCCCTGGCGTTTTTTCAATCGCCCTTGGGCCGCAAGATTGTCGCCGCCGAGTTGCTGGCGACGCGTCGCGACCAACTGGCGAAAAACGCTCAGGGCCTGCCAAAAATCCAAGCCGACGCCACACGCAGCCTGATCATTGGCCACCTGGCCCAGGCCTTGCCAGCCCGTGAGGCCGGTGCGGAAGTCAGCCTGGCGATTGCCGGCGTGGCGGCCGACAGCCTGAGCCAGATGATCCCCGGCCTGTTGGGCGGCGGCCAGGCGCTGGGCATGTTGAATGGCCAGCGTGAGCGGTTGATGCAGCAGATCGACAAGGATTTGAACAACACGCTGCTGTACGTTTATCGAGATTTGTCTGACCCGGAGTTGGAAGAATTCGCTACGTTTGCGGAGTCGTCGGAGGGTAAGGCGTATTACCAGGCGGCATTGGCTGCGATTCGCGCAGGGCTGGCAGTCGGCCAAAGCACCTCAAGTCTGACCCAGTAAAATATGGGAGCGGGCTTGCCAGCACCCATATTTGCATCGTGTTACTTCAGGTTATCCGTCAGGTATTTGAAGTACGCCTCACGAATCTCCGGAATCTCATTCGCCAGATGATGCCTGCCCCGCGCCAGCATCAACACCTCAGGCCTGTCGAACTTGCCGCGCAGCACCTGCAAGTTGTGCTGCCAGTCCACGGTCATATCTTCCTCGCCCTGCACAATCACCGGGCGCCGCGAACTGCGCGGTGCGGCCTCGATGCGTTTAATCCAGCGCGCCAATGCACCTACCCAGGCGGTAGGCAGTTGCCGCGGCTGTAGCGGGTCAGCCTCGAGGAACGGCTTGAACTCGGGATCGTGGGTGTTCTCGCTGAAGCGCCGCGCAATGCCTTTGACGAAAGGCCTCAGCAGGTAATAGCTGACCTGCGACCACCCCCAGGCACGCGGCCGCACCAGCGGCGACAGCAGGAAGGTCTTGCCCTGGGCCGGGCTATCGGCGCCATGGTTGAGCAGGTGATCCACCACCACCGCCCCGCCGGTGCTTTGCCCGAACAGGTGCCAGGGCTGCGGCAGTTGTAGCGCCTGGGCCTCGGCGAACAGTGCCTGCACCACCTGCTGGTACACCGCAAAATCATCGATACTGGCGCGCTCGCCACTGGATAACCCATGGCCCGGCAAATCGCAGGCGATCACCACAAACCCCTGGTCCAACGCCCAGTCCACCACGTGGCGATACAACCCCATATGGTCGTAAAAGCCGTGGAACATGAACATCGTCGCCACAGGCTTAGGCGGCCACCACACCTGCGCGACTACCTGAAACCCTTCTACCTCGAAACGCCCCAGGCGGCTGACCGCCGGTACTTTGCGCGCGGCCAGATCCAGCCCGTAGAAACGCTGGTAGACCCGCGCCTCGGCTGAAAGCGGTTGCGCATCCCCCAGGGGCCGCAAGCTTTCGCGCAGATGATCGGGGTCAAAGGTGACAGGCATAAAGGGTTCCAGACTTACGGCAGAGATGAATATCGAGCTGCGATATTCATCTGTCAGGACAAGCATGGCAAGCTACGCGACCTCTGAGGATACATCTGAATGCGACAGCCCTACCGCACCGCCCTGTTCGCCAGCCTTATCCTGGTTATCTGCACCGGCGTGCTGTGGGCCGCATATGACTGGTTCCAGGGCCGCTACCTGCGCGCCTTCAGCGAACACACGGCGGTGTTTTCCGGCGACCCATTGAAGCTGCCGGCCGAGCTCGCCGGCCCAGGCCCGATTCGCCTGGTGCACTTCTGGGACCCAGCCTGCCCGTGCAATGTCGGCAACCAACAACACCTGGGCGAACTGATCGAGCACTACGCACCCCAAGGGGTCGAGTTCTATGCGCTGCAAAAACCTGGGAGCCACGGCCAACTGCCCGACAACCTGCGCACAATGAAAACCCTCACCGCCCTGCCCGGCGCCGACCAAGTGCCAGCCAGCCCGGCGGTGGGCATTTGGGATCGCAGCGGCAAGCTCGCGTATTTCGGGCCCTACAGTGAAGGCCTGACGTGCAATTCCGGCAACAGTTTTATTGAACCGATCTTGAAGGCCCTTGGAGCGGGGCGCGAGGTGAATGCCACGCACACCCTGGCGGTGGGCTGCTATTGTTCCTGGCTAAAAGGCTCGTAACTCGCCACCCCTCTCTTGGTAAGGAATGTTCATGAAGCGCGTCTTGCGGACTCTCGCGGTTCTTGTAGTGCTGGTGGCGCTCGGCGCCGGCTGGTACGTGTACAGCAAGCAGCCGACCCGCCAGGGCACGGTTGAGCTGGCCAACCTGCAAGGCTCGGTCACCGTGCGCTACGACGACCGCGGCGTGCCACATATTCGTGCCGAGAACGAAACCGACCTGTATCGCGCCCTGGGCTACGTCCACGCCCAGGACCGCTTGTTCCAGATGGAGATCATGCGGCGCCTGGCCCGTGGCGAGCTGGCCGAGGTGCTTGGGCCCAAGCTGCTGGAGACCGATAAGCTGTTCCGCAGCCTGCGCATTCGTGACCGCGCCGCCACTTATGTGGCGCAGTTGGATCATGAGTCGGCGCACTGGAAGGCCCTGCAAGCCTACCTGGACGGGATCAACCAATATCAGGACAGCCACGCCCGCCCGATGGAGTTCGACGTGCTGGGCATTCCCAAGCGGCCGTTCACCGCCGAGGACAGCATCAGCGTCGCCGGGTATATGGCCTACAGCTTTGCTGCCGCATTTCGTACCGAGCCTCTGCTGACTTACGTACGCGACCAACTGGGCAGCGACTACCTGAAAGTCTTCGACCTCGACTGGCAACCTCAGGGCGCCCTGAACCTCGCCGCCAGCGATTGGCAAACCCTCGGCGCCATCGCCGCCCTGAGCGAACAGGCCTTGGCCGACAATGGCTTGCCGCAGTTCGAAGGCAGCAACGCCTGGGCTATCAGCGGCAACCGCACCCAGAGCGGCAAACCGTTGCTGGCGGGTGACCCACATATTCGCTTCTCGGTGCCATCGGTGTGGTACGAGGCGCAGCTGTCGGCGCCGGGTTTTGAGTTGTATGGCTATCACAACGCACTGGTGCCGGTGGCGTTCCTGGGGCACAACCTGGATTTCGGTTGGAGCCTGACCATGTTCCAGAACGATGACCTCGACCTCATCGCCGAGAAGGTCAACCCGGAAAATGCCAATCAGGTCTGGTACCACGACCAGTGGGTCGACATGACCAGCACCGAGCAACAGATTGCGGTGAAAGGCCAGGCGCCCGTCACGCTGACCCTGCGCCAATCACCCCACGGCCCGATCATCAATGACGTGCTCGGCGAGAGTGCCGGCAAGACGCCGATTGCCATGTGGTGGGCGTTCCTCGACACCCAGAACCCGATCCTCGAAGGTTTCTACCAGCTCAACCGCGCCGACACCCTGGCCAAGGCGCGCGCGGCGGCGTCGAAGGTGTCTGCGCCGGGGCTGAATATTGTGTGGGCGAATGCCAAGGGTGATATCGGCTGGTGGGCGGCGGCGCAATTGCCAATTCGTCCAGCCGGTACCAATGCCGGCTTTATCCTTGACGGCGGCAGCGCCCAGGCCGACAAGCTGGGCTTCTACCCCTTCAGCGCCAACCCCCAGGAAGAAAACCCGGCGCGTGGCTACGTGGTGTCGGCCAACGCGCAACCTGTCTCGCCGACCGGCATGGAGATTCCCGGTTATTACAACCTGGCCGACCGTGGGCAGCAGTTGAACGCGCAGTTGAGCGACAAGAGCGTGAAGTGGGATGTCGACAACAGCCAAGCCTTGCAACTGGGCACCACCACCGCTTTCGGCCCACGCCTGCTGGCGCCGCTGTTGCCGGTGCTGCGTGAGGTGGTCAAGGACCCGGCGCAGTTGAAATTGGTGGAGCAACTGGCCACCTGGAAAGGTGATTACCCGCTGGACTCTACCAGCGCCACGCTGTTCAACCAGCTCCTGTTCAACCTGGCCGACGCCGCTTTCCACCCGAAACTCGGCGATGGCATGTTCAAGACCCTGCTCAGCACCCGCGTGATCGACGCCGCACTGCCACGCCTGGCCGCCGCGCAGGATTCGCCGTGGTGGGATGGCAAGCGCGCCGACACCGTCAAGCTCGCCTGGGACAACAGCCTCGTGCACCTCAAGGCCACTTTCGGCGATGACCCAAGCCAATGGCAGTGGGGCAAGGCCCATACCCTGACCCACGGCCACCCGCTGGGCTCGCAGAAGCCATTGGACCTGATCGTGAATGTCGGCCCGTTCCCGGCGCCGGGTACCCACGAAGTGCCCAACAACCAGTCGGCCCCTATCGGCCCGGCACCGTGGCCAGTGACCTACGGGCCTTCCACCCGCCGCCTGATCGATTTCGCCGATGCGGCTCACGCACTGACCATCAACCCGGTGGGGCAAAGCGGGGTGCCGTTCGACAAGCACTATGGCGACCAGGCAGAAACCTACATCGAAGGCGGGTATGAGCAGGCGCATTTCAGCGATGAGGAAGTGACGGCGAATACGCGCGGCATTCTTAAATTACTGCCTGCGAGATAGCGGCCTGTAAACCCGATCAATGTGGGAGCTGGCCACAGGCCAGCTCCCACATTTTTACCGCGCTCCGTCAGTTAGACCGGTGCAGGCGCCCGGCGCTTGTCCGGCTGTTTCCAGCCATCCGCCGCCGCTTCTTCAATCGCTTGCTGGATAGCCTTCTTGCGGTGTTCTTCGGCACGGCGGCTGAAGAACCACACCAGGAAGGTCACCAACGACACCGCCAACAGGATCAAGCTCGCCACGGCGTTAATCTCGGGCTTAACCCCAAGGCGCACCGCCGAGAACACTTCCATCGGCAAGGTGGTCGAACCCGGCCCCGACACAAAGCTGGCCAGTACCAAGTCATCCAGCGACAGCGCGAACGACATCATGCCGCCCGCTGCGAGCGACGGTGCAATCATCGGGATGGTGATCAGGAAGAACACCTTCCACGGCCGCGCACCCAAATCCATCGCCGCTTCTTCGATCGACAGGTCCAACTCACGCAAGCGCGCTGACACCACCACCGCCACATAGGCTGCGCAGAAAGTGGTGTGGGCGATCCAGATGGTGACAACGCCACGCTCTTGCGGCCAACCGATCATCTGCGCCATCGCCACGAACAGCAGCAACAGCGACAGACCGGTGATCACTTCCGGCATCACCAACGGCGCGGTCACCAGGCCGCCGAACAGCGTGCGGCCCTTGAATTGGCTGATGCGCGTCAGCACAAACGCTGCCAACGTGCCCAGCGCCACCGCAGCCAGCGCCGTGTAGCAGGCGATTTCCAGGGAACGCGCCACCGACCCCATCAACTGCGTGTTGTCGAGCAGGCCCACGTACCACTTGATCGACCAACCGCCCCACACCGTCACCAGCTTGGATTCGTTGAACGAGTAGATCACCAAGATCAGCATCGGCAGGTAGATAAACAACAACCCCACTACCAGCATGAAACTCGAGAAACTGAAGCGCTTCATATCTTGCCCTCCAACTCTTTGGCTTGGCTGCGGTTGAACAGGATGATCGGCACAATCAGGATCGCCAGCATCACCACCGCCAGGGCAGACGCCACCGGCCAGTCACGGTTGTTGAAGAACTCTTGCCACAACACTTTACCGATCATCAGGGTTTCCGGGCCGCCCAGCAGTTCCGGGATCACAAACTCGCCCACCACCGGGATGAATACGAGCATGCAGCCGGCGATGATGCCGTTCTTGGACAGCGGCACGGTGATTTTCCAGAAGCTGTTGAAGGTGCTCGAACCCAAGTCCGATGCGGCTTCCAGCAGGCTCTGGTCATGTTTCACCAGGTTGGCATACAGCGGCAGGATCATGAACGGCAGGTACGAATAGACCACGCCGATGTACACCGCGATGTTGGTGTTAAGGATCTGCAGCGGTTCGTTGATAAACCCCATGGACATCAAGAAGCTATTGAGCAGACCGTTGTTGCTGAGAATGCCCATCCACGCATACACGCGGATCAGGATCGCGGTCCAGGTCGGCATCATGATCAGCAGCACCAGCACGGTCTGCATCTCTTTGCGCGCGGTAGCAATGGCATAAGCCATCGGATAGCCGATCAGCAGGCACAGCAGCGTGCTGAAAAACGCCATCTTGAGCGAGCCCAAGTACGCGGCGATATACAGCTCATCGCCCGCCAGCAAACCGTAGTTCGCCAGGTTCAGCACCAGTTGCAGCTTCTGCTCAACGTAGGTGTAGATCTCGGTGTACGGCGGGATCGCCACATCGGCTTCGGCAAAGCTGATTTTCAATACGATGAAAAACGGCAGTGCGAAAAACAGGAACAGCCAGAGGAAAGGAATCCCGATGACCACCTGCTTGCCACTGGGGATTATGCGATCCAAGCGCCGCTTGAACTTCTTCATATTCATGAGCGAAGTACCACGCCGCTGTCGTCTTCCCACCAGACGTAGACCTGGTCACCCCAGGTCGGACGCTGCCCACGGCGCTCGGCGTTGGCGACAAAAGACTGCACCAGCTTGCCGCTCGGCAGCTCCACGTAGAACACCGAGTGGCCGCCCAGGTAAGCAATGTCGTGCACCTTGCCGCTGGACCAGTTGTGCTCGCAAGTTGGCATTTCGGTGGTGACCAGCAGTTTTTCCGGGCGGATGGCGTAGGTCACCGACTTGTCTTCAACAGCGGTGGCGATGCCGTAGCCCACGTAGATGTCGCGGTCCAGGTCCGGGCACTTGAGCACCGCGTGGCCTTCGGCGTCATCCACCACTTGGGTGTCGAAGATGTTGACGTTGCCGATGAACTCGCACACCAGGCGGCTGGTTGGCGTTTCGTAGATGTCGATCGGGCTGCCAATCTGGGCGATCCAACCCAGGTGCATGATCGCGATGCGCTCGGCCATGGTCATGGCCTCTTCCTGGTCGTGAGTCACCATCACGCAGGTTACGCCCACGCGTTCAATGATCTCCACCAACTCCAACTGCATCTGCGAACGCAGCTTTTTGTCGAGGGCGCCCATGGGCTCATCGAGCAGCAGCAGTTTCGGGCGCTTGGCCAGGGACCGCGCCAGGGCCACACGCTGGCGCTGGCCACCAGACAACTGGTGCGGCTTGCGTTTGGCGTACTGGCTCATCTGCACCAGCTTGAGCATCTCGGCCACGCGGGCGTCGACTTCAGCCTTGGGAATCTTGTCCTGTTGCAGGCCGAACGCAATGTTCTGCGCCACCGTCATGTGTGGGAACAAGGCGTAGGACTGGAACATCATATTGATCGGCCGCTCGTAGGGCGGCATGTCGGTGATGTCCACACCATCGAGGTAGATACGCCCTTCAGTCGGGCGCTCGAAACCTGCGAGCATGCGCAGCAAGGTGGACTTGCCCGAACCCGAACCGCCGAGCAAGGCGAAGATTTCGCCTTTCTTGATTTCCAGGGACACATCGTCCACGGCAATCGTCTCGTCGAACTTCTTCGTGACCCGGTCGATTTTGACCAGCACCTTTTTCGGTGTCTGGTCGCCCTCGAGGGCTTTCTTATAGGCGCCGGAGGCAACTGCCATTTACGAAACTCCCAACAAAATTTGCAGCTCACCCGATGTGGGCGAACCTTGGATAGTCTGAGCCTTACTTGCCCGTCTTGACCTTGGTCCAGCTACGGGTCATCAAACGTTGCACTTTCGGGGGTAGCTCGAAATTGACAAATGTCCGATCGAGAACCGCCTGCGGTGGGTAAACCGCTTCGTCGGTGCGTATCGATTGCTCCATCAGCTTGTCCGCCCCAGGGTTAGGGTTGGCGTAACCGACGTGATCACTGACCTGAGCGATCACCTCAGGCTGCAGCAAATAGTTGATGAAGGCGTGGGCTTCCTTGACGTTGGCGGCATCCTTGGGGATCGCCAGTACGTCAAACCACAGGTTGCCGCCTTCTTTCGGAATCGCGTAGGCGATGTTCACGCCCTTGCCCGCCTCGGCCGCGCGGGCCTTGGCCTGGAACACATCACCGGAAAAACCTGCGGCCACGCAGATGTTGCCGTTGGCCAGGTCGGAGATGTATTTAGACGAATGGAAGTAGGTCACGTAAGGACGCACTTTCAGCAGTTTTTCCTCGGCTTTCTTGTAGTCGGCCGGGTTTGTGCTGTTGGGGTCCAGGCCCATGTAGTTGAGCACCGCGGGCAGCATTTCATCCGCCGAGTCCATGAACGACACACCGCACGTGGCCAGCTTCTTCATGTTCTCCGGCTCGAACAGCACGGCCCAGGAATCGATCTTGTCGACACCCAGCACTTCCTTCACTTTATCGACGTTGTAACCGATGCCGTTGGTGCCCCACAGGTACGGCACGGCGTACTGATTGCCCGGGTCGTTTTTTTCCAGACGTTTGAGCAGCACTGGGTCAAGGTTGGCGTAGTTCGTCAGCAATGACTTGTCGAGCTTCTGGAACGCCCCGGCCTTGATCTGCTTGCCGAGAAAGTGGTTGGACGGCACCACCACGTCGTAGCCGGTACGCCCGGCCAGCAGCTTGCCTTCCAGGGTTTCATTGGAATCGAACACGTCGTACACGGGCTTGATGCCGCTGGCCTTTTCAAAGTTGGCCAGGGTGTCGTCGCCGATGTAGTCCGACCAGTTATAAATATTCACAGTCGGGGCGGCCTGCACGCTGACAGCCAGCGTGATACCTGCACCCACCAGCAAGGCTTTGCGAAATAAAGAAATTGGCAAGTGGAGGTCCTCTTGAATAGTTGGGCCTTAAAGTTGTTGCCCGGCAACAAAACCGGCGCGCAACTTACCTTCGATAAACCGATCCGGCAAAACTTTCTGTCATTTAATTTGTAGGAGGCGGTTTGGGTGGGAGCCGACTTGCTCGCCCCCACACAAACTCGCGCCTACAGATTTACCGCCTTATCTACCGGACTTGATCTTGGTCCAGCTGCGTGTCATTTCACGCTGGGTTGCCGCCGGCAAGTCCGCAATGGCGTAGAGCTTGGCCTGCACCTCTGCTGACGGGTAAATGCCTGGATCGCTTGTGATGTCCTTGTCGACCAGTGCGGTCGCCTTCTCGTTACCGTTCGGGAAACGTACGCTGTTGGTGATCGAAGCCATCACTTCCGGCTTCAGCAGGTAGTTCATGAACGTGTAGGCCGAGTCGACGTTTTCGGCATCTTTAGGGATGGCGATCATGTCGAAGAAGCTGCCGGCACCTTCTTTAGGAATGTCGTAGGCCACTTTCACCTTGCCACCGGCTTCAGCCGCGCGGGACTTGGCCTGCTGGATGTCACCCGAGTAACCCACGGCGACGCAGATGTTGCCGTTGGCCAGGTCCGAGATGTACTTGGACGAGTGGAAATAGCCGATCGAAGGACGGATCTTCAGGAATAGCGCCTCGGCTTGCTTGAGGTCGTCTTTCTTCTGGCTGTCAGTCGGCAGGCCCAAGTAGTGCAGCGCGATCGGCAACATTTCGGTTGGCGAATCAAGGAAGCTCACGCCGCAGCTTTTCAGCTTGGCGATGTTCTCAGGCTTGAACAGCACGTCCCACGACTCGATCTTGTCCACGCCCAGCGCGGCCTTGACCTTCTCCGGGTTGTAGCCGATGCCGATCGAGCCCCACATGTACGGGAAGGCGTGCTTGTTGCCCGGGTCGCTGACCGACACGGCCTTGAGCAGGGATTTGTTCAGGTTGTCGTAGTTGGACAGCTTGGACTTGTCCAGCTCCTGATACACACCGGCCTTGATCTGCTTGGCGAGGAAGTTGTTCGACGGTACGACGATGTCGTAGCCGGACTTGCCTGCCAGCAACTTGGCTTCCAGGGTTTCGTTGCTGTCAAAAACGTCGTACACCACTTTGATGCCCGACTCTTTTTCAAAGTTGGCGATGGTGTCCGGTGCAATGTAGTCGGACCAGTTGTAGACGTGCAGCACTTTATCGTCTGCCTGGGCAGCGCCCGCAATTGCGCCCATCAGGGACAAGGCGAGGAGGGTCTTGCCAGCGTTCTTCAAACCTAATGCCTTCATTTGGTGATGCTCCAATTTTTCTTTTTTAGGCCACGTTCTTACAGGGTTCTGCGGCCCGTCTAACAGGGCAACAAAACAGGGCGACAGTCTGGCAAGTTCTGAGGCCGGCTTTCAACCAAAGCCTCATTTATAACGGCTCGATGCGCAACGCTCGAAAGCCGCCGCGCACTGAGCCTAGCACTTAGCCCTGCAATGCCGCCAAAGTCAGGTCCAGGCAGTGGCGAGCCTTGGTCACCAGCTCGTCAATTTCGGCCTTACTGATCACCAGCGGCGGCGAAATGATCATGGTGTCGCCCACGGCGCGCATGATCAGGCCATTCTCGAAGCAGAACGTGCGGCAGATCATGCCTGCGCCCTTGCCTTCGTAACGTTTGCGCGTGGCCTTGTCCTGCACCAGCTCAATCGCACCGAGCATGCCCACGCCGCGCACTTCACCCACCAGCGGATGATCAGCAAGCTCCCTCAGACGTTTCTGCAAATACGGTGCCGTTTCGTCATGAACGCGACTGACGATTTTCTCATCGCGCATGATGCGGATGTTTTCCAGCGCCACCGCAGCGGCGACCGGGTGACCGGAGTAAGTGAAGCCGTGGTTGAAATCACCGCCTTCGTTGAGTACTTCCACCACGTCATCGCGCACGATCAGGCCACCCATGGGGATGTAACCCGAGGTCAGGCCCTTGGCGATGGTCATCATGTGCGGCTTGAGGTCGTAGAAATCGCTGCCGAACCACTCGCCGGTACGGCCGAAACCGCAGATCACTTCGTCGGCCACAAACAGAATGTCGTACTTGGCGAGGATTTCCTTGATGCGCGGCCAGTAGCTGGCGGGCGGTACGATCACGCCACCGGCACCCTGGATCGGCTCGGCAATAAAGGCACCGACGTTGTCCACGCCCAGCTCAAGGATCTTCTCTTCCAACTGATTGGCCGCCCACACGCCGAATTCTTCCGGGCTCATGTCGCCGCCTTCGCCAAACCAGTACGGCTGGGCAATGTGGGTGATGCCCGGGATCGGCAAGTCGCCCTGTTCATGCATATACGTCATGCCGCCCAGGCTGGCGCCGGCTACGGTAGAGCCGTGGTAGCCATTCTTGCGGCTGATGATGGTTTTCTTGTTTGGCTGGCCTTTGATCGCCCAGTAGTGGCGGACCATGCGCAACATGGTGTCGTTGCCTTCGGAACCGGAACCGGTAAAGAACACATGGTTCATGCCGGCAGGCGCGATGTCGGAAATGGCCTTGGCCAGCTCCAGCACCGGTGGGTGAGCGGTCTGGAAGAACAGGTTGTAGTACGGCAGTTCTTTCATCTGCTTGGCGGCGGCGTCAGCCAGTTCATCGCGACCGTAACCGATCGCCACGCACCACAGGCCGGCCATGCCGTCGAGGATCTTGTTGCCTTCGCTGTCCCACAGGTAAACACCGTGGGCTTTGGTGATGATCCGTGGGCCTTTCTCTTTCAATTGCTTGAAGTCGCTGAACGGCGCCAGGTGGTGGTCACTGCTCAAAGCTTGCCATTCACGGGTTTGCGGGTTGTTGCTGGACATACCACTCTCCTAGACTTTTCAGGTGAGGGCGCGCCTTTTCCAGGACGCGCCCGGCGCATCAGACGGCAAAGAGCAGGAATTCCCGCTCCCACGAACTGATCACGCGCTTGAAGTTTTCATGCTCGGCCCGCTTGACCGCGACGTAGCCTGTGATGAATTTCTGACCCAGGTATTTCTCGATGGTCTTGCTGTTTTCCATGCGCTCAAGGGCGTCCTCGATGGTCAACGGCAGGCGCAGGTTGCGTCGTTCGTAACCACGCCCCACCACCGGCGCGCTCGGCTCATGGCCTTCGACCATGCCGATGTAGCCACACAGCAGGCTGGCGGCAATCGCCAGGTAAGGGTTGGCGTCGGCGCCCGGCAGGCGGTTTTCCACACGACGGCTCTGCGGGCCGGCATCCGGTACGCGCAGGCCGACCGTGCGGTTTTCTTCGCCCCACTCCACGTTCACCGGCGCCGACGTATCGGGCAGGAAGCGACGGAACGAGTTCACGTTGGGGGCAAACAGCGGCAGCAATTCAGGAATGAATTTCTGCAGACCGCCAATGTGGTTGAGGAACAGCTGGCTCATGCTCCCGTCTTCATTGGAGAAGACGTTCTTGCCGGTGGCGAGGTCGATGATGCTCTGGTGCAAGTGCATCGCACTGCCAGGCTCGCCGGTCATCGGCTTGGCCATAAAGGTGGCGGCCACGTTGTGCTTGAGTGCGGCCTCACGCATGGTGCGCTTGAACACCAGGATCTGGTCGGCCAGAGACAGGGCATCGCCGTGACGGAAGTTGATTTCCATCTGCGCCGTGCCGTCTTCATGAATCAGCGTGTCGAGGTCCAGTTCCTGCAGCTCGCACCAGTCGTAGACGTCTTCGAACAAAGGGTCGAATTCGTTGGCGGCTTCTATAGAGAAGGATTGCCGACCGGTCTCCGGGCGACCGGAACGGCCAATCGGCGGTTGCAGCGGAAAGTCCGGGTCCTCGCAACGTTTGGTCAGGTAAAACTCCATCTCCGGTGCCACGATGGGCTGCCAACCTTTGTCGGAGTAAAGCTTGAGGACTTTCTTGAGCACGTTGCGCGGCGACAGCTCGATCGGGTTGCCTTGCTTGTCGTAGGTGTCGTGGATCACCTGGGCGGTGGGCTCGATGGCCCAGGGCACCAGGAATACCGCGTTCTGGTCGGGGCGGCAGATCATGTCGATGTCGGCCGGGTCGAGCAATTCGTAATAGATGTCGTCTTCGACATAGTCGCCAGTCACGGTCTGCAACAGAACGCTCTCGGGCAGGCGCATGCCTTTTTCAGCGATGAACTTGTTGGTTGGCGAGATCTTGCCACGGGTGATACCCGTAAGGTCGCCAATCATGCATTCGACTTCTGTGATCTTGTGGTCTTTCAACCAATCGGTGAGCTGGTCGAGGTTGTTACTCATAAATGCCTCTGGGCTGGGTTTCCTGGCATCCGTTAAAGGCCAGGCGTTGTTTGACGCAGCATCCGCGTCGTTTTTTCATTCAGGGTAGGAGCTTACCTGCCATTTGCTGCAGCGTTGCATTCCTCAGGCCAAACTCGTGCAGAATCATGAGCAGCACCCTGCGCGGGAGCCGCTCAGAAGCAGGCAAGAGGAAAGCGAGTGGGCAAAGACGAGGTCAGCCGAGGCGTCAAGAATATTGACCGGGCTGCGGGTGTTTACAGAGGAAGAATTGAATGATGACAAAGCCTGTCTGAAGCAGGCAGAGACGCCAAGTGGAGGCAGGCGAAACATGAAGCACCCCGGTATTATTGCTGTTATGGGTTTGAATCGAGCTTAGCCTTGTTCATTTTTTTACACAACTCCCCCGTAAAAAATACAACACGGCCCGCTCAAGCCTGCGAGTCCCAAGCCTTTCAAACCCAAAAAGCCGCCCCAAAAAGCCTCAAAAAAGCCCTCAGGGCGCTTTTTTAGGGCAAAAAAGGCCTCGCTTGACTTCGGCATGCCGTTCGGGTTGACTGAAACCAGAAAAGATCAATGATTGATATTTTTAACAACAAAGGTGTTGCATCATGTCGGTACCCCCGCGTGCCGTTCAGCTTAATGAAGCGAACGCGTTCCTTAAGGATCATCCTGAGGTTCTGTACGTAGACCTTCTAATTGCGGATATGAATGGTGTGGTGCGCGGCAAGCGCATCGAACGCACCAGCCTCCACAAGGTTTACGAGAATGGCATTAACCTGCCTGCCTCTTTATTTGCTCTGGATATCAATGGCTCTACGGTGGAAAGCACCGGCCTGGGCCTGGACATCGGTGATGCTGACCGAATCTGTTATCCAATCCCCGACACCCTGTGCAATGAGCCGTGGCAAAAGCGCCCTACCGCGCAACTGCTGATGACCATGCACGAACTGGAAGGTGAGCCGTTCTTCGCCGATCCGCGCGAAGTGCTCCGGCAAGTTGTCAGCAAATTTGACGACCTCGGTCTGACCATCTGCGCTGCCTTCGAGCTTGAGTTCTACCTGATCGACCAGGAAAACGTGAACGGCCGCCCACAACCGCCCCGCTCGCCAATCTCCGGTAAACGCCCGCATTCGACACAGGTCTACCTGATCGACGACCTAGACGAATACGTCGACTGCCTCCAGGACATCCTGGAAGGTGCCAAAGAGCAAGGCATCCCGGCCGACGCCATCGTCAAGGAAAGTGCCCCGGCGCAGTTCGAAGTGAACCTGCACCACGTCGCCGACCCGATCAAAGCGTGTGACTACGCCGTATTGCTCAAGCGCCTGATCAAGAACATCGCCTACGACCATGAGATGGACACCACCTTCATGGCCAAGCCTTACCCAGGCCAGGCAGGCAACGGTTTGCACGTACATATTTCGATCCTGGATAAAGACGGCAAGAACATCTTTGCCAGCGAGGATCCCGAGCAGAACGCCGCATTGCGTCACGCGATCGGCGGTGTGCTGGAGACCCTACCCGCTCAAATGGCGTTCCTATGCCCTAACGTCAACTCCTACCGACGTTTCGGCGCACAGTTCTACGTGCCGAACTCGCCGTGCTGGGGCCTGGATAACCGCACCGTGGCGATCCGCGTACCGACCGGCGCAGCCGATTCCGTGCGGATCGAACACCGCGTGGCTGGCGCCGATGCCAACCCTTACCTGCTGATGGCTTCTGTTTTGGCAGGCGTGCACCACGGCCTGACCAACAAGATCGAGCCGAATGCACCAGTGGAAGGCAACAGCTACGAGCAGAACGAGCAAAGCCTGCCGAACAACCTGCGTGATGCTCTGCGCGAGTTGGATGACAGCGAGGTGATGGCCAAGTACATCGATCCTAAATACATCGATATCTTCGTCGCCTGTAAGGAAAGTGAGCTGGAGGAGTTCGAACACTCCATCTCCGACCTTGAGTACAACTGGTACCTGCATACCGTTTAAACGGTTGCTGCAATAAAAAACGCCGCAGGCCTTAGGGGGTTGCGGCGTTTTTTTATGGGTTTATTCCGGGAGACCGAGTTGGCCTCTTCGCGAGCAAGTCGAATCGTCGCACCGCCGCTCCCACATTTGACCGAGTTCCAGGTTTGGAATGCAATCAACTGTGTGTGCGGGCTTGCTCGCGAAGGCGGCCAGGCAGACAACACCGGTTCCTGCTCATACAATGCCTGCTGCCTTGTAGGAGACTTCCATGACCACCCGCCCCGCCGCCCCTCGCAAACCCCGCGCCCGTAGCCAGGCCCGGATAGATGCGATCCTCGACGCCGCCCGCACCTTGCTGGCCGCTGAAGGCGTGGCCGGTTTGTCGATCTACAACGTGGCCGAACGCGCGCAGATTCCCCCTTCGTCGGTCTATCACTTCTTCGCCAGCGTGCCGGCATTGCTGGAAGCGTTGACCGCTGACGTGCACGCCGCTTTTCGGGCAGCCATCCAGGCGCCCATTGAGCACGATTCACTCAAGCACTGGCGCGACCTGTCCTGCATCGTCGAACAGCGCATGCTCACCATCTATGATCATGACGCCGCCGCGCGACAGTTGATCCTGGCGCAGCACGGGCTCACCGAAGTGACCCAGGCCGACCGTCAGCATGACCTGGAATTGGGCGACCTGATGCTTGCCGTGTTCAACCGTCACTTTGAAGTGCCGACGTTGCCCAGCGATGTTGATGTGTTTGCGTTGGCGTTGGAACTGAGCGACCGCGTGTATGCGCGCTCGGTGCATCAGCATGGGCTGATCACGCCGCGCATGGCGGAGGAAGGGATGCGGGTGTTTGATGCGTATGTGGGGCTTTATTTGCCGGCGTATTTGCCTAAGCGCCAAGTCCTGGGTTGACTGGGCCGGCCCTATCGCAGGCAAGCCAGCTCTTATCAAACAAAAATTAACTCATTGTTTTTGCTCTTAAAATTTAAGCCGCTTTAACCAGCTGCAATCCCAGTTTGCGTGCCTTGCGTTCCAAGGCGCGCATCTGCCGATCACGGCTTCTTTCT